>QHCD01000043.1 GCA_003244255.1 Pseudonocardiales bacterium | reverse complement strand
CATCAGGAAGATGTTGTAGTCGACACCCAGCGCGACGAGGAACAGGAATCCGAACAGCACTACCGGATCGTCGACGCCAGCGAATCCGAACACGTGCTGGAACAGGAACGTCGACAGGCCGAGCGATCCCACGAAGGACAGCCCGACCGTCGCGATCAGGACGAGCGGTGCCACCAGCGAGCGCAGGATCAGGGCGAGCACAGAGAACACGATCAGGAGCACCAGCGGGATGACGACCCTGCGGTCGTGCGACCACGCGTCCCGGACGTCCATCGTGACGGCCGTCGTGCCCCCAACCAGCGCATGCGCGTTCGGCACCGAGTGCACCGCAAGGCGCAGTCGTTGGATGGTCCGCGCCGCCGGCGTGCCGTCGGTTGCGTCGGAGGTGAGCACGGCCTGGATCTGCGTCGTGCCGCCGTGGCGTCGCACCGGCAGGACGCTCGCCACCCCAGGGGTCTCCCGCACCGTTTCGAGGACGGTCCGCTCGGCCGCCGTCGTCGTCGTGACGACGGCGGGATCGGACTGGCCGGCCGGGTAGTGCTCGGCGAGCAACTGCTGGCCGGTGAACGCGTCGAGCTTGGTGCGGAACGCCTTGTCGGCCGGGACGCCGTTCTTCATCACGATCAGTCCGAGCGCCAGCACCGCCAGCAGTACGATCGACGCTCCGGCCAGGACTCGGTGCCGGCGCCCGACGCCGCTCGCGATCCGCGGCCACACACCGCGCTCGTCCCGAGGGACCGCGCCGGCGTGCGGCCGGAACGGCCAGAAGACCCAGCGGCCGCACACGACGAGCAGCGCCGGCAGCAGCGTCGTCATCACCAGTAGCGCGCAGCCGACGCCGACGGCGCAGACCGGGCCCAGGTCGTGGTTGGAGGACAGGTGCGCCGCGAGCAGGCAGAGCAGGCCGAGGATGACGGTGGCCGACGACGCGATGATGGCCGGGCCGGCTCGCCGCAGCGCGATGGCCATCGCCTCGTGCCGGTCCGCACGCCGATGCAGTTCCTCGCGGTAGCGGGCGATGAGCAGCAACGCGTAGTCGGTTGCCGCGCCGAAGACGAGCACCGTGAGAACGCCCTGCGTCTGGCCGTTCACGACGAAACCCGCGTGCCGGACCAGCAGGTAGACGACGCCCTGCGACACCTCGCTCGCGACGGCGGCGGACACCAGCGGGAGCAGCCACAGCACCGGGCTTCGGTAGATCAGCAGCAGCAACAGGGCCACCACGCCGGCGGCGGCGTAGAGCAGCACGCTGTCGATGCCGCTGAACGCATCGGAGGTGTCGGCATCGATCGCCGCAGGACCGGTGACCTTCACCCGCAGCCCCGGCGGCGCGTGCGCGACGACGGTGTCGCGGATGCGCCCGACGTCGTCGATCACGGCCTGGTTGTCGCCGTTCGCGGCCGTCGGCAGCTGCACCTGCAGCAGCAGCGCCCGGCCGTCCTTCGACGCGAGCGCGGCGGGGACGGCGTGCCGGACGTCGTAGCGAGCGAAGGCGACCCGATCGCGCTGCGCGGCGGCGCGGTCGGCCGCGGCGAGTGGGCCGGTCCTGGCGTAGACGACGGCGGCGAGCTCGTTGCCCGCACCGGGGAACTCATCGGTCAGGTTCATCACCTTCGTCGACTCCGCGGAGTGCGGCAGCCAGCTCGAGGCGTCGTTGTTCTCGGCGTCACCGAGCTTCCCCGCGAGCGGTGAGACGACAACCATCAGGCCGATCCACAGCAGCAGGAACAGCCATTTGGTCCGGCGGCCGGTCGGTGCACCGGCCAGGGTGGGCGCTTGCATCGGGATCCTTCGGCGGTAGGAAACGTTGGACCCACCCACGCTGGCCCAGCGCGGCCGCCGGGTCGCGCCGGGCAGGCCCCGTATCGGGGGTGGGGCCAGCACGTCCCGCCCGGGGTGATAACCCCATCCCGCACTGACCGGCTCGCTGCGTGGCCCCCGTCCCGCCGGGCGCATACCGTGATCGTCACGGAACATCCGGTCGGCCGACCGGTTCGGCGATCCCGGAGGCGATAGCAGGTGACGGCGATGCGGTCGACGTCCCGCACTGGCACGGCCGTCGCGCTGCTGCGCGCGCCGGGCAGCGCCGAGACGTGGCTCGCCGTCTGCTATGTCGCGGTCGGCTATGTCGCGGCGATCCCCGCGTTCGTCGTGTTGCTGGTGCTCACGATCGTTTCGTTCCCGTTCATGATTCTGGCGCTCGCCGGCGTGCCGCTGCTGTGCCTGGCAATGACGGTCGCCCACGGCGTCGCGCTGATGGAGCGGAGTCGCGCGGCGATGTACCTGGGCGCCGACGTGCCGGTGCGCGCGGCCCCCCACGGCGACGGGACCGGCTTCCGCCGGTTCTTCGGGCGGCTCACCGCCCGCGGCTCGTGGCTGGAGCTGGTCTACGGCGTGCTGGTGCTGCCGCCGATCGCGTGGTTCGGGGCAACGATCACGATGGTCTGCTGGGGTGGCGGCCTCGCCTTCGTGCTGTTCCCTGCCTACGGCTGGGCGAACGCCGCGGGGCCGGGCATCGCGTCCTGGTCAGCGTCCTACGTTTCATCGGCGCTGATCCACGTCGTCGGCGGTCTGGCGCTGCTCCTCGCCGCACCCTGGATCACCCGTGCCGTCGCGGTCGTCAACGTGGCCGCCGCCCGCGCCATGCTGGCACCGAGCGACACCGAGCGGCTGCACCAGCGAGTGGACACCCTGCAGCACACCCGGTCGGGCATGGTCGACGCCGCCGACGCCGAACGCCGCCGGATCGAGCGCGACCTGCATGACGGCGCGCAGCAGCGCCTGGTCTCGGTCGCCATGACACTCGGGCGGGCGCAGGGCCGGTTCGACGACGACCCCGAGACGGCACGCGACCTGCTTGCCGAGGCGCATGATCAGGCCAAGCGCGCGCTGGCCGACCTGCGAGACCTGGCCCGCGGGATCCACCCGGCGATCCTGACCGACCGCGGGCTCGACGCCGCGCTCTCGGCACTCACGAGCGCCTGTCCCGTGCCGGTCGAGGTGAGCGTCGACGTCGAGCCGCGCGCGCCCATGGCCATCGAGGCTGTCGCGTACTTCCTGGTCGCCGAATCGTTGACCAACGTCGCCAAACACTCCCGCGCCACACAGGCCTGGATCGCAGCGCGGCGGCTCGACGACGTGCTCGTGGTGCAGGTGATCGACGACGGCATCGGCGGTGCCGACACCTGCGCCGGCAGCGGTCTCGGCGGCCTGCGCAACAGGGTGGAAGCCGTCGACGGCACCTTCGTCGTGTCCAGCCCGCCGGGCGGCAACACCACCATCTACGCGGAGCTGCCATGCGCGTCGTAATCGCCGAGGACGCCGTGCTATTGCGGGAGGGCCTCACCCGGCTGCTCGAAGAAGCGGGCGTAACCGTGGTCGCCGCGGTCGACGACGGCGAGGCGCTGCTGCGGGCGGTCGAGCGGCACCGGCCCGACGCCTGCGTCGTCGACGTGCGGATGCCGCCGACCTTCACCGACGAGGGCATCAGGGCCGGCCTGGTCATCCGCCGGCAGTGGCCCGAGACCGCCGTGCTGGTGCTTTCGCAGTACGTCGAGGAGCGGTACGCGGTCGACCTGATCGCCGGCGAGACCCGCGGTGTGGGCTACCTGCTGAAGGATCGGGTCGCCGACGTCGCTGAGTTCATCGAGGCGCTGCGCCGGGTGGCCGCGGGCGGCACGGCGCTGGACCCCGAGGTCGTGGCGCAGCTGCTCGTCCGCTCCCGCCGACGCGATCCACTGGCCAGGCTGACCCCGCGCGAGCGGGACGTGCTTCGGCTGATGGCAGAAGGCCGCTCAAATGCCGCCATCGCGCAGCTGCTGGTGGTCACCGAAGGCGCCGTTGAGAAGCACGTGAGCAACATCTTCACCAAGCTCGATCTCCCGCCCGCGGAACAGGACCACCGCCGGGTGCTCGCCACCCTGCGCTTCCTGGAATCCGACCCGACGCCGGGACCGGAGACCCGCCGATGAACAGCCAGGCACCGGTGCGCCCGGCGTTGCACGGCGCGCCGCAGAGCGGACGCTCGGCGGCGGTGGTGATCGGCGCGCTGATCGCCGTGGTGATGATGGGCTTCGCCGGCTTCGAGATCGTCGGGCTCACCGCGCAGTCGCGGCATCACGTCGCGCAGCTGCACTACGGCTCGGCGATCACCGCCGTCGACGTGCAGGACCGCGGCAGCGTCCGCTTCGTCGCCGGGCCGCCCGATGCCGGCGTCACGGTTCGGCGCACCGTCATCGAGTCGATGTTCTCCGTCCACCCGTCGGCGTCGGTCGACGGCACCACCCTGACTCTCGCGGGTGGTTGCAGCGGCTGGCAGCTGACCGGACGTTGCTCGGTGAACTACGTCGTCAGCATGCCGCCCGGCACGGCGATCCGGGCGCAGCTGCGCCGGGGCGATGTCTCGGTGAGCGGCGTTGCGGGGCCCGTCACCATCAGCACCAGCTCCGGCGACGTCGACGCCACCGACCTCTCCGGCGCGGTGTCGCTGCAGACGGATTCCGGCGACATCACGGCCGACGACGTCGGCGGTCGCGGGGTGCGGCTGAAGACCGGATCCGGCGACGTGACGGCCACCCGCGTGCACGCGGCCCGCGTGAGCGCCGAGACCGGATCGGGTTCGGTGTCACTCGCCTTCACCACACCCCCGGCCGCCGTGCTTGCCGACACGGGCAGCGGCGATGCGACGGTCGCCGTACCGCGCGGGCCGCGCATCTACGGGGTCACTGCCGACACCGGCTCGGGGAATCGGCGGGTCGACGTCGCGACCAACTCGTCGTCGCCGTACACCATCGTGTTGCGCACCGGCTCGGGCGACGCAACGGCCAAGTACGCGCCCTAACCCCGCTGCCCCCCGTCGAGATCGCATGTCACCACCGCGCCACGCCGCGCGGACGGTGGTCAACTGCGATCTCGGCGGGGTATTCGGTCGCCGTCGAGCGGTTGCCTCAGCGGCCGATGCGATTACGGCGTCGAGGCCAGGAACCGCGGTGCGTGCCGGACGTGCGTGCCCTGCTCGAAGGCGTAGGCCAGCCCGATCAGCTTCGGCTCCTGCCAGCGGGAGGCAAAGAAGGACAGTCCAACCGGCAGGCCGCTCGCGTATCCCATCGGCACGGTGACGTCGGGATAGCCGGCGACGGCCGCCGGGCTCGAGCTGGCCAGGGTGAAGTGATCACCGTTGGTGAGGTCCGTGGTCCAGGCCGGGCTGTTGGTCGGCGCGGCGATCGCGTCGAGATGGTTGGCCGCCATCGTCTGGTTGATCGACTTCTGCGCCAGCCCGGTCGCGGTCGCGCGCGCCTTCTTGTACGCGGGATCGGACAGGTTGCCGCTGGTCGCCTGCGCGGCGAGGAACGTCTCCTGCCTGAAGTAGGGCATCTCTTGGCGTGCGTGGGCCCGGTCGAAGGCGATCAGTCCGGCCAGATTCGCCGGGTGCCTGCCCCCGAGCGTCGAGAGGTAGGCGTTGATGTCGTGCTTGAACTCCACATCGAGCGCCGTCGTCTCGTTGGCGCCGATCGTCGCCTGATCGGGCAGGTTCACCATCACCGTCGTCGCGCCGAGCTGGTGCAGCTGGGTGATCGTGCGCGCGAGGATGCTGTCCGTCTCGTTGCTGACGCCGCTGCAGCACGACGCCCAGATGCCGATCCGCCTGCCCCGCAGCGATCCTGGCCTCAGGAACTGCGCATAGTTGGAGTAGGAGTGCCCGGCGCTCGCCTTGGTGGCTGGATCGGAGGGATCGACGCCGGTGAGCACGCCGAGGGTGACGGCGGCGTCGGTGGCGCTGCGGGCGATCGGACCGGCCGTGTCCTGCTCGGCGCTGATCGGGACGACCCCGCTCCGGCTGATCAGCCCGAGGGTCGGCTTGATTCCGACGTCGCCGTTCGCCCCGGACGGGCAGACGATCGAGCCGTCGGTCTCGGTGCCGATGGCGACGGTCGCGAGGTCGGCCGCGACTCCGGCCCCCGAGCCGGAACTCGAGCCGCACGGGTTGCGGTCGAGCACGTATGGGTTGTTGGTCTGACCGCCGACACCGCTCCAGCCGCTGGAGGACTGGGTGGACCGGAAGTTGGCCCACTCGGAGAGGTTGGCCTTGCCGAGGATCACGGCGCCGGCCGTACGCAGCTTCGTCACCAGGAACGCATCGCTCGCCGGTCGGGCCTGGGCGAGTGCAAGCGATCCCGCCGTCGTCGCCTCGGCGTCACGAGTGTCGACGTTGTCCTTCAACAGCACCGGGATGCCCTCGAGCGGGCTGCGGAGGTGGCCGTTGCGGCGGGACCGGTCGCTCGCTGCTGCTTCGGTGAGCGCGGCTGGGTTGGTCGTGATGACGGCGTGCAGCTCCGGATTCAGCCGGCGGATGCGGTCGAGGTAGAACGTCGTGAGTGCTGCCGAGGTCAGCCGATGCGCGTTCATCGCCGTCTGCAGCTGCGGGATCGTGGTCGTATCCAGGTTCAGCCCACCCGGGCCGCGGGTGTCTGTGGGCGGCGCCGGGGCGGGATTGGCCGATCCGCTGCCGGTGGCGACGAGTGCGGCTGAAGTGGCCGCCGCCGCCATCGCGATTGCCGAGACGATCCGAAGGGTGTGACGACGCATGACGGTGCTCCTGACGGTCGGTGGCTTAACGCGACCTAAACGCCCACGAGCGGCCCGGGTCAAGCGTTCACACTGCGGGTGCCCACCCCCGCCCCGTCTCCCCGCCGAGATCGCATGTCACCACCGCGCCGCGCCGTCGCACCGGTGGTCAACTGCGATCTCGACGGCGGACTTAGCAGGTCGCCGAGCTGAGCGAGCATCCGCTGGCCGCCGGCCGCATGGTCGGCGGCGCCCTCCCGAAGGACCCGCCAGCCGGCGGCGCTGAGCGAGCTGTAACGATCGATGTCGCGGGCGAACTGGTCGCGCTCGGCGTGCTGCCTGCCCTCGTACTCGATCGCGATCCGCTCCTGCTCGTAGCCGAGGTCGACACGCGCGATCCAACGACCACGACTGTCGACGACGTTCAGCTGCGGTGTCGGCGCGGGCATCCCGGCGTCCACGATGCGCACGCGCATGACCGACTCCGGCACCGACGCCGCGCGCGGATCGAGCAGCGACAGCGCCCGCCGTGCCCGCCGGACACCGCGGTGGCCCGCCGCGGCAGCCACTCGTCTCGCCAACTCGGCCGCCGTGCAACGCCCGGATCGGATCATCGCGTCGCCGATCGCGACCAGCTGCTCCAGATCGACCGCGGCGGCGTGGTCGACGAAGGTGCGAGGCATCGAGGTGACCGGGACGCCGTCGACCAGGGCCAGATCCCCGGGGAGAATCTCGGCGCGGTGCGCGGTCAGCCCGTGGCGCCGCGGAACGGCGGCAGCCCGAAGCACGGTCACGTGCAGGGTTCGGCCGAGCCGCGGCGCGCCGACCCGTGGCAGGCCGAGCAACTCCGCCGCGGTCTGGTGGCTCCAGCCCGACCCGGGTGGCAGCAGCGAGCTCAGCGCTCGGCACAGCTCGGCCGGCCGCGGCTGCACGCCGGCCCAGGCGTATGCACCGCGAGTCAGCAGTCGAAATCGGTAGCCCTCGAGCTGACGGCCGGTCCAGCCGACGGCGAGCGCCGCATCGCGGGTGAACGCCGTCGGGAGCGGCCGACCGGGAGATCGCATCGGTCCAGCGTCGCGGTGCGCGCCGACCCGTGACGGCGGGAACGGGCCAGCTGTGGACAGCCAGCCAGCCTGTGGACGCCGCTGACGCCCCCAACTGGTCCCGCCGAGATCGCAGTTCACCACCTCCGTGACGGCGTGGCGCGGTGGTGACATGCGATCTCGGCGAAAGGAGAAGGGGTCAGAGGGACTTGACGGCGGTGGACAGCGAGGCGATGCCGGCCTTGGCGTCGGTGAAGAACATGCCCGTCTTCGGGTTGGCGTAGAGCTCGTTGTCGATGCCGGCGTAGCCGTGGCCCATCGAGCGCTTGATGACGACGATGCTCTTGGCGGCGTCGACGTCGAGGATCGGCATGCCCGAGATCGCCGTGCCGGCGCGCCGAGCCGCCGGGTTGGTGACGTCGTTCGCGCCGACGACCAGCGCGACGTCGGCCTGGCCGAACTCCGGGTTCACCGCCTCCATCTCCTTCAGCTGCGGGTAGGGCACGTTCGCCTCGGCGAGCAGCACGTTCATGTGCCCCGGCATCCGGCCGGCCACCGGGTGGATCGCGTACGACACGTCGACGCCGCGGTCCTCGAGCAGGTCGGCCAGCGCGCTGATCTCGTGCTGGGCCTGCGCCGCCGCGAGCCCGTAGCCCGGCACGATGATGACGCGTGCGGCGTAGGCGAGCTGGATCGCGACGTCGTCGGCCGACACCTCGCGCACCGTCGCCGACGGGTCGCCAGCGACGGCGGCCGCGGCGTCGCCGGTGCCGAAGCCGCCCACCATGATGTTGCCGATCGACCGGTTCATCGCATCGGCCATCAGCTTGGTGAGGATGCCGCCGGAGGCACCGACCAGAGCGCCGCCGATGATCAGCGCCGATGAGTCGATGACGAATCCGGCCATCGCCACGGCGGTTCCGGTGAAGGCGTTCAGCAGCGAGATCACCACCGGCATGTCGGCGCCGCCGATCGGCAGCACCGTGGCGACGCCGAACACCAGCGCCGCAACCACGACGACGATGAGCACCCAGAGGTTCAGCCGCCCGGTCATCTCATAGATCGCGCCGGCGGCTGCGATCGCCGCGATCGCGTATGTGACGGCGCGGCCACCCGGCAGCATCAGCGGCCGGCCGGGGACGATACCCTGCAGTTTTCCCACCGCCACAAGGGATCCGGAGAACGTCACCGCACCGATGACGACGTCAAGCGCGGTGGTGGTGCTGACCTGCAGCGGCGCCGTGCCGATGTGCAGGGAATGCAGCCGCACGACGTCGTCGATCGCCACCAGGGCCGCCCCGCCGCCGCCGACCGCGTTGAACAGGCTGACCAGCTGCGGCATCGCCGTCATCGCGACTCGACGCGCACCCACCAGACCAGCGGCGGTGCCGAGCGCCGCGCCCGAGATCAGCACGATCCAGCCGGTGCTGGTGATCGTCGAATCGTGTGCGACGACGACGAACGTGACGACGATCGCGGCACCCATGCCGGCCGCCGAAACCTGGTTGCCGCGCCGCGCCGAAGCCGGCGAGTTCATCAGGTGCAGGCCGAGGACGAAGCACACGGCCGAGGCGAGGTAGACCAGCCGGACCGCGGTGTCGAAATCGCTCATGCAGCGGGCCCGTCGGTCTTACCCGGCGGAGTCGGACGACGGCGGAACATCTGCAGCATCCGGTCGGTAACGACGTACCCGCCGGCAACGTTCATTGCCGCAAATGCCATCGCGACGAACGCGAGGACGTACCCGGCGGCGGTGTGCGCGCTGGCCGCAATCAGCATCGCGCCGACGATGACGACGCCGTGGATCGAGTTCGCGCCCGACATCAACGGCGTGTGCAGCATTGCCGGCACCTTGCTGATCACCTCGAATCCCACCAGCACCGACAGCACAAAGATCGACAGGTCGGACACCAGCTGCGTGCTCACCGACATCACTCCTCTGGGCGGTCCGCGAGCGCGGGCAGCACGACCTGCCCGCCGTGGGTGACGAGGACACCACGGGTGATCTCGTCGTCGAGGTCGATAGCCAGCGCGCCGTCCTGCATCAGGTGTGCGAGCAGGGCGGTGATGTTCCGTGCGTACGCCGACGACGCCGCGGCCGGCACCGTCGCAGGAAGGTTGCCGGCGCCGATCACCGTGACGCCGTTCTCGGCGATCGTCGTCTGTTCGGCCCCCGAGCCCTCGACATTGCCGCCGAGCGGGCTCGCGGCGAGATCGACGATCACCGAGCCGGCCTTCATCGCGCCGACGACGTCGGCGGTCACCAGCACCGGCGGCTTGCGGCCGGGCACCTGCGCCGTCGTGATGACGATGTCGTGCCGCGCGATGTGACCGGCCAGCTCCTCTTGCTGCGCGCGCTGTTCGTCCTCGGTCAGCTCGCGAGCGTAGCCGCCCTCGCCGGCGCCGGACCCTACCGACGTCAGCTCGATGAACGTCGCTCCGAGGGACTCCACCTCGCCGCGGGTCTGCGGCCGGACGTCGTATGCAGAGACGCTGGCGCCGAGCCGCCGCGCGGTGCCGATCGCCTGGAGGCCGGCCACTCCGGTACCGAGTACCAGCACCATCGCCGGCCGGGCGGTGCCGGCGGCTGTGATCAGCATCGGGAAGTAACGGCCGTACGCCGTCGCCGCGACGAGCACGGCCTTGTACCCCGCGACGCTCGCCTGCGAGGAGAGCGCGTCCATCGTCTGCGCCCGGGGCAGCGTGCGCGGCAGGCCGTCGAGGCTGACCGCCGTAAGGTCGCCCGCCGCGCACGCCTTGACCAGATCCGGCGACGACAGTGGCCGCAGCAACCCGATCAGCAGCTGGCCGGGTCGCATGCCCCCAATCAACGACTCGTCCGGCGGGCCCACAATCAGCACCGCGTCGGCGTCGGCGAGCAGCTGCGTGCGGTCCACGATCCGTGCGCCGGCCTCGGTGTAGGCGCCATCGGCGAACTGCGCCGCGGTGCCCGCACCGCTCTCGACCAGCACCTCGACGCCGATCCCGGACGGCCCGGTCAGCCGTGGCACCACCTCGGGCACCATTGCGACCCGACGTTCACCCGGCGCCGTCTCTTTCGCGACGCCGACCGTCACGGGCATGGCTGACCTCCACACGGACAGGGGACGCGCCGAGCCTACGGCGTCGCCCCGGGCGCGGGCAGTCACCCATGCGGGCCTGCATCGCGACGGCGCTCCCCGACGGAAAGGGCAGGACACCAAGCAGAACTCGATGGTAAAGATCGGCGATGTGCTGACCGAACAGATGTCGGCACGACAGGATGGAGTCGTCCCGTGGCGCGGTGGACCCCCGACCGGCGCGCCACGGGACTTCCGCGCGTTGGACAGACTGGTCCGATGAATCCCCGACCCCCCGTCGCGGTCACCATCCGGCCGATGATGGCCGTCGACTGGTCCGTCGTGCGGACCATCTATGCCGCCGGCATCGCGGCGGGCAATGCGACGTTCGAGACCGAGCCGCCGGGCTGGGAGTCCTTCGACGCCGCCAGGCTGCCCGGGCATCGGTTCGTCGCGACCACGCCGGGGGAGCGGATCGTCGGCTGGGTCGCCGCGTCGCCGGTCTCGCGACGGCCCGTCTACGCCGGCGTCGTCGAGCACAGCGTCTACGTCGATCCGGACCATGCCGGCGCTGGTGTCGGACGCGCTCTGCTGCTAGCACTCATCTCCTCGACCGAGACCGCGGGGATCTGGACGATCGAGAGCCTCGTCTTCCCCGAGAACGCCGCAAGTCTCGCGGTGCACCGGCGGGTCGGCTTCCGCGAAGTCGGCGTGCGGGAGCGGCTGGGCCGGCAGCACGGCCGGTGGCGTCACGTCGTCCTGATCGAGCGGCGGAGCCCGGCCCTGTAGACGGTCCGGGCTCCAAGGCCGGACATGCGCCGGCCCCGCGCCCGAGGTGTCGGGGCGGGGCCGATGGTGGTGCGCTACCTGGCTACCGGATCAGCAGGCTGGCGATGTGTGATCGCCGCGCAAGCATGGCGTCTGGGTAGTCCCGGTCGAGCAGGGTCTGGGTGGTTGGGTCCTGAGCCCGGCGGGCACTGTCTTCACTGTGTTCAAGGTGGACACTGTGGTCACGGTGTTCACTGTGTGCACGGTGCCGGGGGTGGCGCGTCTTCACGGCTATCAGCTCCTGGTGTTGCGAGTGGATCGGCATCTAGTAGGACGCCCGGCCGACCGGAATTGATCCCGACAGTTGCGTGATCTCGCACACATCGGCGGAGATCCTCTGCTTCGAGCCGCCTTAGGCAGAAGATCTTCTCGGCTCCGGGGAGACCCCGCGGCTTAACCGAGAACGGCGGCCATCGCGGGATCGGCGAGCAGCAGGCCAACCTCGGCGAGGAACAGCGAGCCGAGCTGGCCGTCGACGACGCGATGGTCGAAGGACAGCGCCAGCTGGGTGACCTGGCGGATCGCGATCTCGCCTTCGTGCACCCACGGCGTCGGTCGCACGGCGCCGAGAGCGAGGATTGCCGTCTCGCCGGGCGGCAGGATCGGCGTTCCGGTGTCGACACCGAAGACGCCGACGTTGGTGATCGAGATGGTGCCACCGGCGAGGTCCTCCGGCGTCGCCTTGCCGGCGCGCGTCGTCTCGGTGAGCGCGGCGAGCGCATCGGCCAGCTCGCGCAGCGAGAGGCACCCGGCGTCCTTGATGTTCGGCACGATCAGCCCGCGCCCGGTTGCGGTGGCGATGCCGAGGTTGACGTACTCCTTGACGACGATCTCGCCGGCCTCGGCGTCCCACGACGAGTTGATCATCGGGTGGCGCTTGACGGCGGTGATCAGCGCCTTGGCGACGAACAGCAGCGGGCTGACCTTCACGCCCGAGAACTCGAGGCTGCCGGCGACCCGCTCGCGCAGCCGCATGGTCGGCGTCATGTCGATGGTCAGGAACTCGGTGACGTGCGGCGCGGTGAAGGCGCTCGCGACCATCGCGGCCGCGGTGTGCTTGCGCACTCCCTTGACGGGGATGCGGTGCTCGCGGGTCGCCGGATCGAACGACGGCGCGGGCAGTGGGCCGGTGCTCGGCGGCGACCCGTTCGCTGCCGCGCCGTAGACGTCCTCGCGGGTTACGGCACCGTGCTGCCCGCTGCCGACCAGGCCGCCGAGGTCGACGCCGAGGTCTCTTGCCAGCTTGCGAACCGGCGGCTTGGCGACCACGCCGGTCCGCGCGATCGGCGGTGGGTCGGTGGGGGCTGGCGCGGGCGGCGGCGCCGGGGCGGCCTGCGCGGCGACGGCAGCGGCGGGCGGTGCCGCGTTCTT
The DNA here is from genome assembly GCA_003244255.1 of Pseudonocardiales bacterium. GTDB lineage: Bacteria > Actinomycetota > Actinomycetes > Mycobacteriales > QHCD01 > QHCD01. The sequence goes on along the minus strand of QHCD01000043.1, from coordinate 53,346 downwards.
GCGCGGCCGGCGAACGGCCTCGGTCGAGCGCGGCCCGTAACCCACCAGCACGGAGGTCCGCCCGCCAGGAGCGGGCCCGCCGATGATGCCGGGCTCGACCGCCTCATCATCCGCCGGTTTTCCGATGTCGGGCACCAGGTCGTCGGCCATGGCCGGCGCGGTAGCCGGCGGCTGGGCGGTCGGCGGCTGGGCGGTCGGCGGCTGGGCCACCTGACCGCCGGCACCGCCCGGATCGGTGGCCCCGGCACCGTCGGGATCGGTGTCGACGGTGACGATCGGCGCTCCCACGTCCACTGTCGCGCCTTCGGGAAAGTGCAGCTCCGCGACGACGCCGTCGAACGGCGACGGAAGCTCCACGGCCGCCTTCGCGGTCTCGATCTCGACGATCGGCTGGCCGTCGGTTACCCGGTCGCCGGGCTGCACCAGCCACTTGAGGATCTCGCCCTCGGTCAGCCCCTCGCCGACGTCGGGAAGCTTGAACTGGCGCAGCTGCGGCACGGTGCGGCCCCTTTGGCGATGCGGTCAGAAGGCGAGCGAGCGGTCGACGGCGTCGAGCACCCGGTCGAGGTCGGGCAGGTAGTCCTCTTCCAATCGCGAGGCCGGGTAGGGCGTGTCGAAACCGGTGACCCGCAGGACCGGCGCCTCGAGTGAATAGAACGCGTCTTCGGTCACGCGGGCGGCGACCTCGGCGCCGAGTCCGACGTTGCCTGGCGCCTCATGCACGACGACGCAGCGCCCCGTGTGGCGCACGGAATCGAGCACCGTAGTCATGTCGAGCGGCGACAGCGTGCGCAGGTCGATGACCTCGAGGTCGTGACCGTCGGCCTCGGCTGCCGTCGCTGCGTCCATCGCGGTCTTTACCATCGGTCCGTAGGCCAGCACGGTCACGTCGGCGCCCGGCCGGATCACCCGGGCGGTATGCAGCGCATCGGGCGTGCGGGCGGTGTCGACGTCGGCCTTCTCCCAGTACCTCCGCTTCGGCTCGAAGAAGATCACCGGGTCGTCGGCTGCGATCGCCTGCTGGACCATGAAGTAGGCGTCGACGGAATTGGAGCAGGCCACCACCTTCAGCCCGGCCGTGTGGCAGAACAGCGCCTCGGGCGACTCGCTGTGGTGCTCGACGGCGCCGATGCCGCCGCCGAACGGGATACGGATCGTCACCGGCATCGGCACGTTGCCGGCCGAGCGATTGTGCATCTTCGCCAACTGGGTGACGATCTGATCGAACGCCGGGAACACGAAACCGTCGAACTGAATCTCACAGACCGGCCGGAAACCCCGCATTGCCAGGCCGATCGCGGTTCCGACGATGCCCGACTCGGCGAGCGGGGTATCGATGACTCGATCCTCGCCGAAGTCCTTCTGCAGCCCATCCGTCACTCGGAAGACCCCGCCCAGCTTGCCGACGTCCTCTCCCATGATCACGACCTTGGGGTCGTCCTCCATGGCGCGGCGCAGGCCTTCGTTGAGGCCCTTCGCCAGGGTGAGGATGGTCACGACGGCATCCTCCTTTCCGAGCACACAACAGGAGCGCAGGAAAGGTGGTGCCCGGGAAGTTCGGCCATCAGCGCGCGACCTCCTCGGCGAAGGAGCCGAGATAGGTCCCGAAGCGGTCGCGCTGCTCGGCAAGGAGGGGCGGGGTGTCGGAGTATGCGTGGGCGAACATTTCCAGCGGCCGCGGGTCGGGCATCTCTCGGCACGCGCGCCGCAGGTTTCGGGCCAGATCGTCGGCCTCGGCGTCGAGATCGTCGAAGAACGACTTCTCAGCCAGCTGCTGCTTGTACAGGAATGACCGCATGCGCTCCAGCGGATCCTTGAGCCGCCAGGCTTCCAGCTCAGCGGCCAGCCGGTACCGGGTCGGGTCGTCGGACGTCGTGTGCGCACCCATGCGGTAGGTGTAGGCCTCGATCAGTCGCGGCCCCTGCCCGCTGCGGGCATCGTCGAGCGCTGCCTTGGTGACGGCATACACGGCCAGGACGTCGTTGCCGTCGACGCGTACGCCGGGAAAGCCGAAGCCGCTTGCCCTGCGGTACAAGGGAATCCGCGTCTGACGGTCGAGTGGCTCGGAGATCGCCCACTGGTTGTTCTGGCAGAAGAAGATCACCGGCGCGTTGTAGACGGCGGCATAGACGAAGGCCTCGTTGACGTCGCCCTGGCTTGATGCGCCGTCACCGAAGTATGCGATGACGGCGTTCTCGCCGCCGTCGCGCTGAATGCCCATCGCATAGCCGGTGGCGTGCAGGGTCTGCGATCCGATCACGATCGTGTAGAGGCCGAAGTTGTGGGCCCTCGGATCCCAGCCACCGAGGTTCGTGCCGCGGAAGAGGCCGAGCAGCACCAGCGGGTCGACGTCGCGGCACCAGGCGACGCCGTGCTCACGGTAGGTCGGGAACGCCATGTCGTCGGGAGCCATCGCGCGCCCCGACCCGACCTGTGCAGCCTCCTGCCCGAGCAGCGAGGCCCAGATGCCGAGCTCGCCCTGGCGCTGCAGGGCAGTGGCCTCGACGTCGATTCGGCGAACCATGACCAGATCGCGGTAGAGGCCGCAGTACTCGGCGTCGGAGAGGGAGATCTCGTAATCGGGATGTTCGACCCGTTCGCCCTCGGGGGTCAACAGCTGCACCGACTCCGGGTCGGGGTTGATCGTCGTCAGGCGCTCGGCATCGAGGTCTCCCGCGGTGACGAAGCTGTCGCCGATGCCCATGCGCCTCTCCTCGCTCCGACCCGCCGCCGGGATCACCGTTGCGGATCCGTTCCATCTTCTCAGACGGCGGGCTCCGGTCGCGTCGGAGCCACCCGATGCCCGCCTGGGGCGGCCCACAGAGGCCGTGCCAGCTCGCTCAGCCGGTCGATTCCGGGCTTGCGCCGTCGACCGGCCAGGCTCGCACCCACCGGTCGGCGATACCGCCGAAGTGCTCGAACCGCCGGCGTCCGGCCCGACCGAGGGTCGCCGCAACCGAGGTCATCAACGTCTCGGCGACGGCGAGCGTCGGGGTGAGGCTCTCGAACGGCGACGGGCCGACGACCTGCGCCGGCAGCACCGCGTCGGCGATCTCGGCCACCGGCGAGAGCCACGGGTCGGTGAACAGCACGATGCGCGCGCCGGCACCGCGGACGGCTTGCGCGAACTCCAGCGTGTCGCTCTCGTAGCGGCGGAAGTCGAAGATCACGACGACGTCCCTCCTGGCGACGTCGGCAATGGCGGCCGCACGCTCGCTCGCCACCGGCGGCACTGCGCGCACCCGCGGCCGGATCTCGCGCAGCACCGCGGCCAGGTAACCGGCCAGCAGGTGGCTGAACCAGCCGCCGACAGTGAGCACCTGCCGCCCGGTGTCGACCAGCAGATCCACCGCGCGGTCGAACTCGGCGCCGTCGAGCGTGCGCAGGCTCGCCATCACCGCCTCGCCGAGGGCGGCACCGCTCGCCCGCAACAGCCGTGCGCCCGCACCCTCGCCCGACACCGCGCCGTCGGGCTGCTCCGCGGCCTGGTGCTGCCGGTATACCTCGACCGGCGACATCACCCGGGCCGCAATGTCGTCGTGCAGCGCGCGCTGGAAGCCGGCGTAGTTCTCGAAGCCGAGCCGCGCGACGAACCGGCTCACGGTCGGCCCACTGACCCCGGCATGCTTGGCCAGCCGAGCGGAGGATTCCAGGCCGATCGTCGGTGGGCCGGCAAGCAGGGCCCGCGCCACCCGCCGCTCGGCCGGAGACATCTCGCTGACCCGCGCCCGAATCTGCTCGGACACCCCGATCGGCCGGACCCGTGGCGCCGCAGTGCCGCTCATCGCCACCCTCCGGCCGCCCTTCGGTTACCGTACGGTTTCGTTCAGGTTCACGTCTTGACCCTGTGTTCTGAACCATGCTGTACTCCGGCGCATGCTAGCGCCGAGTGCCTCGCGACCGCGAGAGCTCGCCACCCTCGCCGACGCCCTGGCCGACGCCGCCGGGCGGTTCGGCACCCCCGTGTACGTCGTCGACCTCGACTCGGTGGCCCGGGCGGCGGCCGACGTCCGCGCCGCGTTCCCCGAGCCCTGGCAGCTGCAGTACTCGCTGAAAGCCAACGACCTGCCCGCCATCACCGCGTTCCTGCAGCAACTCGGCTGGGGAGCGAACGTGGTGTCGACGGGCGAGTGGCGCAGCGCCCGAAAGGCCGGTGTGCCGGCCGCCGACGTGACGTTCGAGGGGATCGGCAAGACCGACGCCGAACTGCGCACCGCCGTCATCGCGACCGCCGAGCACGAGGCGCCACGGTGGCTCGCCGTCGAGTCGGCGGCCGAGGCGCATCGGCTCGCCGAGCTCGCCGCGCAACACCGGCTCGGCCACGACGGCCGGCCACCGATCGACGTGCTGCTGCGGCTCAATCCGCAGGTGCATCCCGAGACGCGCATCGAGTTCGCGGTCGGGTCCGGCAGCAGCAAGTTCGGGATGGACATCGCCGAGATCCGCGAACTGGTTACCGGTGGGGTCTTCGACCACAACGGCCTACGGTTGCGTGGCGTTCACGTGCACATCGGCTCCGACCTGCGCGACGTGCGCGCCTACGCCGCCGCCGGAGTGCGCGCGGCCCGCCTGCTCGCCGAGATCGCGGCCGTGTTCGATACCGCTGACACCATCGACTTCGGCGGTGGTTTCCCACCGGCTCGCCCGGATTCGCCTACGCCGCAGGACTTCTTCGATGCGCTGATCAGCGCATTGCACGCCGCCGGGCTCGCCCTGCCCGCGCGCCCTGCGATCGAGCCGGGCCGGTATCTGGTCGGTGACTCGGGCTGGCTGGTCGGGTCGGTCCTGCATGCACGGGCGCGCGGCGGGATGCCACAGCAAATCGTGCTCGACGTCGGCATGACGGAGTTCATCCGGCCGGCGCTCTACGGCAGCCGGCACGCCGTCGTCGCACTCGGCCACGACGCCGATGCGGTCGACACCGCCGTCGAGGGCCCGGTCTGCGAATCGACGGACACGTTCGGCACGCACCCGCTGCCGCGCATGCAGCGCGGGGAGCTGGTCGCCATCGAGGGAGCGGGCGCGTACGGCGCGTCGTTCACCTCCCGGTACAACGGCCGGCCGGCGCCGGCCGAAGCGCTGCTCTGGCCGGACGGCCGGCTCGAACGAGCCGATCGCCAGCGCCTCGACGTGACGCCCATCGCCGACGGGTACGCTGCGCGCGCCGGTCAGGACGGGGCGCACGACACCGACGAGTCGAAGTTCACGGCAGCCGCGGATTCGCGGCACGCACGAAGGAGTGACCCAAGATGAGACGTCAGCAGGCCGGATCGGTCATGCGTCACGGGCGACTGCGCAGGGCGGGAGCCGCACTGCTGGGGCTCGGCGTCGTCGCGGTGTCGGCGCTCGTCGGCGGCGGCGCTCCCGCCGGCGCCGCCTCGAACCCGATCCTGAAGATCGCGTCGGACACCGAACTGACGACGTTCAACCCGTTCACGTCCTACTACGACGGCGAGCTGAACATCATCGCCGTCATCTATCCGTCGTTGACGGTGGGCGACTCGCACAACGTTCCGCAGCCCTACCTCGCGAAGTCCTGGTCACACTCCCCGGACAACAAGACCTGGACGTTCCCGCTGCGCACCGGGCTGAAGTGGACCGACGGCAAGCCGATCACGGCGCAGGACGTGACGTGGACGTACAACCTCGTCATGCACAACGACGCCGCCGCGTCGGCGAACGGCTCGCTCGTCACCAACTTCGCCAGCGTGACGGCGCCGAACGCCTCGACCGTCGTCATCAAGACCAAGACGCCGCAGGGCAACATCCCCTACGTCAGCCTTCCCGTCGTCCCGCAGCACGTCTGGGCCTCGCGGGTGAAGAACATCGCCAAGGAGCTCAACACCGAGATGCCCGTCGTCGGCTACGGGCCCTGGCGGCTCACGGCGTTCAAGACCGACCAGTTCGCCACCATGAAGCCAAACAAGGACTTCATGAACACCGGCATGTTCAAGGGAGCGCCGAAATACAGCGAACTGATCTCCTACTACTTCAAGAGCTCGGACGCCTCGGTCGCCGCCCTGCGAACCGGTGCGCTCGATCAGCTCACCGGCATGACGCCGACGGAGTTCAAGGCGCTCGCCAAGGTGGGCGGCATCAAGACCTACCGCACCGCGCCGGTCGGGTGGACCGCGGTGGAGGTCAACCCCGGCGCGCGCACCAAGGGCGGCCAGAAGTTCGGTACCGCCAACCCCGCGCTCGCCGACCAGCGGCTGCGCGCAGCGATTGCCTACTCGTTCAACCGGCCGCTGCTGGTCAGCAGGATTCTCGACGGTCTCGGCGATCCCGGTGCCAGCTACATCCCGACCTCGTACCCGGAGTGGGCGTGGAAACCCAGCGCCGGTCAGGCGATCACCTACAACCCGACCAAGGCGAACCAGATCCTCGACCAGGCCGGCTATAGGAAGGGCAGCAACGGAGTCCGGATCGATCCGAAGACCAACAAGCCGCTGAACCTGCGGCTGGGCATCCACTCCGACGACGACCAGGACGCGCAGATTTCGCAGTACCTGGTGCAGTGGCTCAAGGCGATCGGCATTCACGTGACGATCCAGTCGCTGAGCTTCGACGCGCTGAACAAGAACCTGGTCAAGGGCGACTGGGACATGCTGATGGACGGCTGGTCCACCGGTGCCGACCCGACCTACCTGCTCTCGATCCAGACCTGCGGTGCGCTGCCGCCGAGCAAGACGCAGTCGGGCAGCACCGACGCGTTCTACTGCAACAAGAGCTACGACAAGCTCTTCGCCGCGCAGCTGTCGACGTCGGACCTGAAGGCCCGCGCCGCGAACATCCGGGCGATGCAGTCGATCCTCTACACCGCGAACATCGACATCATCCTCTACTACAAGGACCAGATCTCCGGCCTGCGCACGAACTCGACGTCGGGCTACCTGACCGGATCGCCAGATTCCAACGGCGTCTACCCGCTGCAGAACCACTTCGTCAACTGGTCGCAGGCGGCGCCGGTCGACGCGAAGAGCTCGAACCACACCGCCACCTACATCGGCGTGATCGTCGCTGTCGTCGTGGTCGTGGCGCTCGTTGCCGCGATCCTGCTCCGCCGGCGGTCCACGGCCGCCGAGCGAGAGTAGCGATGGTCCGCGGCACCTGGCAGAGCGGATGACGACGGTCGATCCCGTCACCGTCGAGGCCGCGGGCGACGCGGTCTCGGCGGCGTCCGGCGACGTCGCCGAACGCTCGGATTTCGGCAGCTACCTGCTCAGCAAGGTCGCCGCGGCGATCGTGAGCTTCTTCGTCACGCTGGTCATCGGGTTCACGATCTTCTCGATCATGCCGTCGGACCCGGTGGCGGCGCTGACCCGCGGCCGGCCCACCAGCCCGAGGCAGCTGGCCGCTCTGCGCCGGCAACTCGGGGTCGACAAGCCGGTCTGGGTGCGTTTCGTCGACTTCCTGCACCGCACGTTCACACTCGACCTCGGCTACTCCTACCAGTACCACGCGACGGTCACGTCGCTGATCGCGAGCCGAATCGGCCCGACCCTGCTGCTCACCGGCAGCTCGACGCTGATCTCCATCGTGCTCGGGATCTGGCTCGGCGTGCGCAGCGGATGGCGGCACGGCAGCCGCCTGGACCGGCTGTCCTCCGGTGTGTCGCTCACGTTGTGGTCGGTGCCCACCTTCTGGCTCGGCCTGATCCTTCTCGTCGCCTTCAGCGTCGGCTTCGGGCCGATCCCGTCGCTGTTCCCCGCCGGCGGCATGACGTCGGCCGGCGTCGGTGGCGGGGTGATCGGTCAGGTCCTCGACGTCTCGCGGCACCTGGTGTTGCCGTGCCTCACGTTGGTACTCGTCGTCTTCGCGCAGTACGTGACGATCATGCGGTCGTCGATCATCGACGAGCTCGGCAACCCGTACCTGCTGACCGCGCGAGCAAAGGGTCTGCGCGACGACGACGTGCGCCGCAAGCACGCCGTGCCGAACGCGCTGCTGCCCACGGTCACCGTGATCTTCCTGCAGATCGGCGGTCTGGTCGGCGGCGCGATCACGGTCGAGACGGTGTACTCCTGGCCGGGCCTCGGGTACCTCACCTTCAACGCGCTGCGCATCCCCGACCTGCAGCTGCTCGAGGGCACGTTCATCATCTTCAGCGCCTCGATCATCGTGATGAACCTGTTCGCCGACATCCTCTACCGGTTCCTCGACCCACGGGTGCGCGCGCAATGACGGCCGTCACCGCACCCGTGCGGGTCGCCGCACCACCGCGCACGGAGGCACTGCGGCGGTTCGTCCGGGCGTACGTGCGGATGCCGACGGGCATCGCCGGGCTCGTCGTCCTCGTCGCGTTCGTCGCGCTCGCGCTCGGCGCGCCGCTGTTCATCAGCCAGGACGACCTCAACGTCATCAAGGCCACCGGCGCATCGCTCGCACCACCGACAGCGCACTACCCGCTCGGCACCGATCAGGCTGGCCGATCCGTGCTGCTGCTGGTCATCTGGGGAACCCGGGCGTCGCTCGCGATCGGCGTGATCGCCACCGCGTTGACGATGGTCGTCGGATCGGCGATCGGCCTGGTGGCAGGGCATTACGGCGGCATCATCAGCCGCGCCCTGATGCATGTCACCGACTGGTTCATCGCCCTGCCGGGCCTGCCGCTGGCAATTTCGCTGGCGGCGGTGCTCGGTCAGGGTCCGACGTCGATCACGATCGCCATCGCTGCGACGTCGTGGACCGGTACCGCGCGGCTGGTGCGTGCGCAGACCCTCGCGGTCGAGGCGCGGCCGTTCGTCGAACGTGCCCGCGCCCTCGGCGCCGGCAACCTGCAGATCGTGTCGCGGCACGTGCTGCCGAACGTGATGCCGCTGATCCTGGTGTCGAGCACGTTGACCGTTGCGGGCGCCATCCTCTCCGAGACGACGCTCACCTTTCTCGGCCTCGGTGACCCGACGAACGTCTCGTGGGGCTCGATGCTGAACCAGGCGTTCAACCAGGGCGCGGTCACCGGCGGGGCGTGGTGGTACCTGCTGCCGCCCGGAGTCGCGATCGTGATCGTGGTCCTCGGCTTCACGCTCACCGGCCGCGCGGTGGAGGCCATCCTCAACCCGCGCATGCGGTGAGGATGACCTGATGCTGCTCGAGGTCGACGACCTGTCCGTCACCTACCGCACCGGCAACGACACGGTGCGAGCGGTGCGCGGCGTCAGCTTCACCCTCGACGCGGGGGAAACCCTCGCCATGGCAGGTGAATCCGGCTCCGGCAAGTCCACCGTCGCGCTCAGCCTGCTACGGCTGCTGCCGGCGTCGGCCATCGTCACCGGCACGGTGCGGTTCGAGGACGAGAACCTGGTCGAGGCGAACTGGGCCAGGATGCGGGCGGTGCGCTGGGCCGGAGCATCGGTGGTCTTCCAGGGTGCGATGAGCGCCCTGAACCCGGTACGCAACATCGGCGAGCAGATCCGCGAGCCGATCCTGTTGCACGAGAGGGTGGGAGAGCGAGCCGCGAGCGCGCGAACGGCCGAGCTGCTGGACGCCGTCGGCGTTGCGTCCCGGCGCGCGGGCAGCTATCCGCACGAACTCTCCGGGGGCCAGCGGCAACGCGTGATGATCGCGATGGCGATGGCGTGCCGGCCGAACCTAATCATCGCCGACGAGCCGACGACGGCGCTCGATGTCATCGTGCAGGCACAGATCCTCACCCTGCTCACCGACCTCGTGCGCGACACCAGGATCGGCATGATCATGATCAGCCACGACCTCTCCGTGCTGGCCGAGACGTGCGATCGCATGGCCGTCATGTACGCCGGGCACGTCGTCGAGATCGGGCCGTCCCACCAGCTGATCGGCGAGCCGAAACACCCTTACACGCAAGCGCTCTCGGGCGCATTCCCACGAATCGGCGATCCGTCGTCCCGGCTGGCGCCGGCCGGCCTGCCCGGCGATCCCCCTGACCTGCGCCAGACGATCGAGGGCTGCCCGTTCGCCCCTCGTTGCGCGGTGTCGTTCGCGGAGTGCCGCTCGCACGACATCGGCCTGTGGAGCGCCGGTGCGCACCGCGAGTCGGCCTGCCTGCGGGTGTTGCCGGAGTTTGCCGATCGTCCCGCACTGCCGCACGAACCAGCAATCGAGGCGGCATCGTGACGCCGTCCGCCGGCCCGGCAGTACCGGTACTCGAGGCGCGCGAGCTTCGGGTTACCTTCCCCGCACGGCGCCGGCGGCCCCCCGCGCGCGCCGTTGATACCGTAAACCTGTCGGTCGGCAAGAACGAGATCGTCGCCCTGATCGGCGAATCCGGCTGCGGCAAGAGCACGCTGGCCCGCGCATTCGTCGGTCTGGTGCGCCCCAACTCCGGCGACATCTCCTATGAAGGAACAGAGCTCGGGTACTCGTCGTCGGCACTGCGTCGCTTCCGCCGGCACGTGCAGCTGGTGCTGCAGGACCCGGGTGGCGCGTTGAATCCGCGGCAGAACGTCTTCGACGCCGTCGCGGAAGGACCGCGGCTGCACGGCCTGCGCTCGGACCTCAACGACCGCGTCTACGGCGCCCTGCAGCGCGCCGGCCTGCGGCCGCCGGAGAACTTCATCGCGCGATACCCGCACGAACTGTCCGGAGGGCAGCAGCAGCGGGTTGTCATCGCCGGAGCGCTCGCCCTGCAGCCGTCGGTGATCGTCGCCGACGAGCCGGTGTCCTCGCTGGACGCATCGGTGCGCGGGGAGATCCTGCGCCTGCTGCTCGAGCTGCGCGACGACCTCGGGCTCTCGGCGCTGGTGGTGAGCCACGACCTGGGGCTCGCGTGGAACATCGCCGACCGAGTTGCCGTGATGTACCTCGGCCGGATCGTCGAGGTCGGACCGGTCGCCGACGTGCTGCTGCATCCCCGCCACCCCTACACCCAGGCGCTGATCTCGGTGCTGCCCGATGCCGCCCGTGTCGGGAAACCGACGCTGCTGACCGGCGAACCGCCGGATCCGACGGCCATCCCGCGTGGCTGCCGCTTCCACCCGCGCTGCCCCCGGCGCACCGCGCTGGAAGGCACCGATCCACGCACCGAACTGTGCACCGGCCGCGACGTGCCGGTCCTGCCGGTCGACGGCCCGGTGGAGGAGATGGTGGCCTGTCACCTCGCCGACGTCCCGGCGCACGTCGCCGCGCAACCCGACGACACCGCGCACGTCGGCGGGCCATGACGGCGGCCACGGTGCCGCCCCGCTCCCTGTTGCGTCCGCGCGCGCTCCGGCCGGGCGACCGGGTTGCCGTGCTCTGCGCCAGCAGCCCGGCCGAGCAGCCCGAGCTCGCCGTCGGGCTCGATACGCTGCGCTTTGCCGGCCTCGATCCGATCGTGTACGACACCGCGGTCGACGTCGGAACCATGCGGGGTTACCTGGCCGGCGACGACGCCATGCGCGCGGGCGACCTGCGCCGCGCTCTGACCGATCCCGACGTCGCCGGGATTCTCTTCGCCACCGGCGGTTACGGGGCGCAGCGCACCCTCGCCGCAATGGACTGGACCGGCATCGGTGCGCAGCCGCCCAAAGTTCTCGCGGGTTACTCCGACGTCACCGCCGTGCTGGAAGCGGTCGCCGCGAAGCTCGGCTGGGCGTCGCTGCTCAGCCCGATGGTGACCTCGAGCGGCCCGAGGTCGCAGTACTCGTTCGGGTCGATGTTCCGCACCCTCACCCAACCCGAGCGGGCGACCGAGATCGCCTATCCGGAAGCCGTTTGCGCCGTCGGCGGCACCGCGACCGGCATCACGCTCGGCGGCTGCCTGACGCTGCTGACATCCTCGATCGGCACCGACACGTCGTACCCCGCGCGCGGGGGGATCCTGCTGATCGAGGAGGAGACCGAGGACGACTACCGCATCGACCGCATGCTGACCCAGCTGCGGCGTTCGGGCTACCTCGACGGGGTTGCCGGCATCATCACCGGCACGTTCACGCACTGCGGCGAGCAGGCGGCGGTGGAGGCGATACTCGCCGAGCGGCTGGGCGACCTCGGCGTGCCGATGCTGATGCGGGCGAACGTCGGTCACGGCGGGTACTTCCAGAGCTATCCCATCGGCGTCGCGGCCGAGCTCGACGCCGACGCGGGCCGGCTGCGGCTGCTCGACCCGCCGTTGCAACCGGCCACGCCGTGAGCGCCCCGCTCGTTCTCGACCTTCGCGAGGAGCGGATCGACACCCTCGAGGACTTCTGGGACGCCGTGTCCGGACCCCTCGCCCTGCCGGACTGGTTCGGCCGCAATCTCGACGCATGGTGGGACACCATCGGTACCGGCCACATATCGTCGGTCATCGACGCGGCCGACCCGCTGGTGATCCAGGCCCGGCGCGCAGGACTCTTCGCACCTGGGAACCGCGACGGCGCCGTGCTCGCCCAGCTGCTGGGCGAGTCCGCGCACGCGAGACTCGACCTCGACGATTGAACGCGATCAGCCGAAGCCGTCCTCGATCGCGCCGTCGACGACGTAGGTGAGCGTTTTGAAGCAGGTCATCGCATCGCGCATCGAGCCAGCGTCGTAGCCGACAGCGCGAGCGCCGGTGCGCTCGACGGTCGGTACGGCGGTGGCTGCGAGCGCGAGGTGCGTTGCATCGAACTCCACGGTGACGCGGTGCGGTCGTACCACGCCGGTGCGGTGGCCGGCCCGCGCCATCGACGCCACGGCCGCGGCCCGGATCAGCTTGCCGGTCCGGGTCGGGGGATGGCAGACGGCGGCGTAGCGCGACACGGCCTTCTTGACCGCGACCCGCTGGCAGTCCGGCGCGTAGGCCGCGGCGTCGTCACACGTGTGGTCATCGCCGGTCACCAGCAGCACCGGCACGCCGTACTCGTCGGCGAGGGCGGCATTGAGCCAGCCCTCGCTCGCGGGGTCACCGTCGAGGAATACGCCGGTGATCGAGTTGCCGAGGTAGGTGTGCGACAGGATGCCGTCGCGGCCGGCCCCGGCGTGGTATCCGATGAACACGACACCGTCGACGTCGGCGTCGACGCCCTCCATCATCGAGAGCGTCTTGTGCCGGCCGGTGAGCAGGTCGGCGCGCTCGTCCAGGTCTTCCAGCAGCAGGTTGCGCATGTTCGAGTGCGCCTCGTTGACCAGCACCTCGGTGGCGCCACCATCGAACAGACCGGCCACGGCGGCGTTCACATCGCCGTTGAAGAGTACCCGGAACCGTTGCCACTGCGGCGATCCCGGCTCCACGTCGGCTGGCCAGGTCACGCCGGTGGCGCCCTCCATGTCGGCCGACACCAGGATCTTCAACGCCGCTCCCCGCGCTCGACTGCATTCGGGCTCGCTGCCGGCGACCCTATCGAGAGTCCTCCGCGGCGTCTTCGGCGAGAATGGCGTAGAGCTTGCGGCGCGTCTCATCCAGCACCTCGGTCGCCGCCTCGACCTGCGCGGCGGTGCCCGCGGTGTAGACCTGGATCACGGCCTGGACCAGCTGGCCCACCGGCTCCCACGAGCCGTCCTGCTCGTCCTCGTCTGCGTCCCACACGTCGTCGAGCTCGGCACGGTGCTCCTCGACGTACGCGCGGCCGCCGTCGGTGAGGGAGACCAGCCGTCGCCCCTCCACCTGGTCGATGCTCACCAGGCCCTCGTCCTCGAGCAACTGCAGCAGCGGGTACACCGAGCCCGGGCTCGGCCGCCACGAGCCACCGCTGCGCTCGTTGATCTCCGCGATCAGCTGGTAGCCGTGCATCGGTGCTTCGGCGAGCAGGCTCAGCACGGCCGATCGCACGTCGCCGCGACCGCGCCGGCGCCGGCGCGGGCCCGGGCCGAAGCGGAATCGGCCAGGCCCACCGAACCCGCCGGGCCCGCCGAACCCGCCGCGCCCGGGCCCGAAACCGAAGGCGGCGAGCGGTCCGAACGGCCCGAACGCCGCGAACGGTCCGCCCCGTCCGGGGGGGCGTTCGCGTGAGGTTGCACTCATCATCGATCCTCTCAACGATCTATCTCGATAGATCGAAGATATATCGCTAAGGGTCGGACTGCAACATCCGATCCGGGCGCCGCGCAGCAGAGCAGTGCACTGTTCAGCGCCCTCCTAGAACGCGCCGGTGCCGTGCGGGGTGCCGAGGCCGGTGGGCCCGTCGTAGCCCTTCTTCGCGGTGCATAGGTAGGTGCCGCCGCACGTGCCGTTGCTGCCGCCGACGGCGTCGTAGGTGGCAGCGGTGTGCGAGTAGCTGAACGCAGGTGTGTACGTCGACGCGTTACCCGCGACGCCGATGACGCCGGCGATGAACGGCGCCGAGGCGCTCGTACCGCCGACGATGAACCAGCCGCTCTGGCCGTTGTACGGAACGGTGTCGCGGACCGCCGGGCCGGTGTTCGGGTCGGCGTCGGCCGATACATCGGCGATGGTCCGCTTGGGACACAGCACATCATGTTGGTAGGCCGGCTTCGCGACCAGCGTCGAGCAGCCGCTACCGGCTCCGGACCAGGCGTGCTCGATCCAGCCACGCGCGTTGCTGAACCGGCGCAGGCTGGTGCCACCGACGGCAAGGACGCCGGGCACCACGGCCGGGAACTGCGCCGTGGTGAAGCCCGAGTCGCCGGAGGACGCGACGATCGGGTGCCCCGGGTGCTGGTAGTAGTGGTAGTAGCCGCTCATCCCGGCGAACTCCGAGAGCCCGTAGCTGTTGGAGACCACGGTCGCGCCGAGCCGGACGGCGGTGTTGACGGCGGCGCCGAGGTTGTCCAGCGACGCCGAATCGCCCTCGACGAGCAGGATGTGGCACTTCGGGCAGGCGGCCGACACCATGTCGACGTCGAGGGAGATCTCCAACGCCCAGCCCGAGTCGGGGGCCGGGTAGCTGCCGGCAACGCCACGCTGGTTGACCTTCTTGAAGCAGCCGTTGGCCGCGGTGCAGGCCGGCAGGCCGAAGGTAGCGCGGTAGAAGGCGAGATCGGTCTCGGCCTTCGGATCGTCCTGCGCGTCGACGATGGCGATAGTCTTGCCCGACCCGCCGAGCGCGGGCAGCTTGTAAGCGCTCTGCAGGGTTGCGGGACTGTAGCCGGCCGGCAGCGCGGACGGCGAACCGGCACGTGCGCCCGAGGCGGCCAGAACGGACATGCAGCGGGCGTATCCGGGCGCGGCGGCGCGTGCACAGGACACCGGCGAGGATGCCGGCCGCGCTCGCGACGGCGCCCCAGCCGCCGGCGAGGCGCCCGCTGGAACAGCCCATGCGGCCACGATCGCCGCTGCCGCGAGCCCGGCCGCGACCGGCGCAGCAGCCCGACCGGAGATGAATCGCTTCACGTCGCTCCCTGGAATGGGTGGCCGGCTCGATCTTGGGACGGCCGAGGAGATCTCAGAACCCGCCGGTGCCGTTGGGTGATCCGAGCCCGGTGGGCCCGTCGTAGCCCTTCTTCGCGGTGCACAGGTAGTCGCCACCGCAGAACCCGTTACTGCCTCCGACGACGTCGTTCAGCGCCGAGGC
This sequence comes from Pseudonocardiales bacterium, assembly GCA_003244255.1. Lineage (GTDB taxonomy): Bacteria > Actinomycetota > Actinomycetes > Mycobacteriales > QHCD01 > QHCD01. Next base: position 37,954 of record QHCD01000043.1, on the reverse strand, counting down.
GTGCCGATAGAGGTAGCTCGGCGTCAGGCTCCTGGCGTTGCCGGCCAGGCCGATCACGCCAGCGATGAACGGCGAGGAGGCGCTGGTGCCGCCGACGACGAACCATCCGCTCTGGCCGAAGTAGGGAACGGTGTCGCGCACCGCGGGACCGGTGTACGGGTCGGCGTCGCCGGAAACGTCGGCGATCGTGCGCATGTGGCAGTGGTTGTCGGTCTGGTACGCAGGCTTCGGGACGTACGCCGAACAACCGCTACCGGCTCCGGACCACGCGTGCTCGGTCCAGCCGCGCGCGTTGTCGGCGCGGCGCAGGCTGGTGCCGCCAACGGCGACCACCCCGGGCGTGACGGCGGGGAACTGCGCGGCGGTGAAACCGAAGTCACCGGAGGACGCGACGATCGTGGCACCCGAGTGCTGGTAGTACTTGAAGTAGGCACGCATGCCGTTGAACTCGTCCAGCCCGTAGCTGTTCGAGACGACCGATGCGCCGAGCTTCACGGCCTCGGTCACCGATGCGCCCAGATCACTGACCAGCGGGGAATCACCTTCGACCAGCAGGATGTGGCACTTCGGGCAGGCCGCCGAAACCATGTCCAGATCAAGGGATATCTCCAGCGCCCACCCGGAATCGACCGCCGGGTAGTTCCGCTGCTGGCCGCGCTGGTTCACCTTCGAAAAGCAGCCGTTGGCGGTCGTGCATGCGGGCAGGCCGTAGGCCTTGCGGTAGAACGCGAGATCGGACTCGGCGTGTGGGTCGTCCTGCGCGTCGACGATTCCGACGGTCTGGCCCGCCCCGCGCGAGGTCGGCAGCGCGTAGGCATTGTCCAGATCCGACGGCCCGAGTCCCCTTGACGGAGGCTTGGGTACACCGACGGGTACGCCGCCGCCGGCGACCACCGCCATGCAGCGGGCGTAGCCGGGCGCGACGGTGCTTGCACACGACGCCGGCCGCACCGATGTGCTCGCGGCAGTGTCAACCGCACCGGCCGGCACGGCCCAGCCGGCGACCATCGCAGCGGATGCAAGCGTCGCGACGACGCCCACGCTCCTTCCTCGCATCAGCGGGAGTTTCACCAGTTGCCTCCGTGGGTCGGTTGGGGTCAGGCCACCGCGAACGCGCGGGTGATGGTTTCACTCAGCGTGCTGTGTGCGGGGTCGGTCGCCGTCAGCTTCAGCGCGCCGTATCCGTCGGTCGAACCCTTGGCCGGCACCGTGAAGTGCAGCCGGTAGGTGCCGGAGCCGAGGCTGGTGCTCGACACGGTGCTCCAGTGGTCGCCGCCGTCGTAGGACACCTGGACCTTGAACGTCGACAGGGCGAGCGCGGGTGAGTTGCCGATGTGCGAGAGGTTGACGATCGCCGTCACCGCGCCGCTCGCGAGGGCGCCCTGCTGATTGGTCGGCAGCTGGTAGTTGCTCTGCAGCAACGGCAGCACGGTGCACGCCGTCGACGTGCTCCTGTCGCTGCACGTCCACCCGACCGGCAACGGCGTCGTTGCCGTGCGGATCGGCACCGTCCAGCGAGTGCGGACGTCCGAGGACAGCTTGAAGTGCGCGCCGACGCGTGCGACGTGGTAGTCCAGCCGGAGCGTGGTCGCCGCGGCCGGCAGGGTTGCAACGGCGTCGAAGAAGTCGGTGCCGGCCCGCACCGGCACGTCGTCGGCGAAGATGCCGTAGGAGATGTTCTCGGTCAGGCCGGGCTGCGTTCCGCTCGGGTAGCCGAAGTGATCCGGGTCGTTGTCACCGAACGGGAACGCGAGAACGCTCACCTTCCGCCCGTTGATGCATGCCGGGCAGACGGTCTGGCCGGGGAAGAGGTTGCCCTGCTCCAACCGCGGATGCAGCGGCTGCCCGAACCAGTGCGACGACGACGTCACGCCCGGCGTGTACTTCCGCCATGCCGAGTTGGTCTCGCCTTCGAGGGTGAAGGTCGCGTTGTCGACGTAGGGGAAGATGACGTGCTGCCAGGCGACTTGCGGGTTGGCCGAGTAGTACTCGGTGCGCACGAGCGGCGTGGTCACGTCGAAGAGGCTGCGGAAGATGAAGAACTCCCAGGGCAGTGCGGAGAACTCCGTCTCGAGACCGGGGCGGCGCCCGGAATCGCTGTCGTAGCGCGCTTTCACGGTCGCGAGCGATCCGGCGGTCGCGACGAAGTGCTCGGCCGCGGGAATCGTGCCGTCGCTCGGGAACTCCACGTCGTAGGTGTATGGAGCAACGCCGGATGGCGACGTCTCGTGTGCGTAGACGTAGTAGTGCAGCTGGCCGACCGACGGCGGAGTGCTGGTCGGAGTAACCAGGAACGGCGTGCTCGCGTCGCCGAGGAACGCGCTCGAGCCGGTGTTGCCCAGTGCATCGGTCCGGCCGACCTCGACGAGCGTCGACTGCGAGGTGGCCGGGCGCGGCGTCGCGATCGTCACCTTCGACGTCGCGGTTCGGGCGTCGACCGTGACCGAGCCGTTGCCGCTCACGGTGAACTGCGGGACGGTCACGAACCGCACCTGGAGGGTGGTGAAGTCGAAGAACGTCGCGATGGCGGCGTAGTGGCCGACCGGGACGCTTACCTTCGCGATGCCGTTGACGAAGAAGGGGAAGCCGGCGTACTTGGCGAGGTTGTCGACGTTGTAGATGCCCACCGTGTCACCGGTGTCTGGCTTGCCCGCCGAGTCGATGCCCTTCACGGTCAGCGTGTACATGTTGAACGCCGGGCGGGTCGCGGCCGGGGCATGCATCGGTGCGATCCGGGACAGCGACGCGAACAGGCCGGTCGTGTGCGTCGGCGAGGAATGGTCGGCGTCGTACTGCGCCGCCAGCGCGGCACCGAACGAACGACCCGTCGCTCGGGTGACGACGCCGGTCGCGGTGTCGCCGGACGTCGAGGTGATGCGCACGCCGGGAATCGCCTTGTGCATGACGCCGTGCCGGTAGGTGATGCTCACCGGTGTCGACGTCGCCGTCTGCCCGGCGCCGGCGCTCGACACGTCGAACAGCGCCGGATCGATGCCGGTGCCCAGGTACGGCGTCGCGGACTGGGGGAGCACGTACAGGTGCGAGCCGGACCGCCTGAGCTGGAAGAGCCGCCCGACGCCGGTGCGCTGCCCGCGAGCCACCTGGGCCTGCAGCCGCCCGGTCGCGCCGGAGGTGATCGTGACGACGTCGCCGGTCACCAGCGTCAGCTGGCGCGGCGCGATCGACGGCGCGGTCGCCGCCGGCTGTCCCGGTTGTGGCGGCTGCGCCGGGCCGGCGGCAAGGGCTGGCGTGCTGAGCCCAGCCGCCACGAACAGCGCGACTGCGCCGGTGAGATACGCCGGACGGGCCATTCCTGCCACCTCCGAGTGCGCGAGTGTCCAGTGGCCCTGATGCTGGCATCGGTCCGGGTCGGTGGCAAGACGCCGATCGGCCGCAGCACTGAGCGTGAGAGATCGCTGCGAGAAGTGCTCTGCTCCCTCAGCCGGCGATGCGTGCGGCCGTCGCCTGCACCGCGGCGGCTGCGGCGTCGACGTCGACGGTCGTGCACTCACCGTCGACGACGACGTGCCGGCCGGCGACCCAGACGTCGCGGATCGCCCGGCGCGGCACCGACCACAGCAGGTGGGCGAGCAGGTCGGCGTCGTCGAGGTGCGGCACGAATCCCGGGTCCCGCAGGTCGATCCGCAGGATGTCCGCGAACCGGCCCGGCGCGAGCGTTCCGGCATCGACGCCGAGCGCCGCGGCGCCCTCGCGGGTCGCCATCGCGATCGCATCCGCCGCCTGCAGCGCCGTCGCGTCGTCGGCTTGCAGGCGGGCGAGCAGCGCCGCGAGCCGGGCCTCCTCCCAGATGTCGAGGTCGTCGCCGGACGCCGCCCCGTCGGTGCCGAGCGCGACCGGCACGCCGGCCGTGCGCAGGTCGCGCACCCGCGCGGTGCCCGAGGCGAGCTTGGCGTTGCTGCCCGGGCAGTGTGCGACGGCCACACCGTGCCGGGCGAACAGCTCGATGTCGGCGTCGTCGAGCCAGACCGCGTGCGCAGCCAGCACGCGAACGCCGTCAAAGAGACCGAGGTCCGCGAGCAGCCGCGGCACGCTGGCACCGCCGTGCGCGGCGGATAAGGAATCGGATTCGTGCGCCGATTCGGCGACGTGGATCGTGACGGCGAGTTGCTGCAAGCGGGCGAGGTCACCGACCGCCCGCAGCGCGTCATCGCCGACCAGATAGGCAGAATGCGCGCCGATCATCGGCGTGATCAGCGGATCACTCGGGCACTCCTCGACGAAGCGGGCGACGCCGTCGAGCTGGGATCGCCAGTCGCCGAGCCACTCCGGTGCGGCCTCCATGATGGCCGCGGCGACGACACCACGCATGCCGGCCGATCGCAGCGCGGTCGCGATCCGCGCCGGATGGAAGTACATCTCGCACGTCGTCGTCACGCCGTAGCACAGGTACTCGGACGCGGCGAGGCTGGTGGCGGCCACGATGTCATCGGCTCGAAGCCGTGCCTCGCGTGGCCACATCACCTCGGTCAGCCAGCGGTGCAGCGGTAACCCCTCGCCGAGCCCACGCAGCGCGATCATCGGCGCGTGCCCGTGGGCGTTCACCAGGCCGGGCATCAGCAGGCCCTCGACCCGGTGCTCGACGCCGGGTGCGCGGGCGGGAGCGTCGCCCGTCGGGCCGGACCACTTGATCCGGCCGTCGTCATCGATGTCCACGGTGCCGGGGCGGTGCAGCGTCATCGCGGCGTCGCAGGTGAGAACGGCGTCCGCGTGCAGTCGGGCGCCGGTGAGGTTCAGGACGCGAGGCACTGCTTCGCTGCCACCCGCACCGCGGCGTCGGTCGAGTTCGGGAACTTCACCGTCGCCGTGTCCCCCCGCAGGTATGCGGTGATGTCACTGATCGGAACGTACTTGACCACGATCTTGGCGTAGCACGCGGCCTGCGGCCCGGTGATGCCGTGCAGGCTCGGGTCGTTCGCGATCTGCGCGGTCAGCCGGGTGAGTAGCGACGGGGTGGGCACGGTGTGCTTGTCGGCCCCGCCGGAGTGGCAGCCGGAGAGCCCGACCACCGTCAGCATCGCGACGGCGGCGACGGCGGCCCGCGGGGTCCGGTGGAAGGGTGCAGTGCGACGTTGCATACCGCCAGTGTTCCAGCGTCGGCGTCTTAGCGTTCGAGGGCCTGGGCGAGCGACTCCAGCTCCTCGGACAGGGCGGCTGGCAGCCGGTCGCCGAATCGCGCGAACCACGCCTCGATCAGCGGCACCTCGGCCTGCCACTCCCGGGTGTCGACCACCAACGCACGTTCGACGTCGTCGGCGCTGACAGATAGGCCGGAGAGGTCGAGGGAGCCTGGCTCGGGCAGCAGGCCGATCGGGGTGTCGAGGGCGCCCTGCCGGCCCTCGAGGCGCTCCATGGCCCACTTCAGCACCCGGCTGTTCTCGCCGTAACCGGGCCAGAGGTACTTACCGGTCGCGTCCTTGCGAAACCAGTTCACGTAGAAGATGCGGGGCAGCTTGGCCGCATCGGCCTGCTTGCCGATGTCGAGCCAGTGGGCGAAGTAGTCGCCGCCGTCGTAGCCGAGGAAGGGCAGCATCGCCATCGGGTCGCGACGCACCACGCCGACGGCGCCGGTGGCGGCGGCGGTGGTCTCGCTGGAGAGCGTGGCGCCGAGGAACACGCCGTGCTGCCAGTCGCGCGCCTCGGTGATCAGTGGCACGGTCGAGCCGCGCCGGCCGCCGAAGAAGATCGCGGAGATCGGCACGCCGCGCGGGTCTTCCCACTCCGGTGCGATGGTGGGGCACTGGCCGGCCGGGGTGCAGAACCGGCTGTTCGGGTGCGCGGGCGGCTCGTCGGATTCCGGTGTCCAGTCCTGCTGCTTCCACGACGTGAGGTGCGCGGGCGGTGCGTCGGTCATGCCGGGCCACCACACGTCGCCGTCGTCGGTCAGCGCCACGTTCGTGAAGATCGAATTGCCGCGCTCGATGGTGTGCATCGCGTTGGCGTTGGTGGCGTAGCCGGTTCCCGGAGCGACGCCGAAGAATCCGGCCTCCGGGTTCAGGGCCCACAGCCGGCCGTCCTCGCCGAACCGCATCCAGGCGATGTCGTCGCCAATCGTCTGCACGGTCCAGCCCGGGATCGTCGGTTCCAGCATGGCGAGGTTTGTCTTGCCGCATGCCGACGGGAACGCCGCGGCGACATAGTGCACGGCGCCCTCGGGGCCGGTGAGCTTGAGGATCAGCATGTGCTCGGCGAGCCAACCCTCGTCGCGCGCCATCGCGCTGGCGATGCGCAGCGAATAGCACTTCTTGCCGAGCAGTGCGTTGCCGCCGTAGCCCGATCCGTAGGACCAGATCGAGCGTTCCTCGGGGAAGTGCACGATGTATTTCGTCACGTTGCACGGCCACGCCACGTCGACCTGGCCGTCCTCGAGCGGCGCGCCCACCGAGTGCAGGCACGGCACCCATTCGCCGCCCGCGTCGATCTTGGCGAGGGCGGCCGTGCCCATCCGGGTCATGATGCGCATCGACGCCACAACGTAAGCGGAGTCGGTGAGCTCGACACCGAGTTTGGGGTTCTCGGCGGTGAGCGGTCCCATGCAGAACGGCACGACGTAGAGCGTGCGACCTCGCATGGAGCCACGAAAGAGCTTGTTCAGCGTCCTCTTCATGTGCGACGGCTCGACCCAGTTGTTCGTCGGGCCGGCGTCGTCGCGCCGGTGCGAGCAGATGAAGGTGCGGTCCTCAACTCGGGCGACGTCACTCGGCGCAGAGGCACACCAGAACGAGTTCGGCTTCTTGTCCGCGGCCAGCGGGCGGAACGTGCCCGCGGCGACCAGCTCGCCGGTGACCCGGTGCCATTCGTCCTCGGAACCGTCGCACCAGGTGATCCGATCCGGCATGGTGAGCTCGGCCACCTCGCTCACCCAGTCGATCAGGCGGGCATTCGCGGTCGGAGGCTCGTCGAGGCCGGGAATCGTCGAGAGGGTCATACCACTGGCTCCTTCGTTCCCTGCAACGGTGCAGAGACCCGACAACGGTGTCGGGGTCGCCGGCTTGGGAATCGGTACAGACTAGCGCCGAAACGGCGCACGGCTGTGTCGGATGCCTCACAACCGGTGGGCATCGACGCAGGTACGCTGCGGGCCATGAGAGCGAAGCAGCGGGCCGCGCCGGAATCCAACTTCGTCGGCCTGCTGCGGGAGCAGATCAGGCACGAGTTCACGGCGAACCAGCAGTACGTGGCCGCGGCGGTGTGGCTGGACGCGCACGACCTGCCTCGGCTCGCTGCGCACTTCTATCGGCAGGCACTCGAAGAACACAACCACGCGATGATGATGGTGCAGTACATGCTTGACCGGAACATATCGATCCAGATCCCCGGCGTCGACGAGGTGCGCAACGATTTCGCCGACGTGCGCGAGCTGATTGCGACGGCGCTCCAGCAGGAGCGGGTCGTGACTGTGCAGATCGAGGCCCTGTTCGGAGCCGCCCGCGACGAGCGCGACTACCTCGGCGAGCAGTTCACCTCCTGGTTCCTGAAGGAGCAGGTGGAGGAGATCGCGTCGATGAACACGCTGCTCACTGTGACCGAGCGCGCCGGCGCCGACCTGTTCAAGATCGAGGAGTTCTTGAGCCGCGAGAAGGTGGGGGACGACGGGACGGACGGGCCGCCCGCAGCTGGCGGAAATCTGTAGGCACGGCGCCAGCCGGGCATGCACCGACCGCCGGCAGGGACAGCGGCACCGGAACCAGGTCGGTCCAGCCACCCGAGGGTCCGGCAAGGTGAGGTGCCTCGCTCGGGCCGGCTCGGCCGGCCACCGGCGCGGGCGACTCAGCTGGGGCGGCGGAACCGCTGGGCGGCGGACCAGCAGGAGGGAAGCAACGCCGCGGCCACGACCACCTTCAGCAGGTCGCCGGGCAGGAACGGCCGAGCGCCCTGCGACAGGGCATCGGCCAGCGACAGGTGCGCGCTCGCCGCGAGCCACGGCACGCCGAACGCGTAGATCACCACCGTGCCGAGCACCATCGTCGCGACCGTCCGCAGCGGCGTCCGGTCACCGCCCCGGCGGGCCAGCCAGCCGACGACGGTCGCCGCGACGACGAAGCCGACGACGTAGCCGAACGACACCGCGCCAGCGCCCGAGGCGTGCCCCGCAAACCAGGGCACACCGGCTGTACCGACGAGCAAGTACACCGCCATGCTGGCGAATCCCCGTACCGGTCCGACGGCCGCGCCGGCGAGCAGCGCCGCGAAGGTCTGACCGGTCACGGGCACCGGCGTCCCGGGAATGTGGAACGAAAGCTGCGCGGCCATCCCGGTAAGCGACGCGAACGCGGCAACCAGCACGACATCGCGCACGATCCCGCCAGCGAGCAGGTCGGCCAGCACGATCCGCCGGCGGACGTCAATCGACGCAGCAGCCATCACCGAAGCTCCTCAGGACGCCTGGCTCACCGTGGACATGTTGAAGTCCGGCACCCGGACCGGCGGCATCGACGTGCGGGTGAAGAAGTCGTTCCACTCCCGGGGCAGTGTGATCGAGCTCGCGCCGACGTCGCTGATGCGGCCGAGCAGGTCGACCGGGCTCTCGTTGAACCGGAAGTTGTTGACTGCGCCCGTCACCTCGCCGTCCTCGATGAGATAGACGCCGTCGCGGGTAAGACCGGTCAGCAATAGGTTCTGCGGATCCACCTCGCGGATGTACCAGAGACAGGTCAGCATCAGGCCACGCTCGACGCCGGCCGCCATGTCGGCAAGCGACCGGCTGGAGTCGGAGCCGGCATCGAGGATCAGGTTGTCGATCATCGGCTTCACCGCCTCGTTGCCGCTGCGCTGCGCCCACGCGCGGCTACCGACCAGCGAGGTGAGCACGCCGTCGCGGATCCAGTCGGTGGCACCGACCGGCATACCGACGTCGAACACCGACCACAGCTCGTTCGAGGAGGTGACGGCGAAGAACGGCGACGTCTGCAGACCGGCCGCCGCGGGGTCGCTGCGCAGGGACAGCGGCAGCTCGCAGAGCCGGTCGCCGATCCGGTTTCCGCCGCCCTGCCTGGAGAACACCGTGCGGCCCTCGTCGGCCGCCCGCGCCGTTGCGGAGATGTACAGGTAGATCAGCACGTCGGCGATCGCCGTCGGCGCAAGCAGCGTGTCGTACCTGCCGGCGGGCAGCTCGACGCTGCGCTCGGCCCAGGCGAGCCGCTGCTGCAGGTCGGTGTCGAGCGCCGCCACATCGATGTCGCCGAAGTCACGGGTCGACGCGCCAACCCAGGCCGAGCGTTTCAGATCCGCCGACTTGCCGTTGATCTCGACCTTGCCGGTCGGCTGGTCGTTACGGAGCCGGACGCCGGTGGAGCTGCCCACATACGTCGACGTCATCACGTGCTCGGCGAAGCCGAACAGCAGCCGCTGCTGTGCGCGCGCTGCGTCCATGGCCTGCCCGAGCGACGCCGCGAATCCCGCCAACGTCTCGGTGCTCGTGACGGCCGGTGGCGCCTCCCAGCCTGGACTGTCGCCGGACGGTTGCACCAGCGGCGAGGCATCATCGGCCGGGCCAGCATCTCTTGCGGCCTGCTCGGCCGCACGCACCAGCGGCTCCAGATCCTCGGCGGTCACGGCACTGCGCTCGACCACGCCGGACGCCGTGCCGGTGGCGCCGTCGACGACGCTGATGACCGCGAGCTTGCGCGAGCGCATCTCGCCGTTGGTGGTGAGCGTGTTGTTGGCCCACCGCACGTTCGCCTCCGACCGCTCCTCGGACACGACGACGCAGCCGTCGGCCGTCGAGAGCTCGAGCACCCGCTCGATCGTGTCCTGGGGGGTGAGGACCTGCCGCGCCGCCGTCACCGGCCGGCCTCCGTCCGTGCGTTCAGGATGTTCACACCGCGAAAGAGCGTCGATGGGCAGCCGTGGCTCACCGCCGCGGTCTGGCCCGGCTGCGCCTTGCCGCAGTTGAACGCGCCGGCGAGCAGGTAGGTCTCGGGACCGCCGACCGCCTCCATGGACCTCCAGAAGTCGGTGGTCGTCGCCTGGTAGGCAGCGTCGCGGACCTGCCCGGCCAGCCGTCCCTTCTCGATCTTGTAGAAGCGCTGTGCGGTGAACTGGAAGTTGTACCGCTGCATGTCGATGGACCACGACTTGTCGCCGACGACGTAGAGCCCGCGGTCGACGGCGCCGATCAATTCCTCGGTGCTCGGGCCGCCCGGCGCGGGTTGCAACGACACGTTCGCCATCCGCTGCAGCGGGATGTGACCGGGCGAATCGGCGAAGGCGCACCCGTTGGAGCGGCCGAGGCCCTTCATGTGTGCCATCCGGCGATCGAGCTGGTAGCCGACCAGCACGCCGTCGCTGACCAGATCCCATTGCTGACCGGCGACGCCCTCGTCGTCGTAACCGATCGTGGCGAGACCGTGTTCGGCCGTCCGGTCACCGGTGACGTTCATGACCTGGGAGCCATACCGCAGGGTGCCGAGCTGGTCGAACGTGGCGAACGAGGTGCCGGCGTAGGCGGCTTCGTAGCCGAGCGCGCGGTCGAGCTCGGTGGCGTGGCCGATCGACTCGTGGATGGTCAGGAACAGGTTCGACGGCTCGATCACCAGGTCGTGGCTTCCCGCCTCGACCGATGGCGCTTTCGTCTTCTCCACAAGGAGTTCCGGCAACTGGGCAAGCTCGGCGTTCCAGTCCCATCCGGTGCCGGTGAGGTACTCCCACCCGCGGCCGACCGGCGGCGCTACGGTACGCATCGTCTCGAAGCCGCCATGTGCGGCGTCGACGGCGACGGCGGTGAAATCCGCCATCAGCCGCACCCGCTGCTGGGTGGTCATGGTGCCCGCGGTGTCGGCGTAGAACTTGTTCTCCAGCACCTGCTGCAACGCGGCGCTGACATGGTCGACGCCGTCGGACGCGGTCAGCCGCTCGGAGTAGTCGGTGAGCAGCGCGATCTTCTCGGCGTCGGGGACCGAGAACGGATCGACGTCGTAGGCGGAGATCCACGTGACGTCGCCGTAGGTTGGTTCGGCGGCGAGCTCGATCCGTTCGGAGTTCACCGGCGCGCTGGCCTTCGCGACCTCGACGGCACGGCCGGCGACCCGGGCCGCCTCGTCGGTGGTCAGGTCGACGCCGGCGGCGAATCCCCAGGTGCCCTCGTGCACGACGCGTACCGCGAAGCCGAGCTGCTCACCGGTGCGCGCCCCCTCCAGCTTGGCGTCGCGAAGCGAGATGTCCTGCGCGCGAATGCGCTCGAGCCGGAAGTCGGCGTGATCGACACCGAGTTCGCGGGCCCGCTGCAGCGCCGTCGCGGCCAGCTCGCGCATCGGCAGTGCAAGGAATATCGGATCGAGCTCGCGCACCGCGCCTCCTATTGATGCGCGATCTCCAGCGTTGGACCCGCGCGACGGACAACGCAGCCGACCCTACCGGGCGGCTATTCGGCGCCGCGCCAGTGCATGGCGAGGGCCCGGACCGCCGGATCGTCGGAACCGGCCAGTGATTCCCAGCTCGCCGCGCCGTCACTGCCGGCGGCGTGGTGCAGGTCCGCAAGCAGGTCGGCCCGCGGGGCATACGGCGGCAGCGGGTCGGCCAGAAATCCGGCAGGTCCGTTCCCGAGCAGCTCGGGATCGACCCAGTCGAGTCCGTCGGCCGTCTCGACGTCGACATCGAGACGGACGGGGAACGGCCCGTCGTCGTGGCCGGCCAACAGGCCGGCGGCCGGATCGGTGGCCGGATCGGTAGCTGGATCGGCTGGATCAGTGGCTGGATCGGTGGCAAGGTCGGCCGGCAGCTCGCCCGAGTGGCGCAGATCGTGGCCCAAGTCATGACCCCGGTCGTGGTCAAGATCCTGGCTGAGTTCCCCGCCCGGCGACGGCTCTGGGCCCAACGGCTCGTGGCCGGCGGGGTCGTGGGCGAGCGGGTCGGCGGCTGGGAGGTCCAGATCGTGGCCGGCAGAGTGCGGGTCGCCATGCGGGTCGCCGTTGGGGTCGTGTGGGTCGCCGAAGCCGAGGACGTCGTCAGTCACGCCGAACCCCCTCCCAACGCGGGAAGCTGGACACCAGCCTGAGCGCCATGACCACTCGTTTGCAGTGTCTGCAGGGTCGTGTCGACCTTTGCGACTACTTGTCGTATGACGGCCTGTTTGGCCAATAGTTCCTGGCGCCGCCGGTCTTTCTGCTGTGCATCGAGCTTGAGCGCGGCGTCGATGGAGCGCACCTCGGCGTCCAGGGCGTCGACGCGGCGCTGCACGGCGGCATCAAGGGCGAGGGTCAGGGTGTGCTCGGCGTCGATGAACTGGCTCGCGACCTCGGACTCGAGGCTGGCCCTGGCCTCGGTCATCGCCTCGACGATCCAGACCTTCAGATGGTTCTTCTCCGCTACTCGCCGACGGGAGAACACCATCCACGTCGTCGCGGCCAGACCGAGACCGATCGACACCGGTGCCATCACCACGGACGCCGCGCCCGCCCCGAGCATGGCGGGCACGAAGGCGACCAGCCGGCCGGCCGACAGTCCGGCCGCGACACCACCGAACATCACGATCTTGTCCTCGACGGTCTGCTGGCGGGCCTCGGGCGGCGCCAGCGTCGCACGGATAGTCGGCGCGCGGGCCAGCCCGGCATAGACGTCCTCGAGCTCGTCCGGTGCGAACATCTGGTGCAGCACGACCTCGGTGACCGAACGGAGCCGGCCGAGGATTCGGTCGAAGACCCGCAGCGTCGTCGCTTGCAGCACCGCGTCGACCTCACGTGGCAACGCCTTGAGTGAGTCGCGGTCGGCTCGGTCGATCTCGATCCGCCAGCGGTGCAGCGCGTCGCGGACCTCCCGCTGCACGTCAAGCATCGAGTCGGTGCGGGCCCGGCCCATCTGCGCCCGCATGGTGAGCTGCCAGGTGCGCGCATCGGATCGGCGCTGGGCGACCAGTCGCTCCCGGTCGGCGCGCATCTGCGCGACCTTGGCGGGGTCGGGGTCCACGGCGGCGATCCCGGCCGCCAACGCGCGAAAGTACGCCGCCAACTGCGATCGCGCGCCCCGCAGCACATTGGCGTCGTGCAGTGCGTCGGCCTTCGCGGCTACCCTGCTCTGCAGGCCGATCTGCATGCCGATGACCTGCGATTCGGTACGCAGCACGCGTGCGACCTCGGGCGCGGGAGCGTCGACGGCGCGTTCGAACAGCTGGCTCGAGACGGGCATCATTTCGGCGTCGGCGAACCGGGGCGCATGCGTTCGCAGCAGCGCGCGATCGGTCTCGACGATCTGCCGCCAGCCGCGGTAGGCGTCGATCTTCGTCACCGCGAACAGCACCAGGTCGATCGACTCGCTCGCGGTGCGCAGGAAGTCCAGCTCGCTCCTCGCGAACGGGGCCGACGCGTCGACGACGAACAGCAGGGCCGTTGCCTGGCGGGCCGCGTGCAGCGCGATCTCGGCATGCGCCGCCACCAGACCGCCGACGCCAGGGGTGTCGATCAGGGTCAGGTTGGTGAGCAGCGGAGCCGTGCACTCGACCTCGACCATGCGCGGCGGTGGCTGGCCTTCGGGCAGCTCGCCGAGCTCGGTAGCCCAGTCGCGCAGCCGATCGATGGGGATGGTCACGGGCCGGCCCGCGCCGGGCAGCACGGCCGCGGCGTGGTTCACCTCGCCGTGCCGGAACACCAGGTAGGTGCTGGTGGCCACCATGGCGTCGACGGGCGAGAGTCCGGGCCGGTTCAGCAGTGCGTTGACCAGCGAGCTCTTTCCACGCTTGGTCTCCCCCACGACGACGACGGTCGGTCGATCCGGGCGCTCGGAGCGGATCCGGGCGATCTCGGCGGCGCCGTCGGGGAACGATCCGCGCAGCACGGCGATGGCCTCGTCGGCGATCCCGCGGGCGATTCCACCGGTGCGGCCAGCGGCCGTCGGCTGCTGGCGGACCGCCGGAGGGCTCACGACGTCGCTCCGTCGCGACGGCGGTAGACGGCGACGACCGGCACCTGCAGCGGCGCGCCGTTGTCGACATAGCCGGGCTGCTCGGTCGAAGCCACCAGGCCGTGCAGGTCGGGGTCATCGGTGATCACGGTGCTGCCGGCCTCGTGCGCGGCGGGATCGAAGAGCTCGCCATCCGGGCAGACGGCGACGATCCCGAGCTCTGCGAGCCGATCGTCGATCTTGCGCGCCGTCGCCGGACTGCCCACGCGATCCCGCGCGTACAGGCAGAGGTTGATCAGCTCGACGCGCTGCGCCGCCCAGTGGGCCTGCTCGTCCTCGACCGTCTCGACAGCGGCCTCGACGGCGGCGTCGACGGCGTCCGCAGCGTCTGCGGTCGGTGCGCCACGGCGACGGAGCCTCACGATCGTGTCGCCGATTGCAGTTCCTGCCACAACAGGAAGTATCCGCGATGGACCGTGTGCGCCACCCTGCTCTGCGCCGGCGTCGACCCGAACGAGGCGAACGAGCGCCACCGTCTCGCTGCTGCCAACGCGGCGGCCGCGAGCTCGTCGGCCGATGCGCCCGGCCGGCCGAGTTGGTCGGCGGCGGTCCGCCCGACGGCAAACCGCGCGACCTCGCGGGCGAGGTCCTCGGGCAGCGGCACGGTCGCCGAAGCCACCAGCGACGCCGCCTCCACCAGCCGCAGCCGGTGTGCCTCCGGGCGCTGCAGCAAGGACTCGATGCCGTCGCGGATCCGGTTGGAGTCCGGCTCGGGCGACGCACCTGCGAGCGACTCGAGGCTCGCCAGGGCGACGTTGGCCTTGATCGCATCGGCCCGGCGCCGGAACTCGGAGTCGACAGCGTCGCGAACCGCGCCGAATCCGGAGATCGCGGCCAGCCGGCGGCGCAGCTCCCCCGCCTGCAGCCGGTCGTCGACGGCGAGCATGCCGACACCGTGGCGGATTGCCTCCACATCGAGCCGTTCCAGCAGACGCGTTCGGGCCGTGAGCGGGACGTCGACGTCGGGCCGCAGGAACAGGTCGGCCGAGTAGAACAGCACCTCGCGTTCGGCGGCGTCCAGGGCCGCGATCTGCCGCAGCGCGTCGGCGTCGGCCTCGGTGAACAGGCCGGCCTCCGCGGTCTCGGCCACCAGGCCCATCAGCGGGAGCACGTCGGATACCCGATGCTGCAAGGCGATCGCCTGCGCGCGCGCGAGGGATCGGGCCGCAGCCATCGGATCGTCGGCGCCGGTGGCCGGGACTCCGGCCCCGCCGTCGTCGTCTGATCCGGCGGTGATCTGGTCGGCCTTGTTCAGCACCCCGACAGCGTTGATCGGGCTGCTGGCCTGCCGTGTCGTCGCCGCCCGGAAGATCGCGAGAGCCTCGACGTCGTCGGCACGCGCTGCCTGGGTGAGCACGAACACGACGGCCTCGGCGCTGGCGATCGCGGCCCGGGAGGCCTCGTCGAGGTCCTCCGCGCCGAGCAGCGCTCGGGTGCGCGTCACGCTCCCGCTGTCCACCGAACCCAGTCCAGGTGTGTCGATCACCGTGACGTCCCGCAGCAGCGCGCTGGTCAGGTAGGCGTCGATGAACGCGACGTCGTCGACCTGAACATGCAGGTCCGCCGGCACCATGCCGTCGGCGTCGTAGGGCAGCTGCGCGCGCGAGCCGTCGAGGCGGACCACCTCGACCCGATCGACCGTGCCGTAACGGAAGCGGGTGACCAGTCGCGTGCATTCACGCACGTCGGTCGGCGAGACCCGGCGCCCGATCAGCGCGTTCACGACCGTCGACTTGCCCGACTTGATCCGGCCGGCGACGGCCAGTTGCAGCGGGCCGAAGATCCGGCGGACGACGTCATCGACGGCTTCGGCCGCCGGTCCGGACAGGTTCGTCCGCATCGAGGTGCACACAGCCGCCACCAGCCGGCACAGCGGGCCGACCGCGCCGGCGTCCGTCGTGGTGTCCGGTGGCGTCACGCTCTCATCCGATGGTTGTCCGCAGGCCGGGCAGGTTCGACGTTACGCAGGCCGGGAGTTTCGCGCCTCCCGTCATCGTGCCAGAACGAGGATCTCGCCTACGCTCGGCGGATCGAAACCTTGACCGGACCGGCGTCGGCTTCGCATCTGATCGGACGCGACGTCGACGTCGACGTGCTGCTCGACGCGGTGCGGCAGCCGGGACTCACCGTCGTCGCCGGCCCGCCGGGCATCGGCAAGACGGCGGTCGCCGCCGAGGTGGCCCGGCGGTGCGGGGGCGTGGTGTTCGCGGGCGGCGGCCTGCTCACCCTGCGCGATGTGCCGGCGCTGGCGCTGACCCGCGCCGTCCGGGCGCCGCTGCCCGTCGACGACCCGCCGCTCACGGTCGAGGCGGTGCGGGCGCGGGTCGGCGACGGCCTGCTGATCGTCGACGACCTGCAGTGGGCCGACCGGCTCACCATCGGGCTGCTGCCGAGGATCGCGCGGTACTGCCGGTTGCTGCTGGCCTGCCGCACGCCGGCGCCACTGGTCGAACGATGGATCGGCCCGATCCGTCAGCGGGCCGCCTGCTGGCGCGACCTGGAGCCGTTGGGAGCGGATGCGGCGATCGAGCTGGTGGCCGCGACGGCGCCGCACCTAGCGGACGTCACCGCGCAGACCGTGGTGGAGCGCGCCGTCGGCAACCCGCTGCTGCTCACCCTGCTCGCGCGGCATCCCGACGGCCCGCCGACCCGCGGGCTCACCGCGCTCGCGGCGCTGGTGGCCGAGCTGCCGCAGGCAGAGCGGACCGCCCTCGCCGCGCTCGGCCTGATCGGGCGGCCGGCGCCGGCGTCGCTGCTCGGGCCTGGAGCGGACGGTCTGGTACGGCTTGACCTGGCGGTCGTCGCCGCCGACCTGGTCTGTCCCCGCGACCGGCTGCTCGCCGACGTCGCGGCCGGAGTCGCGTCAGTCGGTGCGCGGGCGGCGATGCACCGCGCGATTGCCGAGCACGTCGAGGACGCCGAGGCGGCCCGGCATCTGGCCGCGGCCGGCGATCTGGCTGCGGCGGCGGGCCGGGCCGAGCGGGCGGCGACGACCGCGCGCGGTGTCGACGACCGCGCTGCCCTGCTGCGGCTGGCGGCCGAGGCGGCACCTTCCGCTGCCCGCGGGCTCGCGGCCGCGCAGGCAGCGCTCGCGGCTGGCGACACGGCCGCGGCACGCCGGCTGGCTGCCGACACATCCGGGCCGGCTGCGCCGGAACACCTGGTCGCCGCTGCCGTCGTGGCGGCCACCGCGGCGGCCGCTGGCGGTGACCTCGCCGACGGCCTGCAGCGGCTGGACGGCGTGACGCCGCTGCTCGACGACGTATCGCCGACCCTGCGCGCGCAGCACCTGACGGCGCGGCTGCGCGTGCTGACCGGGCTGGATCCCGACGCCGCCTGCGAGCTCGGGGGACGCGCGGCCGCCGCCGGTGAATCGCTGCCGGCAGAGGTGCTGATCGCCTACGGCGCCGCGCTGCTGGCCGCCCGCCGCGACGGCTGGGACCGTCCACTGTGGACAAGCCTGGAACACGCCGACGGCGTCACGGCGTGGACCGCGGAACTGCTGCTGGTGCGGGGAATGCGGGATCTGATGCGTCACGCCGAGGCTGCTGAACTCGCCGACCGCTCCGCGGCGGACTGCGCCAGCCGCGGCGCGTACCTGTGGGAGACGTCGCTGCGCGCCGAATCACTGTGGCTGCGGCTGCTCGCCGACGGCGCGATCGATGCGGCGGTGCGGGGCGGAGCTGCCCTGCTGGCCCGCGAGCTGCCGGCGGAGGCTCGCGTCGTCGCGGTGTCGGCGGCGGCGCTTGCGCATGCCGATGGTGGCGCGATCACCGCGGCCCGCGGCATGGTGCGCGGCGAGCGGAACCGGCTGCTGCGCTGGGTGGCCGTCGAGATCGACTGGCTCGACGGCGACAGTGCCGAGGCCCGCACGGGGGCGGACGCGCTGCTCGGCGGTCGGCCGGATCTGGCCGGCAGTCTCGCCGAACTCACTCGGGCCTGGGCCGCGCCCGCGCTGCCCAGCTCGCGGCACGCCCGTGGTCTCCCGCAACCGGTGGCGGCAACCCTGGCGGCCTTCGACGACGGCGATTTTTCCGATGCGGCAGGCGATTGGGACGGCGTGTGCGTCCGCGAGCAACTCCGCTGCCTGCTGGCGGCCGACGAGCGCGCCCCCAATGGCGCGGTCGACCTGCTGCTGTCCGCCGAGCGGCTGGCCACCGACCGCGGCTACACCGTGCTGCTCGGGCGGATCCAGCGCGCGCTCCGACAGCGCGGCATCGTCCGCAGACCAACCTCGGGCCGGGAGGCCAGCCTGCTCAGCCCGCGAGAGCACGAGGTGCTCGAGCTCGTCGCCGCCGGTCACTCCACCCGGCGCATCGCCGACCGGCTCGGCCTCTCACCGAACACCGTCGAGACGTACGTGAAGTCGGCGGTCACCAAGCTCGGCGCCCGCACCCGCACCGAGGCCGCCGTCCGGGCCAGCCGGATGTTGTCGTGACGACGCCGTACGACGTCGTCGACGATCTCAGCGGTGCGACCAGCGATGCCCGCGCCGCCGGATGGGCTGTCCACAATGGATTCCTCGGCCCGCCGCAACCATGGGATCTGGCACCGGGGCGTTACGTCGCGAGCGGGGAGGTGCGCACCGAATCCGACGCGCGGCAGGCACTGCTGCTCACCGTGCGCGGCGCCGGATTGATCGTGCGGGTGGACCAGAGAGCGCCTTGGGCGCCCGGATTCGTCGCGGATGTCGGCCGGGTCGCGGAAACGGCGGGGACGGCGGCGACAGATGACCTGCCGCTCACCCGTGACCAGCGTCGGGTGCTCGAACTGCTGGCCCAAGGGGCGTCGATCGCCGACGCGGCCGAACGCCTGTACCTCTCGCTGCGCACGGCCAACCGCAGGCTGGCCGAGGCGAGGTCCGCCCTGCAGGTCACGACCACCCGTGAGGCCGTCCTCCGGTACGCGAGGAACCGCGCCGACTAGCCCACACTCCGGGCCCGATTCGTCCGGTGATCCTCAGGCTGTGCGGACCGGGGTCATCGGGGTCCCCTTAGCTAGTCGGAGGTGTCCAGGTCCACGGCCTCGCGGATGAGCGCCTTCAACGCGTTCGCGTTGATCTTGTCGCCTTCGTGGATGTCGATGGCCCGCCAGGTTTCGCCCCCGAGAGTGCCGTTGAACAAGCCGGACGGATCTTTCAGCGAGGCACCCTTGGCGAAGGTCATCTTCACGTGGTCCTTGTAGGTCTCACCGGTGCAGACGATCCCGTCGTGATACCAGACCGGAACCCCTCGGTACTTCCACTCCTCGACGATGTCGGGGTCGGCCTGCTTGACGATCTTTCGGATCCTGGACAGGGTGTCGCCGCGCCAATCACCCAGCTCTCTGATCCGCTCTGTGATGCGCACCGCGGGAGACTTCGTTCCCGTTCCCTTCTTTGTGCTCGACGTCGCCTTCTTCGCGCTAGACGTTTTCTTCTTCGCGCTGGACGTCGTCTTCTTCGAGCTGGACTTGCCGTTCGTCGAGCTGCTGTTCCCCTTGGCCATGGTTGTCGTCGCCTTCCACACGCTTGGTGTCGCTCGCCAGTGACGTGAGTATGCCGAGCTGACCGGCTGTACAACGCCAACTCCGTATGGGCCCGTCCGTCTCGGGCTAGCCGACGGGTCTATCTGCACATGATCCGCGAATACAGCGCGCACGATGGCCAGGCCGACATCCTGCGCGAGCGGATCGACGGCCGCACCGGCCTGTAGACGCAGGGTCTCAACACCAGCTCCCCCGGCGGCGAACCGGCCCAGGTCAAATCGCGCACCGCTCGGCCAGCCACACCGGGCCGCAGACCCTTGATCCCGCTCCCGTAACCGGAACGGCTTGCGGCGACGATCTCCTCGACCGAGATTGCTTTTGTGTCACTTGTCGATCGCGCGGCGGGACAGCCTGACATGTGTGCGGCGGGCCGTTCCTTGCACCAGCCGCCGGGATTCAGCTTGCGAATACGTACGTTATGACGTACGGTCGTGGTGGAGGTAGAAGGTATGACTGCTGTGAGTGCAACGTCGGCCCGGTCGAACCTGTACCGGCTCATCGACCAAGTAAACGAGGAGTCTCAGCCGCTGACCATCACCGGGCAGCGGGGCAATGCGGTGCTGATCGGCGAAGCCGACTGGCAGGCGATCCAAGAGACCCTGTTCCTGGAGTCGGTTCCGGGATTTGCCGAGTCGATCCGTCACGCGCGAGCCGAGGGTATTGAGGCCGCCTCAACCGAACTCGACTGGTGAGTGACTGGACGCTGGTCTATTCGCCCCAAGCGCAGAAAGATGCGAAACGGCTCGCATCGTCGGGCTTGAAGCAGCGGGCCCAAGGGCTCCTCGACGTGCTCGCCGCGGACCCGTTCGGTACACCTCCACGGTACGAAAAGCTTGTCGGTGACCTGGCGGGCTGCTACTCGCGACGCATCAACATCCAGCATCGGCTTGTCTACGAGGTTTTCCCCGATCGCCACGTCGTGCATGTCCTGCGGATGTGGACCCACTACGAGTAGCCGGCGCCAGGTGCCGCTCGTGAACCTATCTCGTATCACGATCCTCTACGGCGCCACCCAAGACCGTCCCTCAACGCCGTCGAGGAGGTCAGGTGTCGTCGTCGCGTGCCGTGCCCAAGCGTCGCAGAAGCTGCTGGTCGACGTAGAGTTCGGGTATACGACGATCGTCGCCGGCAGGAATCGACAGCGACATGCGACGCGCACGTGTTCGCGATCGGCTTCGCCGGTACGTCGGGCGCCAGCTCGCAGGCCAGGACCCCGGTGCCGCACGTCGCGCCGGCGCCGCACCTGCGGCCCGAGCCCGGGCACGTGCTGCCGTCGCCGTTCCGGCCGTAATGACGGCGGGTGGGTGTGCTCCCCCCGCCGGGCCGCACACCCACCCGCGCCCAGCCGACCGACGGTACTGCGAGCGGCCGGTCCGGCAACCAGGTCAGCGCAGGAGAGCGATCCCCGCCAGATCATCCGCGCTTGGGGCCGGCTGACGACGGAGATGGCGCCGCCGGTCGCCCCAATCCTGCTCCTCATCCGCTCTGCGGCGGCAGCCGACCCCGACATGCAACAACTGCTCGTCGACACCGATCGGCAGCGACTACTTCGCATGCGGCACAACGCCCAGGTGCTGGCGAGCCACCTGCGCCCTGGCATCACACAAAACGCGACAGCCGAGATCCTGCGGACCTACAGCTCGCCCGACCTCTATGACCTGCTCGTCGTGCGCCGACACTGGTCGATCCACCGCTACGGCCGCTTCATCGTCGACGGCATGATCGCCGCCCTACTTCCCTAACCCTGCCGTCTCGACCGCGCTGCGCGCCGCCGTGGCGTCGAGCTTCCCGGGACGATTGCCGCAGCGAACCACGGTCGGTTACACGTCTACGTACAGAGTCAGGTTGCGGAGTTGTACGCTCGGTCCATGGACGTAGCGATTAGCACTCTGCGCGCGGAGCTGTCGAGGTGGATCGAACGGGCTCATGCTGGCGAGGAGGTCGTCGTCACCGATCGAGGTACTCCGGTGGCACGGTTGCTGCCGGTGGACACCGCGCCGCTGCTCGATCAACTCGTTCAGCGTGGCGTGCTGAGCAAGCCCCGCCGGGCCGATCGCCCCGCCGCGCGCGGTGCCCGCCGGGTCCACGCGCACGGACCGGTGGCCGACCTGGTGAGCGAACAGCGCCGCTGACAGGTGACCATCGTCTATTTTGACAGCAGCGCGTTCGTCAAGCTGGTCGTCGGAGAGGACGGTAGCGACCTCGCCGCCGCACTCTGGGACGGCTGCGATGCCGCCGTGTCCAGCCGACTTGCCTATCCCGAGGTGTGCGCCGCACTCGCCGCCGCCGGGCGTGCCCGTCGTCTGCGCCCCGTCGATCAGAGCCGGGCCGAGACAGCCTGGGAGGACTACTGGGCGGCGACCAGGACGGTCGGGCTGACCGAACCCGTCACCGCTCACGCCGGACATCTGGCCGGCCAGTATGCGCTGCGAGGGGCCGACGCGGTGCACCTGGCCAGCCTGCTCGCGGTCGGCGCCGCGGACACGCTGCTCGCCGCTTGGGACCAGCGGCTCCGAACCGGGGCGCAGGCGGCAGGCGTGCAGCTGGCTCCGCCGGCGTAGTTCGCCGTCGGTCAGCGTTCGAAATTCGCGGTCCACCATTTCTGCAGCCCCGACGACGACGGCGTTCCCTCGTCCACTGCGATCCCGAGGATCGTCGGCTCCCGGTCCCAGTAGAGCAGCGCACCGACGTTGGTGCCGGTGCCGAGGAAGGTCGCCAGGTTGCCGTGCTGGCCGCTCTTCCGCCACGTCGCCGTGCCCTGCTTGCGGAACGAGCCGGCGAGGCTGGTCAGCAGGCTGCTCCGGAACGTGTCCAGGTCGAGCGGTGGCTGGGCCAGCGCGAAGATCACCTGATAACCCTGCTCGAACGAGCACGTCGTCGCGTTGGCCTGGTTCAACCCCGGGCTGCTCTGGCCGCCGGCACCCTTCGTGCACTTGGTGATCTGACCGTAGACCGGCTTGACGTAGGAGCGGAGCGTCGCGTTGAGGAAGAAGGTGTCGTAGTTCGGCGTCGAGACGTTCGGTGACGGCGGGGTCTGCGTCGGGCTGGTCGAGCCGGACGGTGGCGGGTTGGCCTGGGGTGAGCCGTGATGCTGCGTGGCGATGATGATCCCGATCGCAGCGGCAACGGCGACGGCGACAGCGGCGGCGATGAGCACCGGGCCCTTCCGGCGACCCCGCCCCGGCGCGGCCGGCGCCGAGGCACCACCGGTCCTCGGCGCCGGCCGATTGGGTGGCGGTGGCGTGGAGCCCTGCCCGCCGGTGGGTGGTCCGCCGCGGAGCCCGCCCGGACCGCCGGGGCGACCGGCTGGATGGCCACCCGGCTGCGCGCGAAGCCCGATCGGGGCGGTGCCTCGGGTCGGCGAGGGCCCGCCCGCAGGGCGTGCAGCCGGTACACCGCCGTACCCGGCCGGCCGGCGTGGTGAGACCGACTGCACCACGGGCCCACCGGGCACCGGGCGGGCCGCCGGCTGCATACCGGTGGCAAACGCGACCGGTCCAGCCGCCGCCGGACTCGCCGTGCCCATCGGCAGGTACAGCGCGCCGGTGGCGACGCTCGTCTCCGGCTGGTCCAGTGTCGTCGGTGTGAGCTGCAGGCCGTGCTGGATCGACTGTGCGACAAGCGGAATCCGCGACGAGCCGCCGACCAGGTAGACGCCGGCGAGGTCGCGTGGCCCGCAGCGTGCGGCGGCAATGGTGTTCCGCAGCAGGTCGACGCTGCGACCGACGTCGGCGCGGATCAGGTCTTCGAACTCGCCCCGGGTCAGGTGGAGGTCGGGGAAGGGCTCTGGCAGCGCGATGTCGGTGTGGGGGTAACGCGATAGCGCCTCCTTGGCATCGCGCACATCGGTCATCAGCACCCGCGACCTGCGCCGAGCGGCCGCATCGGTGGGGTGCAGCAGCGCATCCCACTCACCGCGCTGTTCGTCGGCCACGTGCGTGCGGCCGATGTGCTCGACGATCGCGTGGTCGAAGTCGACGCCACCGAGGTCGGGCAGTCCACCCTCGGCCAGCACGTCGTACCCGTCGCCGCGACGCCGTACGACGGCGACGTCGAATGTGCCACCACCGAGGTCGTAGACGGCGAGCGTGCCGCCCTCGGTGAGCCCGGACCCGGACAGCGTGGCGAAGTGCGTCGCCGCCGCGACCGGTTCTGGAATCAGCTGCGGAGTGGCGTCGGCCTGGACCAGCCCGCTCGCACGCGCAGCGCCGATCAGGGTCTCCCGCCGGCGCTGGCCCCAGTGCGCGGGGTGGGTGAGCCGCACCTGGTCGGGTCGCCCGGACAGCTGGCGGGTGACCTCGGTCCCTACCCGGCCCAGTACGGCCGCGACGATGCCCACCAGCGACACGACGACATCGCCGAGCATCACCTCGCCGTCGTCGATCCGGCGCTTTGGGTTCGCCTCGTATCGGCTGGGGTCGATCCGGGCCTGCCGGTCGGCGTCTCGTCCCACGGCCAGCATGCCGTCGTCGGTGCGGTACACGGACGACGGCATCAGCGGCGACCCGTCGATCGCCACCAGCCGCGGTGCACCGCCGTCGATCCCGATGGCAGCCACCGTGTTCGAGGTGCCGAAGTCGACGGCGAGGACCCGCATGCCTCCCTCTCCACGCTCGTTGGCCGGTTCGTACCGAACCGGCGCCGTTCGGGCCAATCCTGCCATCCCGGTCCGCCCCCGGTCGCGATTCCGCGTGCCCGCTCGCCGGCTCCGGGGCGCCGGCGTTGTCCCGACCGGCCGCGCGGTGGACGATCAGCAGATGCGCCTCGCGCTCGTGCAACTCGGGGGACAGTCCCTGCCCGATCCCGACGCGCGCCGGGTCGCCGCCGCGGCGGTGCTGGCAGACGTGCCGCCCGTCGACCTGATCGTGCTGCCCGAGCTCTGGCCGGTCGGCTTCTTTCACTTTGATGACTACGACCGATTCGCCGAACCGCTCGACGGTCCGACGGCGCGGTTCGCTGCCGACCTCGCAGCCGCGCGGTCCTGCTGGGTGCACGGCGGCAGCTTCGTAGAGCAGGCCAGCGCGCTGCTGCACAACACGAGCGTGCTCGTCGATCCAACCGGGACACCGCGGCTGCACTACCGCAAGGTCCACCTCTTCGGCTATCAGTCGCGCGAGCAGGCGCTGCTCCACCCCGGCCGGACGGCGTCGGTGACCGACGGGCCGGGCGGGCTGAGGGCCGGCGCGGCGACCTGCTACGACCTGCGCTTCCCGGAGATCTTCCGCGCGATGCAGGACGACGGCGCCCAGTGCTTCCTCGTCACCTCCGCGTGGCCGGCCGCCCGGCTGGAGCACTGGCGGATCCTGTGCCGGGCTCGCGCGCTGGAGAACCTCGCCTTCCTGATCGCCTGCAACGCCGTCGGAGACGACAACGGTGTCACCCTGGGCGGGCACTCGATGGTGGTCGACCCGCTCGGTGAGATCGTGGCCGAGGCCGGAGACGGCGAGCAGACGCTCGTCGTCGACATCGAACCCGAGCGGGTGGACGCGGTGCGCGCGGAGTTCCCGTTTCTCACCGACAGAGCCGATAACGTCGTTCCCGCCGACCTCACCCGACCATGATCAGCAGAGACTTCTTCCGGTCAGGACCGGTCAGCGTTTTTCTTTGATCACGGTTTATCGAGGGGTGGGGCGCCGGTCCAGGCCCGCCATAGCGGCTCGGCGATCGATGGCGCCGACACCAGCAGGCCGCCGTCGCCGGCTTCGGGGATTGCCGGCAGCGGATGGCCGTCCCGGCCGAGCACGGTCGCGCCGGATTCGCGGGCGATGAGCACCGCGGCGAGTACGTCCCAGGTGTTGTAGCCGCCGAGCACGGCCGCCGAACCGCGGCCGATCGCAGCGCTCGCCACCGACAGCGCGGAGGATCCCATCACCCGCGACGTCACGCCTGCGGCGGAGAGCGTGTGCAGCATCTCGATCATCCCCGGCCAGGCTCGAAATGACGCCCACTCGGTGAGCAGCACGGCCCCAGCCAGGGCCTTGGTGCCCGCACACCGTGCCGGCCACGTTCCGCCGGGCCCGGTCACCGTCGTCCCGCGCCCTCGAGCGGCCGCGATGATCTCGTTGCGGTGCGGATCGGCTACCACGCCGACGATTGCGCCGTCGCGATCGGCCAGAGCGAGACTGAACGACGACCACGGCACTCCGTATACGAAGTTGGTGGTGCCGTCGATCGGATCGACGTACCAAGTGTAATCGGCGTCGTCCGCCGTCGCGCCGAACTCCTCGCCGACAACGCGGTGGTCACCGAAACGTTCGGCAATGACATCGCGCACCCGCTGTTCGACGGCGTGGTCGACGACGGTGACGTAGTCGGCGTCGTTGGCCTTCGTGCTGATCTCGGCGCCGACGAGATGGTGCTCGTTGATGATGTCGATGGCCATCCGGGCGAGCTGCGTGGCGGTGTCGACGTACTCCTGCCAGATCTCGTGCTGCTGGTCCGCGCTCAGCGGTATCTCCTTCTGGCTCGGCGGTCTCATGCCGCCTCGCCGGTAACGATTGGCTCGGCGGTGGGCTAGCGCCGGCGAGCCGAATCCGCACCTGGACGAGTGTCGATGAGAACGCCGTCGCGATAGACCAGTACCCGGGAGAACACGACATGCGCCTGCTCGCCGGTGAAGTCGGCGGCGACGAACGCCCGCACCTCGGTCTCGCCAATCGCGAGCACGATCTCCTTGTAGTGCCCGCGGGGCATCTCGCGGAGCACGCTGGCGAGCGGCCCGTCGCCGTCGGAGCTGATCCGCACATCCTCCGGGCGCACGCACAACTGCGCCGGCTCGCTCGCCGTGTCGGTGACCATCGTGGCCGGGATCGGCTTGCCGTCAACGGTCACCGATCCGATGCCCGGCACGCCGTCGAAGGTGTTCATGGCGCCGACGAAGTCCGCGACGAAACGGGTCTGCGGCATCGAATACAGCGTGCCTGCGTCGGCGTACTGCTCGATCCTTCCCTTGCTCATCACGGCAATCCGGTCCGAGATCGCCAGTGCCTCGTCCTGGTCGTGGGTGACGAAGACCGTCGTGATTCCCACCCGCTGCTGGATTTCGCGGATGTCCTCGCGCACCCTCACCCGCAACTTGGCATCGAGGTTCGACAACGGCTCGTCGAGCAGCAGCACCTCGGGCTCGAGCACCAGAGCGCGGGCCAGCGCAACCCGCTGCTGCTCACCACCGGAAATCTGCGCAGGATGGGACTGGGTGTGATGCGTCAGGTTCACCAGCGACAGCGCCTGTTCGACCCGCTGCTCGATCTCCGCCTTGGGCAGCTTGCGCAATTTCAGGCCGAAGGCGACGTTCTTGAAGACCGTCATGTGTGGCCAGAGCGCGTAGTTCTGGAACACCATCGCCGTCGGTCGGCGCTCGGGCGGGCTCGGCGTGACATCCTTGCCCGCGATGCGGATCTGTCCGTGATCGGGCCGGATGAAGCCGCCGATCATCCGCAGTGTCGTCGTCTTGCCACAGCCGGACGGGCCGAGCAGGCAGACCAGTTCGCCGGCGCCGATCGACAGGTCCAGATCGTCGATGATCGTCCGGCCACCGAGCACCTTCGTCACGCCGTCGATCACCAGCGCGGGCCGGTCGGCGGCGGCCGGGTCCGCCTGTGCGCTCGGGCGCTCACTGGTGTCAGGCGTTGGCGTCGTCATCGTTCCCCTAACGCAGCTGGAAGCCCTCGGCAAGGTACCCGCCCATGACGTGCTTTCGCACGAGCAGCAGCAGCACCATCGAGGGGATCGCGAGCAGGATCGAGAACACCGCGGCCGTGCCGGGCGGGTAGCTGCCGACCAGGTTGTACATCTCGGTCGGCATCGTGACGTAGGTGGGCACGCCGACCAGGAAGGTGCCCTGTGCCTCGTCGAAGCTCGCGAGGAACGACAGGATCAGCGCGACCAGGATTCCGGGCGCGGCGAGTGGCAGGGTGATCCGCGCGAATACCCGCAGCGGCCCGGCACCGGCGTCGCGCGCCGCCTCCTCGAGGCTGCGCGGGACCGCGGCAAATGCCGCCGACGGAATCCAGGTCATGAACACGATCGTGCCGAGCAGCTGCACGATCACGACGCCGGTGAACGACGGAATCAGGTTCAGTGCGTAGAACAGACCGGCCAGCGCGACGTAGAGCCCGAACTTCGGGAACGCGTTGACCGCGAAGATCGAGACGAGAAACAGCCGCCGGCCAGGGAACAGGAACCGCGAGAAGGCGTAGGCGGCCGGCAGGCAGATCGCGGCCGAAACCAAGGTGACGACCGGGGCGAAGATGAAGCTGGCCTTGATGGCCTGAGCCAGGACGGGGTCGTGGAAGACCGTGTGCCACCACACCAGCGACCAGCTTTTCGGCCAGAAGGCCGGGAACTGCGACGGGCGCTGGGAGAACGCCTGCAACGCGAGCCAGAGCAGCGGCCCGAGGATGAAGACCGCGAGCAGCAGCACGAACAGCGCGGTGAGCGCGCGGCGCACGATCTGCGTGGTCACAGCGGACTTCTCACGACGTCGCCCCGGATCTGCGCGCCGCCGTTGCGTTGGCCCGCACGTACCAGACGGCGGCCAGCGAGGCGATCACGAACACCACGACGGCGAGCACCTCCGCCTGCTGCGGTTCGGCGAACGCGCTGAAGTAGTGCTGCATCGTCACGCCGAGCATGTTCGGCGAGGCCGGCCCGGTGAGGTAGGGCACCGTGAAGCTGCCGAGGATGCCGATCGCGGTGAACGTCACGGCGATGACCGTCGGGATCGCGCACATCGGCACCAGGATCGTCCGCACCGTGCGGGCCAGCGACGCGCCGGCATCACGCGCAGCCTCGATCAGCGCGTCCGGGACGGCGGCCAGGCCGGAGCTGATCATCAGCACCGCGAACGGGATGCTCACCCAGATCTCGCCGAGCGTGATGCCGGCGGTTGTACTCGAAAGGATCGGCGGGTTCGACCAGCCCGCGTGATGTGCCAGGCCGCGGAAGAAGCCGTCTCCGTTGTAGAACTGGCGGATCGCGTACGACGCGATGACCACCGGGATGAACAGCGGCACTACCGACAGCGCGGCGAACGTCTTCGCGAGCCGGCTGCCCGACAGCCGCAGGTACAGTGCGACCGCCCATGACGCCACCAGCACCGCGATCACCGAGATCAGGGTGACCACGATCGTCACGATCAGGTCGCGAATGTTCTGATGATCTGAGAGCACCTCGTGGTAGGCCGCCGTCGTCCCGAGGCCGCCGTTGCTCTTGTGCTCGTGCTGTGCGATTGCCGAGAGGTTGCTGTTCGGCCCGCCGGTATGGCCGAGGGAGAACGCGACGGCCAGCACGATCGGCAGCCCGATGAACACCGTGATGACGAGCATCGGCAGCGCGATCATCGCCAGCCCGAGCGCGTTGGCGCGGCGCACTAGTGAACTCCGGCCGAAGCGCGGGGACGGATCGTCCCCTGGAAACGCGCAGCCGGCTCCGCGGGTTTGCGGGAGGCGGGCTCGCTCACGCGACCTGGTGCTGCCACTTCTGGTTCATATCCGAGGTGATCATGCTCTGGTATCCCAGCCGGAACTTCGGATTGGCGACGCCGCTGAACTTGGCCTGGATGGCCGCCGGGAGCTTGGCGAAGGAGATGACCGGGAAGCCGGACAGTACCTTCGCGATCGTTGCCTGCACGGTCGGGGTCAGCACATAGTTCATCAGCTTGTAGTCGGCGTCGGCGGCGGCTGTGGTCTTCGGCGCGCCCAGGTATGACCCGCCGCCGGTGAAGCTCGGGCTGGACACCTGCGTCAGCTTCACGGTCTTCGGGATCGAGCCGTTGCCGATGCCGGTGAGGGTCTGGTCGACCCAGACCGGCGCCATGTAGATGTGTTCCTGTCCGAGCAGATCCAGCGTGCCCTGGTTACCGCTCGTGTACGTCTTCTGATACATGAACGGCTTCAGGCTCTTTAGCTCGGCCAGACCCTTGGTCCAGTACCGCTCGCCGGCCGTGTAGTCGCCCCCGTCCATCTTGGTGCGAACCGATTCGGGCACGTACTGATCGAGCACGGTCTCGACGAACGAGCCACCGGAACCACCGGAATCCGGTGTGTTGTAGGCGAACTTGCCGGGATGGGCCTTGATCCAGCTGATCAGTTCGGGCAGCGTCTTCGGCGCCGAGCTGACGAACTTGCTGTTGTAGGCGAGTACGACGGTGGTGCCGCGATAGGCAACGGCCTGCCCCAACGCGGGAGCTCGCAGCTCGGCCGGCACCTGCGCGAGGCCCGGCACCTTGTCCGTCGTGACAGGCAGGCTCCACTTGTTCTGCGCCATCGTGAGCGGAATGCCACCCTCGACGAGATCGAACGCCGGCTTCTTCTTTCCCCTGACCGCGACAGCGATACCGGCCAGGGTCTGCGTGTCGTTGGCGCCGTGCGCGGAGAACGTGATGTGGACGCTGTAGCCCTTGTTGGCCTTCACGAACCCCGGCACGATCTGGTTGGCCCACAGGTCACGGACGTTCGTGTCGCCGGAGATGTACATCTGGATGGCCTTGCTGCCGCCACCGCCGCCGGACTTGGCCGCGCCGCACGCCGTCACGGCGACGCTGGCGAGCAGGGCAACGCCGACCACAGCCACACCGCGAGCTCTGGATCCCCATCCGGGTACCGACCTCATAGTTGGCGCTCCCTTCCCGGCGGTTGCCGGCGTGTTACGCCGGAATCACCTCCCCGGCGCAGCTCGACGACCAATGCCAGGCGGCTTGGTCGTGCCCTGAGGCTGGCTCGTCGCCTGTCTGATGTCAAGACATGGCGACATTCACCGGGCGAGCGTTCATCCAAACGTTGCGTCCGGGCCGGCCGCTCATCGCACGCCGTCGCCAGCGGGGGCTCGGCTCAACCACACAGCGCCACCACGCCGCCGTCGTGGTCCTCGACGTAGCAGGGTCCGCTCCGGCCGCCGAACGCGGCCCGATCGCTCGATACAGCTATCCGGCTGCCGTCCGCGCCGACCAGCAGGGTGCCGGCCGCGCCCAGGACCACGACATCACCGTCGACGCGCAGCGCGACGGGCGCCTGCCGGCCGGCGCTCACGGCCGTCCGCCCGGCGCGCAGGCCAGCGATCACCGCGCCCGGGCTCTCGTCGTCGCAGAGCACCCAGGTGGTCGGCACGCCGAGCGGCCGGCCCTGCTCCGGTGCGTGGAAGTCGCTACCGCCGACCGGCGTGGCGAGCTGCCCCGCCTCCGTCGGAGACCACGCCCGCCACCACGCCAGCGGGCCGCCCCAGCGCCGCTCCAGCCAGGACCAGTGCCAGACCTCCGCGAGCGGCGGCCGCGTCGTCAGCGGTCTGCGCCAGGCGCAGTCGCCAGCGACCGGGTGGTTGATCGAGAGCAGGCCGCCTCGATCATGCACGTCGCGCGCCCACCGGTCGGAGTGCTCGCGGAAGTCGATCCAGCCGATGTCACCGAACGCATTGGCGTGTCCGGTGTCGGTCGTCACCTCCTGGCCGGGCACCAGGACGATCCCGTGCCGGGCGGACACCTGCGCCAGGTGGGGGTGGTGGCTCACGGTGTTGTGATCGGTCACGGCGAGGAAATCCAGTCCCTGCTCGACCGCTGCGCAGGCGAGTTCGTCGATCGAGAGGCCGCCGTCGGAGTGCACCGTGTGCGCATGCAGGTCACCGGCGAGCCAGCGCATGCCCGACGGCGCGGGCAGTTCGCGTCGCGGCGGTCGCGACGGCGTCGGCCGCGGGTCCGACGGCGCCGTGACGACGACGTCGTCGGTGCGCACCCGCACCTCGTAGTCCAGGCCGTCGGAAGCGACCCGGTGCAGGCCGAGCGCCACCTGCCACGTGCCTGCGGCGATCTCGCCGGGCAGATAGCCGGGAGTCGCCGCGGCGGGCGTGATGCGATAGCGGTCGCGCGCGCCCCCGGACCAGCCGCGGAATCCGTCCGGGCCGAAGCAACCGAGATCGATGACGCCGGCGGAGGTGTCGTACGTGAGTGTCACGTCGAGCCCGCTCGCGCCGGCCGGGACGTCGACCGGTAGGTAGTGGTACATCGACTCCGCGCGGTCGTCGCGTGTCCACCGTCCACGATGGACGGTGGAGGTCACGACGCGGCCTCGGCCGGTTCCTGCTGCTCCGTCCGCTCCGCCGTGATCAACTCGCCGTCCTCGGCGCCGTAGAGCAACACCCGGCCGGGCTGCGGGACGGCCGAACACCGCGCCCCGAGCGCAGGCTCGTCGGCCTCACCGGTGACGACGCCGAACGTCTGAGCTTCGTTCTCCAGCGTCACCAGTGCGTACGTGCCGAGGTTCTCGACCACCGACACCGTGCCGCGCAGGCCGTCGTCGTGCTCGCCGGGCGTCATCGTCAGGTACTCCGGCCGGATGCCGACGACCAACGTGTCGCCCTCGTGCACCAGTGACCGCACGTCGGCCGGGACCGGAATCGTCCCGCAGGCAAGGTGTAGCGAGCCGTCCGCGACGGTGGCGTCGAGCAGGTTCATCGGCGTCGAACCGATGAAGTTCGCGACGAACGTGTTGGCCGGGCGGGCGAAGACCTCGCGTGGCGAGCCGATCTGGCGGATCCGGCCGTGCTCCATGATCGCCATCCGGTCGGCGAGCGCGAGCGCCTCGGCCTGGTCGTGGGTGACGAAGACCGTGGTGACGCCGAGTTCCTTCTGCAGCCGCTTGAGGAAGGTGCGCGCCTCCAGCCGCAGCCGCGCGTCCAGGTTGGAGAGCGGCTCGTCGAACAGGAATACCGACGGACGGGAGACGATGGCCCGCGCCAGCGCCACCCGTTGCTGCTGGCCACCGGAGAGCTCAGCCGGCCGGCGTTCGAGCAGGCCGGCGAGGCTCAGTCCGTTCGCGGTCTCCTCGGCGCTGCCGCGCCGTTCGGTGCGCCCGACCTTCTGGATCCGCAACGGATATGCGATGTTGTCGGCGACCGTCATGTGCGGGAACAAGGCGTAGTCCTGGAACACCATGGCGACGTTCCGGTCGCCCGGCGGGAGGTCGGTGACGACGCGGCCGCCGATGGAGAGGCTGCCGGCACTGCTCTGTTCCAGCCCGGCGATCGTGCGCAGCAGCGTCGTCTTGCCACAGCCCGAGGGGCCCAGCAGCGCGAAGAACTCGCCGTCCTCGACCTGCAGGTCGAGCCGATCGACGGCGACGACGCCGCCCGGATAGACCTTTGACAGGCCGTTCATGCTGATGCCTGCCATCAGCCCTTGATCCCTCCCTGGAACCGAAACCCGTACCGCTTGTTGATGACCAGATAGAGCACGACGACGGGGATCGAGTAGATCAGCGAGAACGCCGCGATCAGGCCGAAGTCCGGCTGGCCGCCCTCGTCGTAGAAGTTGAACATGATGACAGCGCCGGGCTGCTTGCCCGGGTCCTGCAACAGGATGTAGGGCAGCAGGAAGTTGCCCCATACGTTCACGACCGCCCACACCGCAATCGTGGCGAGCCCGGGCCGCACCACCGGCGTCACGACGTGCCGCAGGATCTGCAGCGGGCTCGCGCCGAACACCCGGGCCGACTCCTCCAGCGATCGTGGCATCGCGTCCATGAAGTCCTTGATGATGAAGATCGCGGCGGGCAACAGGCCGCCGGTCATCACCAGCACCACGCCGGTCTGGGTGTTGATCAGGTTCAGCTGGTAGATCATCACGAAGATCGGCACCATCGTGGCAGTGCCGGTGACGATCGATGAGAGCAGCAGGAGCGCGTAGAGCAGCGCGTCGCGGCCGGGTATCCGCACCCGCGACAGCGCGTAGGACGCGAGCGCCGCGAGCACCACCACGAGCACCATCGTCCCCAGCGCGAGGAAGAGCGAGTTCTTCAACGAGCCAAGTGCATAAGGGTTGTGGGCGACGTCCCTGAAGTTGTGCAGGGTGAACGACGGTGACGGCACGCGGTAGGACGGCGAGGTCGAGAACGGTGTCAGCACGAGCCACACCATCGGCAGCGCGAAGAACAGCGTGATCACGCAGACGAACACGTAACTGCCGATCCGCCCGAGCGATCGGCGCACGACCTCGGTCGAGTTCGGTGTCATGCGCGCCGGCGCTCCCGCAGCAGTCGCAGGTAGAACAGCGCGACGACCAGGTTGATCAGCAGCATGATCAGCGAGATCGCCGATCCGAAGCCGAGTTGTCCGCCCTTCAGCGCCACGTTGTAGACGTAGACGGGCAGCGTCTCGGACCTGTGGTTGGGCCCGCCGCCGGTGAGCAGGTACGGCGTGAAGTCGTTGAACGTCCAGAGGCTGATCAGCAGCGTGTTGGTGAGCACGTGGCCGCGGATGTGCGGGAAGACGACGTCGCGCAGCTGCTGCAGCCCGCTGGCACCGACCAGCCTGGCAGTCTCCAGCTGCGAGTTCGGAACCGCCGCGAGCGCGGCAGAGAAGAGCAGCATCGAGAACGCCGTCCCGCGCCAGATGTT
Organism: Pseudonocardiales bacterium; assembly: GCA_003244255.1. Classification (GTDB taxonomy): domain Bacteria; phylum Actinomycetota; class Actinomycetes; order Mycobacteriales; family QHCD01; genus QHCD01. The sequence goes on along the minus strand of QHCD01000043.1, from coordinate 4,136 downwards.
GAACACCACGATCGTGGCGAGCGGGTGGGACAGCGCCCAGTCGGTCGAGCCACTGCGCAGCAGGGCGTTCAGGGTGCCGTCGTTGCGGGACAGCAGTGCCTGCCACAGGAACACGACGACCGTGCTCGGCAGGATCCACGCGAGCAGCACGAGCGTCTGGACGACGCTTCGGGTGATGGCGTTCGAACGGCGCATCCGCCAGGCGATGGCGAATCCGAGCATGCTCTGTCCGATGACCGCCGACAGCAGCACGAAGAAGATGGTGAGCTTCAGCGCGTTGCGGAACAGCGGGTCGCGCAGTGCGTCGGTGTAGTTGTGGATGCCGCGGAACGTCGGCGCCGAGGCCGACACTCCGGTCAGGCTGTACCGCAGCAGCCCGATGTAGACCGTCCACAGTGCGGGAAAGACGAGAAAGACGCCGGTCATCACCAACGCTGGAACGACGAAGCCGACAGCCCGCCACCTACCAAGGCCGGCGACGTCGCTGCTCGGGGCGGTCGTGACGACTGCTCGCTCGCCGAGTGCTGGTCCGGCGTCCTTCGCCGCCGGGCCGGGTTCAGCCAGTTTGGATGGCGTTTGCGCCAACGGCTTTCTCCACGGTCTGTTGATAGGTCTGCGCCGCCTGACCCACGCTCTTGCCGGTCACGACGTCGAGGGTCGCCTGCTGGATCGCCGTGGTGATCGTCGTGCTGTAGACAGCGAGTCCCGGCCGGAATCGGGTGATCGGCAGCACCTTGGTGTTGATGAACGACAGCAGCGGGTCGTTCTTGAGCACCTCGGCGTTGACGTCACTGCGCTCGGTGATCTGGGCGGTACCAGCCAGTCCGGCGATCACCGACGCCTTGGACGCCATGAACTGCATGAGCTCCCACGCCTGTTGCGGGTACTTCGTGTTCGGGTTGATCACCTCGTCACCGCCGCCGGAGATGCTCACGAAGTTCTGCCCAGCTACACCCGAGCCAGGCTTCATCGCCGGGATGAGGGCGAACCCGACGGTCTGGTTGCGATCGGGCATCGCCGTCGTGTTGCACTTGCTCTTGTCCGGGCAGATGACCGAGCGCCACAGGTAGTCGCTCTCGGCCAGCACTCCGACCTTGCCCTGGGAGAACGCGGCGAAGGACTGGTCGCGGCCGTTCTGGTCCTCCTGCAGCTTCGGATCGCCGAGCCCGCCCGAATAGATCTGCTGGTAGAAGCTCAGCACGTTCTTCACCGCGGGCGTGGCGCCCTGCCACTTCTTCGTCTTGTCGTCGTAGATCAGCTGGCCGGCGCCGGCGAGCAGCGGAAGGAAGCCCTGCGTCGTCGTGGCCTCGCCCATGGCGGTGCCGGCGTCGATCTGCAGCGGCGTGATGCCGGGCAGCTTCTTCAGCGCCTTGCCGGCGGCGATGATGTCGGCCCAGCTCTTCGGCTGCCAGGTGGCAGGCAGGCCCGCCTTCGCGAACAGCTTCTTGTTGAAGTAGAGGATGCGGCCGTCCGTTCCGGAGGGGATGCCGTAGCGCTGGCCGCCGAAGGTGGCGTTCTGCATGATCGACGACGAGATCTGCGACCACCCGTCCCACGAGCCCACCGACGATCCGACGACCTGGTCCAGCGGCTTGATGTAGCCGGCCTGTGCGAATTCTCCCAGCCAGATGCCGTCCATCGAGAACACGTCGGGGCCGCCGCCCACCTTCAGGCTCAGCGCCAGCCGCTGCTTGTAGATCTCGTCGTCGGCACCCGAGCCCTGGAAGGTGACCTTGACGTTCACGCCCTTGGCCTTCTCCATCGCCTCGAACTTGGGGATGGTGTAGTCGAGGGTGTGCACGGCGCCCTCGGTGTTCTTGCCGCCCTTGATCGAGTTGCTGCCGATCACCAGGGTCACGTTCTTCGCGGTCGCGTTGCGCTTCTTGTCGGCGTTGTTCTTCTTGGCACCGACGCAGCCGGTGGCGACGACGGAGATGACCACGAGCCCAATGACGTAGGCACTCGCACGTCGGGTCACACGCATGACTTGCCTCCGGAGCGGGTGGGCGGCATGTACAGCCAATAACTTGTCACTACAAAGTCGAGTCGTCCACCTCTGGCGGGTGGCGATCCGGCGAATCCCCCGTCCGGCCTACGGTGGAGTGATGAGCACCGGCGTGAGCTACGACTGGGTTTCGCTGACTACCGACTACGGCACGTACGACGGGTTCGTCGCCGCCTGTCATGGCGTGATCGCTCGGACGGCTCCGTCCGCTCGCGTCATCGACGTCACGCACGAGGTGCCGCCGGGAGACATCCACCGCGGTGCCGTCGTACTCGCCCAGACCGTGCCGTATCTGCCGCGGGCGGTGCACGTCGGCGTCGTCGACCCCGGGGTCGGGACGGCGCGCCGAGGCATCGCGATCGCCTGCGCCGACGGCATTCTGGTCGGGCCGGACAACGGGCTGCTGGGCTGGGCGGCCGAGGCACTGGGCGGCGCGGACGCCGTGTACGAGCTCGCCGACGCTGCCTATCACGGCCGGCCGGTCTCCCCGACCTTCCACGGACGCGACATCTTCACGCCGGTTGCGGCACACATCGCCGTCGGGACGCCGCCGGCCGATCTCGGGCCACAGCTGGCGGCCGACGGCCTGGTCCGGCTGCCGGAGCCGCCGCACGAGGCGACTTCCGGCCTGATCCGCTGCAGTGCGCTCACGTCCGACCGCTTCGGCAACGTCACCACCAGCGCCACGGCCGGCGACGTCGTCAGCGCCGGTTTCGCCGCCGGTGACGACGTCGTCGTGGTCACCGGCTCGACCGAGCACCGGGGAAGCCACCAGCGGTCGTTCGCCGACGCGGGACCGGGCGAGCTGGTGTCCTTCGTCGACTCCTACGACCACCTCGCGCTGGCCGTCAACGGCGGCAACGCCGCGAGCCTGCTGCGGGTGCGGGACGCAGACGTCCTCGAACTGCGAGCCGGGGGGTGAATTCCCGCCGACCACGGTCTTCCCCTCCGCGGCCGATCCCCAGTAGTGCGTCGGGAGCCGTTCAGCGGCTGACCGTGTACCTGGCACTGGTGCCATAATGGCACCATGAAACGGATGAACCTGCGAGATGTCCCCGACGACGTCTACGCCGCGCTGTCCGAGGCGGCATCGGTGAACCGTCAGTCCCTAAGCGCGTATGTGGTCGACCTGTTGGCCGAAGCTGCTCTGGTCGCGCGGATTGGCGACTATCTCTTCGAGTACCGTCCCGCGGAGGGCAGCGATGTCACGCTGGAGAAGGCGGTCGCTGCCGTTCGTGAGGTGCGCGAAGCGTCGTGAGTCTCGCGGTCGTCGACGCTTCTGTCTTGGCGGTGTTCTACCTCGCCGAGGATCCGCGTCGGGACGCGGTCGTCGCGCGGCTCGCCGCCGGGGACAGGTTGTATGCGCCAGCGCATCTGGATGCCGAGGTGGTGTCCGCTCTTCGCGGTCTCGCGCGCGGCAACCCGACACTGGGACGCGTAGCGCCGGCCGCGTTGCGCCATCTCGCGGGATTGCCCGTTCGGCGGATGCCGCTGGCCCAGCTGCTTGATCGTATGTGGGCGCTTCGCGCGAACGTCACCGCCTACGACGCCGCTTACGTTGCCCTCGGCGAAATGCTCGGGGCGCCGGTCATCACGTGCGATGCGAAGCTGGCGGCCGCCAGCGGAACCCGCTGTGCCTTCGATCTGCTCTCGTGACGAACCGACCTCAGCCGGCCGCGCTCCGAGATCGCTGCCGGCCCCGGTCGCCGGCGGAGAGCACGACCTTGCGCACCCGGACCGTGGCCGGTGTGACCTCAGCGCACTCGTCCTCCCGGCAGAACTCCAAGGCCTGCTCGAGGGAGAGCGCGCGCGGCGGGGTCAGCCGGACCAGCTCGTCACCGGTCGAGGACCGCATGTTGGTGAGCTTCTTCTCCTTGGTGGGGTTGACGTCCATGTCGTCGCCGCGGGAGTTCTCCCCCACCACCATGCCTTCGTAGACCTCGGTGGTCGGGGTGACGAAGAGGGTGCCGCGCTGTTGCAGGTTGTAGGACGCATAGGCCGTGACCGCGCCGCGGCGGTCGGCGACCAGCGAGCCGGTCGGCCGGGTGCGCAGCTCCCCCGCCCACGGCTCGTAGCCGTCGAAGACGTGGTGTAGCAGCCCGGTGCCGCGGGTCTCGGTGAGGAACTCGGT
>QHCD01000042.1 GCA_003244255.1 Pseudonocardiales bacterium | reverse complement strand
GGGCCCAACGGCGCCGGAAAGACCACCACCATCGGCGTCCTCACGACCCGGGTGACACCCACCCGCGGTGAGGCGAGCGTCGGCGGAGTCGACGTCATCCGCGATCCCGTCGGCGCGCGCGGCAAGCTCGCCGTCGTCCCGCAGCGCAACAACCTCGACCGCTCTATCTCGATCCGGCAGAACCTGCTCTTCCACGCCGCCTACCACGGCGTTCCGCCGCGCGACCGGGAACCTCGAGCCACCGCGCTGCTCGAGGAGTTCGGCCTCGCCGATCGCGCGAAGGACAAGCCGGCGCGGTTCTCCGGCGGCCAGGAGCAGCGTGTGATGATCGCCCGGGCGCTGATGCATGCCCCCGAGGTGCTGTTCCTGGACGAGCCGTCCACCGGACTCGACCCCGCCGCGCGGCTGTTCGTCTGGGATCGCATCCGTGACCTGACCGCGCGTGCGGTGACGATCGTGCTCACGACGCACGACATGGACGAGGCGGACGCCCTTGCCTCCCGGGTGGGGATCATGGACCACGGCAGGCTGCTCGCACTGGACACCCCGGCCGCCCTCACCCGCGCGCTGCCCGGCCGGACCACGCTGGATGTCACGGTGGGGCTGGGCGAGGTGGCTCGCGACGTCGTGAGCAAGATCATGTCCGAGCTCGACGGCGTCGAACGGGTGGAATGCGTGGCCGACGCGGCCGAGGTCAGCGACTCGCTCCACCTGCGGCTCTACCTCTCCGGTGACGCCGCGGCGACGATCCCACCCGCGGCGACGACGCTGCGAGATCTCGGTGCCGCGCTCACCGATGTCAGCGTGGGCACGCCAAGCCTCGAAGACGTCTTCCTCGGCCTGACCGGGAGGTCGCTGCGATGACCGCGGCCACGCTGCCGTCCGTGCATTCGGCATCGAACGCTCCCGGTGCAGCTCGAGCGTTCCGCGCCATCCTGCGCCGCGACATCTACGTCACCGGCCGCGAGTTGCCGACGTTCGCGATCCAGGTGATCCTGCAGCCGCTGTTCATGCTGTTCGTCTTCGGCAAGATCCTCGGCACGATCGGCTATACCCGCGGCGGCTTCGTCCAGTTGTTGTTCCCCGGCGTCGTCGCGTTCACCTGCGTGCTCCCGCGCTGCAATCGACGGCGTTCCCGCTGGTGCTCGACTTCAGTTTCACGAAGGAGATCGAAGACCGGCTGCTCGCCCCGATTCCGGTGTGGGCGGTCGCCGTCGAGAAAATGATCTTCGCCGCGATGCGGGCCCTGATCGCCGGGATCGTCATGTTCCCCGTTGGTGTGTTCGTGCTGGGCTCGATCCCCTGGCGTACCGGCGATCTGGGCCTGCTCGTGTTCGCGCTCGTCTTCGGCTCGCTCACCGGCTCGGCACTCGGCATGTGCCTGGGCACGATGGTTCCGCCGGAGCGCATCAACATCCTGTTCGGCGTCGTGCTCACGCCGCTGCTCTTCACCGGCTGCACGCAGTACCCCTGGCCGTCGCTGTCACGCCTGGAGTGGTTCCAGTGGGTCACCGCCTGCAATCCGCTGACCTACGTCAGCGAGAGCATGCGCGCGGCGCTCGCACCGTCGGTGCCGCACATCCGGCCATGGATCTCGATCGTCGCGCTGCTGGGCTGGCTGGCGTTGCTCACGGCTGTCGGAGTGCGCGGCTTCCTGCGGCGCGCCGTCGACTGACCTCTGCTGCGGGCGTCAGTACGCTGCCGATATGAACGGCAAGCAGGCACTCGGGGTCGCCGTCGCCGCGGGACTGGTCGAGGCCGGCGTCATCGCGGCTTTCGACAATGAGAAGTTCGAACGCTACGTCGGCACGCATTCGGCCAACGCGAAGCCGTGGGCCCAGGACCTGCTGCGCGGAATCCTGGCACCCGGATGGATGCTGAAGGCGCACGGCGAGACCAAGGCATGGACGGCGGAGATCGTCGGCAACGCCCTGCTGGTGGTCCTCGTCGCGGTCTTCGCCGCCATGCTCGGGCGGGGCAAGCACGACGACCGCGGTAGCGCCGGCGTCTTCTTCGGCGTGTGGGGCACGACGATGCTCGCCGCGGCGCTCGCGCTGTTCGTCCGCGGCCTGATCGCGCCGGCTGCGCAGGCCGGCTATGTCAGCGGCGATGCGAGGATGACCGCCGGCGTCGAGAACGCCATCGGCGGCGGCGCGGCGCACGGCCTGCTCGTCGGCTGGTTGCCGGCGCTCGCCGCGCTGATCGTCGCGATGGCCGTGCGGTCGTCCGCTCCCTACGCCGCCGGTTATCCCGGCTATTACGGCCCAACCCCTCCCGCCAACTACTACGGCGCCACCGGATACGGGCAGCCGACGTACACCTCCGCCTCGTCCACCTCGCTCGCCGGGCCACCCGCGGGCTACCCCGACTCGACCGCCGCACCGCCGTCGGGAAACCGTGAACCGGTCGCCGCACCCGAGCCACAGCGTCCCGAATCCGCCGCGCCGCGGGCACACTCGGAACCCGCCGAGCTGCCGCCGCGGGCCCCGCAGCCGGAGCAACCACGCGACGACGTCACCCGCCCGATCCCGCGAATCACCGAGCAGCGGCCGGATTCGAGCGCGACCGCGCCGATCAGCAACCCGGACGCTGGCGCGCAGCCACCAGCAGACCCCGCGACGGAACCGGTGAGCCCCCCGCCTGAGAGTGGCTCGGCTGACAGCGGTTCGCAGGACAACCGACCCAGCGCAGATCGCCCGATCGAGCCCTAGCCTCTGCTGGCCCGCGACCTTTCGTGGCGGTGGCTGCCTTCGCTCGGGTTCGCGCATGCGGTAGGACTCGCCTTCGGTGACGACGACGCTGGCGTGGCGCAGCGGCCCGTCCTATCGGCGAGTACCCCACCCGGAACCCCCGCCCAGAGTCTCGAGGCACTCGGCCAGCAGCGCCGGGCCGGGACTCTTCCACGTCACGAAAAAGCCAGCGGTGGAGTCGTCGACACCGACGACCGGACACGTTCGCCGCCGTAAACGTCGGCCCAGTCGACCGCGCGCTGGCCCACCAGCGTCGTACTCGGCGCTGCCGGAACGGCCGGCCGATCGCGCGCGACGCCGATAGGCACGTCTGATCGGTCTTATCACCGTGGCGTCATCGAGTACCGCAGCTTGGCCATCATGTTCTCCGCGCCCGCCACGATGCCGGACGAGTCGAACAACTCGCCCACCCGGCCGGCCAGCTGCCGCGGCTCCCAGCGAGCGCCGTCGTTCTCGATCGCCGCCACCGACGTGAACGGCCGGTAGAGCTCGACGGCGTCGCCCTGCACGCCGAACACCTTGCCGCTGATGTGGCTTGCGGCGTCGCTGCAGAGGAAGGCGATCATCGGTGCGACGTTGTCGGGATGCCAGAAGTCGAATGCGCTCGATTCCGCGGCCGGGATCTCGCCGTAGGCGCCCTCGGTCATTCGCGTCCGCGCGGCCGGCGCTACTGCGTTGCACGTCACGCCGTACTTCGCCATCTCCATTGCGACGATCGTCGAGAACGCTGCTATACCTGCCTTTGCGGCGCCGTAGTTGGCCTGCCCGAAGTTTCCGAGCAGCCCCGACGACGACGCCGTGCACACGATGCGGCCGGGGCGGTTGGTCGCCCGCCAGTAGCCGCAGGCCGCGTGGGTGCAGGCGTAGTGACCGCGCAGGTGCACCCGGATCACGGCATCCCATTCCTCCGGCGACATCTTCGCCACCGTGCGGTCGCGCAGGATCCCGGCGTTGTTCACCAGCGCATCGAGCTGTCCCAGGTCGTCGACGGCGCGGCGGATCAGCGCATCGGCCGCCTCGACGTCGGCCACGTCACCGGTGTCGAGCACGGCTCGTCCACCCGCGGAGGCAATCTCCTCGACCACCGCCGCGCCGGCGTCAGCGTCCAGTTCGTTGACGACGACCGCGGCGCCTTCGGCCGCGAGCTGTATCGCCTCGCCGCGGCCGATCCCACGCCCGGCTCCGGTGACGATCGCGACCCGCCCATCGAGCAATCCCATACCGCGCAATCTAGTCTTGCGACACGATGAGCACCCAGATCGCGTTCCTGCGCGGCGTCAACCTCGGCGCGCACAACCGCATCGCGATGGCCGACCTGCGCGCGCTGGTCGAGGGCCTGGGCTACGACGACGCCCGCACCTACCTGCAGAGCGGCAACGTCGTCTTCACCGCCCGGCCGAAACCCGCCACGACGGCGAAGGCGATCCGCGAAGCCATCGAGGCCGAGCTCGGGCTGTCGGTTCCGGTCGTGGTGCGGACCGCCGCCGAGATCGCCACCGTCGTCCAGACAAACGTGCTCGCCGACGTCGTCACCGATCCGGCCCGATACCTGGTGCACTTCGCCGACGGAACACCAGACGCCGCCGGAGTCGAGGCGCTGGAGGGACTGGAGATCGCCCCGGAGGTGATCCGTGCCGCCGGGCGGGAGATCTACCAGTGGTGCCCAGACGGCGTCTCCAAGAGCAAGGTGAAGCCGGCGTCGTTCCGGCGGCTGAAGGTCCCGGTGACGGGCCGCAACTGGACGACGGTCCAGCGCGTGCTGGCGATGACGGCGGACATGTGACGGTTCCGGCGCCAGGCCAGCCCCCCACCTATGCTCACGCCGCCAAGCCGGTGATCAGCGCCCGGCTACCCTCGCCCAATGAGCACCCCGTACGCCGACAGCGAGGTCGGCCGGCTGCGCACCGTGCTGCTGCACCGACCCGGCGCCGAACTCAAGCGGCTCACCCCACGCAACAACGACCAGCTGCTGTTCGACAGCATCCCCTGGGTCGACCGCGCGCAACAAGAACACGATGCGTTCGCCGCGGCACTTCGTGATCGGGACGTCGAGGTGCTCTACGTCGCGGATCTGCTCACCGACGTGATGGCCGTCGACGCCGCCCGCACCGAGGCCATCACCGCCGTCGTCGACGACCTGCGGCTCGGCGATGCCCTGCAGGAGGCCGTATCCGGCTTCCTGAGCGAGCTGCCGGCGGCCGACCTCGCCGGCGTGCTGATCGCGGGGCTCGCGCAGCGGGAGCTCAAGACCGGGCGAGGGCTCACCTACCGGCTGATGACCGAGCACGACTTCGTCATCGACCCGCTGCCGAACCTGCTCTTCACCCGTGACTCGAGCGTGTGGGTGCAGGGCGCGATCGCAGTGACCAGCCCGTCGATGACGGTGCGGCGTCGCGAGGCGACGCTGCTGCAGACGATCTACCGGCACCACCACCGGTTCGCCGGCGTCGAGCACCTCTACGCGCCGGGCCTGGAGTGGCTCGAGGGCGGCGACGTGCTGTTGCTCGCTCCGGGTGTGCTCGCCATCGGCGTCGGCCAGCGCACCACGGCGGCCGGTGCGGAGGCGCTCACCCGGCGGGCGTTCACGGCCGAGGTGGCCCACATTGTTCTCGTCGTGCCGATCTCGCAGGACCGCGCGACAATGCATCTCGACACGGTGTGCACCATGGTCGACACCGACGCCGTCGTCATGTACCCGCCGCTGGCACAGGAGCTGCAGGTCTACCCCGTGACGCCGGGCGCCGGGGGCGACCCGGTGATCGGCGATGCGGAGCCGTTCCGGACCGCAGCCGCGCGGGCCATGGGCATCGAGGCGCTACGGGTGATCGACACCGGCCTCGACCCGGTCACCGCGGAACGCGAGCAGTGGGACGACGGCAACAACACGCTGTGCATCGCGCCCCGGCTGGCCGTGGCCTACGAGCGCAACGTAGAGACCAACGCGCGGCTGGCCGATGCCGGTATCGAGGTGATCGCGATCGCCGGCAGCGAGCTGGGCAGCGGCCGGGGCGGTCCGCGATGCATGTCGTGTCCGATCGTGCGGGACCCGCTCGACTAGTGGCGCCGGTGCGCTGGGATCGGAGGACGTCTCTGCGCGCGCATTCTCTCTGGCCCGGCGCGATCGACGCCGTCCAGCCGCGCCCACACCGTGGTCGCGTCGTCACCGTTGTCGACGCCCCAGGCCGATGCGAGGGCGTCGACGATCGTGAGCCCGCGCCCGCTCTCCTCGTCCGGTCCGACCCGACGGGGACGCGGCGGTCTGCCGCCCCCGCCGTCGGTAACGCGAATGTCTGCTACGCCGCCTTCGTAACACCACTCGACGGTGATCGTGCGATCACGCTGCGGGCGGGCGTGTCGGGCGGAGTTAGCGATCAACTCGGTGACCACCAGCGCAGCGTCGTCGATCAGATCCACCGGCGCTCCGACGTCTTGTAGCTGGGCATGCAGCAATCGCCGCACGAGCGCAGCGCTCCGCGGTGAATGCAACACGACCAGCCGTTCCATCCGCCCCAGTATTCCCGCTGGCCACCCTCGGAAACTCCATTCCACAGCGTCGGTGAGCACGATCTTCTTACCGTTGCATTACGGCGTCGCCGCGCTATGGGGCGGCCAGCCGGGCCCGAACCCGAATCGGCTCGTTGGTGGCGATCACGTCGACACCCAGCGCGGCGACGAGATCGACGTCGGCGTCGGCGTCGACGGTCCATGCGTACACACGATGCCCACGCGAATGCACGCGCCGCACGTAGTCGGGGGTGTCTCGCAGCATTCGAACGCTCGGTCCGGCCAGCTCGACCCCGGCCGGCAGTGATCCGTCCCGTCGCCGCGGTGGCACCGACGTCATCAACCAGACCTTGGGCACCGCCGGAGCCAGCAGCCGCATCCGCCGGACGGCGATGGGGGCAAAGCTCATCAACGTCGCGGCCGACTGGTGCGGATCAGGTGGATCGGCGAGCCCGAATCGCCGCAGCGCCGACACGAGCTCCTGTTCCACCAGACCGGCATATCGATTCGGGTGCTTGGTTTCGATGAAGATTCGGACCAGCCGGTCGGTGTCGACGACGAGACCGAGCAGCTCGTCCAGGGTGAGGACGCTCGCCACCTCCGGCATCCGGTACAGGGGGTCAATCAGCTCGTCGGCGACCCGTGGCAAGTCGTCGTGCCACCGGCCGAAGTCGAGCCGGTCCAGGTCGTCGAGGCTCCGCTCGGATACCAGGCCGTACCCGTCGGACGTGCGATCGAGCCGCCTGTCGTGAACACACACGAGGTGACCGTCCCGGGTCAACCGGACGTCGCACTCCACACCGTCCGCGCCGTCGACGATCGCACGTTCGTATGCCGCCAGGGTGTGCTCTGCCACGACCGCGGACGAGCCTCGGTGCGCCACGACCATGGGCGTCGACATCGGTGCTAATTCTGTCGGCACGGTCCGGCTGCTCTCGCGCCGGGGTGCGCGTGTCGTGCCCGCGCCCTGGTGCGGTCGCCCTGGCGGGCTCTTGATCGCCGCGTGTCCATGGCGCACGCTCAGCGGCACACGTCGACCGGTGTCGCGAGGAGCCAGCCATGCAGGGATTGATGCAGGACTACCAGCTCACCCTGCCGCCCGTCTTCGCTCGGGCCGAGCGGATGTACGGCGACAAGGAACTGGTGACCGCAACGGCGGACGGCGTGCTCCGGCAGTCCTATGCAGACTGGGCGGCCGAGACGCGCCGGCTGGGCGGTGCACTCGACACACTGGGTATCTCCGCCGAGGGCCGAGTGGGAACCTTCGCGTGGAACACCGCCCGGCACGTGGCGCTGTACTGGGCGATCCCCTGCACCGGCCGGGTGCTGCACACGCTGAACATCCGGCTGTTCGCCGAGCAGCTGACCTACATCGTCAATCATGCCGACGACGAGGTCATCTTCGTCGACCGCTCACTGCTGCCGGTCTTCACCAAACTGCTGCCGACCTTCGAGAAGGTGCGGCACGTGGTCGTGATGGACGACGGCGCTGATGCGGTTGTCCCGGATGACCCGCGGATGATCGACTACCGCGAGTTGGTCGACGGCGCCGAACCCGTGGACTTCGGCGTTGATGATGAGAATCGCGCGGCCGCGATGTGCTACACGAGCGGCACGACTGGCAACCCGAAGGGCGTTGTCTACTCCCAGCGCTCGCTGTACCTGCACGGACTCTCGGCGATGATGTCCACCGGGCTCGGCATCCGCGAGACCGACCGCGTGCTGCCCGTCGTCCCGCTGTTCCACGCCAACGCATGGGGCCTGGCCCAGACGCCGATCTTCACCGGAGCCGATCTCGTTCTGCCCGGGCCAGGAATGGCGCCCGAGGCGATCGCAGCGCTGATCTCCAGCGAGCGAGTCACGTTCACCGCCGGTGTGCCGACGATCTGGATGGGCATGCTGCCGCTGCTCGACTCCTATGACTTCTCGTCACTGCGCAGGATCGTCGGCGGCGGATCCGCCGTGCCGAAGGCGCTGTCCGAGGCATATCGGGAGAAGCTCGGTATTCCGATCGTGCACGCGTGGGGGATGACCGAGACGAGCCCGCTGGCTTCGGTGTCGCTGCAGCGCAGCTCCGACGCCGCGCTGTCCGCGGTCGACCAGGCGGATCAGCGCGCACGGCAGGGGTTCTGCCCGGTCGGGGTCGAGTGCCGCATCGTCGTTCCGGACACCGGCGAGGAGCTGCCGTGGGACGACACGGCGACCGGCGAGCTGCAGGTGCGCGGGCCTTGGATCGCGTCGGGCTATTACGACGACGATCGTTCGGCGGAGTCGTTCACCTCCGACGGCTGGCTGCGCACCGGCGACGTCGCCGCCGTCGACACCCACGGCAGCATCCGGCTGGTTGACCGGACAAAGGACCTGGTGAAGTCCGGTGGTGAGTGGATCAGCTCGGTCGAGCTGGAGAACAGGTTGATGGCGCACCCCGCCGTCGCGGAGGCGGCCGTCATCGGCGTGCCGCACCCGCGCTGGCAGGAGCGGCCGATTGCCTGCGTGGTGCTAGAGGACGGCGCAACGGCGGGCAAGGACGAGCTGATCGACCACCTGCGACCGCACGTCGCGAAGTGGTGGCTGCCCGACGACGTCGTGTTCATCGACGAGGTGCCCAAGACCAGCGTGGGGAAGTTTTCCAAGAAGGACCTGCGGGCACAACTCGCCGACTACGTGTTGCCCGCGGGCGCGAGTCCGGTTGACGAGCTTGGTTGAGGCCGGTGGAAATCGGCTCGGACTCGGGCCATCGTCGCGCTAGCGTGCGGCCATGGTTCGCAGCAGCGGATCCGAGCCGATGCGCCGGTTGCCCAGCGATTTCTGGCTGTACTTCGTCGGGCAGCTGACCTCGTCCCTCGGGTCGTCGTTCACCAGGTTCGCCCTGCCGTTGCTGGTCTTCCAACTGACAGGGTCGGCCGCAAATCTCGGCATCGCGATGGCAGTGACGTTCCTGCCGTACCTACTCTTCGGGCTCGTCATCGGCGCAATCAGCGACCGCGTGGACCGCAAGCGGATGATGGTCTCGACGGATGTCGTCCGCGGGCTGCTGATCGCGGTTATTCCGGCGCTGTCCGCGAGCGGTGTGCTCGCCGTCGGCTGGATCTACGCCGTCAGCTTCCTGCAGTCCACGCTGGGGATCTTCTTCGATTCCGGCGAGTTCGCCGCCGTCCCCAGCCTGGTCGCGAAAGAGCAGCTGGTGACGGCGAACGGTCGGATCCAATCCAGCTTCTCCGCTGCCGGTATCGTCGGCCCGATCCTCGCCGGCCTCCTGGTATCGATCGCGCCGGTGGCCGACGTTCTGATCGTCGACGCTGCGACGTTCGGCGTCTCGGCGGCGTCGCTGCTGCTGATCCGGCGCAGCTTCAACGAGGTTCCGGCCAAGGATCACCCCGGCGCCGGCCAGCGCGGGCGGGCGCTGATCCGGGCGTTGATCGCGGAGGTACGCGAGGGGCTGCGCTATGTCTGGCGGCATCCCATCCTGCGCAATATCTCGATCATGATGGCGGTGATCAACCTCTTCGGGTCGACCGTCTACGCACAGCTGGTGTTCTACGCGAAGGACCAGCTGCACGCGACCACCAGTGGGCTCGGATATCTCTTCGCGGCGGGCGGTCTCGGCGTCGTGCTCATCTCGCCGCTGTCCGGCCCGCTGCGCCGGCGCTGGCCGTTCAGCGCGGTTGCCCTGAGCTGCCTGGTGATCGACGGCCTGTGCGTGGTCGGCATGGGATTCGTTTCGGCGTACTGGCTGGGGATCGCGCTGTGGGCGCTCTACAGCGGCGTGGGGATTCTGTTCAACATCAACACGCTCAGCCTGCGCCAGGAGATCGTGCCCAACCGGCTGCTCGGCCGGATCATGAGCCTGGCCGGCGTACTCGCGTGGTCGGCGATCCCGATCGGCACCTTGATCGGCGGCTTCGTGATCGATGCGATCGGCCGGGTCGGACCGGTGTACGTCGCGATCGGGATCGTGACCGTCGTCGTCGCGCTGGCGTTCAGCAGGTCGCCGTTGGGTCATGCGCAGCGCTATCTGCCCGGTGGCGACCTCGAGATGCGCGACCCCGAGACACAAGTTGATCATGCGGTTTCGGGACGCGACACGCCGTCCGAGCGTCCCAGAAGCGCATGATCAACACGCGCCGGCGCTACGAAACTTGCTGTCGAGCCTCCAGCGGTGCTGTCTGAAAACCGCTAGTGGTGGTGGCCCGGGCGGTGTCAGACTCGAAGCGTGATCGAAGACTTCGACCAGTGTTACCGGGCGGTGCGCAGTCGTGACCGCAGGTTCGACGGACGGTTCGTGACGGCGGTCCGTACCACCGGGATATATTGCCGCCCCAGCTGTCCGGCGCAGACGCCGAAGCGGGAGAACGTCCGGTTCTACGCCGTCGCGGCGGCTGCGCAGGCCGCCGGCTTCCGTGCCTGCAAGCGCTGCCGGCCACAAGCGGCACCCGGATCGCGCGATTGGGATGCACGCTCCGACATCGCCGGGCGCGCACTGCGACTCATCGCCTCGGGGATCGCCGACAGCGACGGCGTCCACGGTCTCGCCACCCGTCTCGCGGTCAGCGAGCGGCACCTGCACCGGCTGCTCCTGGCCGAGGTCGGTGCCGGACCTCTCGCGCTCGCTCGAACCCGCCGCGCGCAGACCGCTCGCCTGCTCGTCGAGTCGACGTCGATGCAGCTGTCCGATATCGCCTTCTGCGCAGGCTATTCCAGCATCCGCCAGTTCAACGACAGCATCCGCCAGGCGTTCGGTACGACCCCGACAGCGCTGCGCACCCGGCGGCGTCGCGACGACGTGCCCGGTACCGGCGCGGTTGTCGTGCGGCTGGCGTTCCGGCCGCCGTACGACGCCGTCAGTCTGCTGAATTGGCTACGGGCCAGGGCAATTCGCGGCCTCGAGGAGGTCACGACGACGACGTACCGGCGCAGCATCCAGCTCCCGCACACTACAGGCACCATGGACTTGGAGCCGGGCGAGGACCACATGGTGATGCGCCTGGTCATCGACGACATGCGCGATGTCGCCGTCGCGGTCGCATCCTGTCGACAACTCGCCGATCTCGACGCCGACCCGAACGCCGTCGATGATGCGCTGGCCGCCGACGCGATGCTACGGAGACTCGTCGCTGCCCGTCCCGGACTGCGCGTACCTGGGAGCATCGACGGCTTCGAACTCGCGTGCCGCGCCGTGCTGGGCCAGCAGGTCACCGTCGGCGGTGCCCGGACGCTCGCAGCACGGCTGGTCGAGAAGCTCGGCAAACCGCTGGACCGACCGACGAGCGTCGTGACGCACCATTTCCCCGCCGCACAAACGATTGCCGACGCCGACCTCTCCGACATCGGCCTGACGAGGGCGCGGATCAAGACGCTGCGCGCCCTCGCGACGGCCGTGGCCGACGACGGCCTGTCGCTCGATCGCGGCGCGGACCGGGCCGCGACCGAACGGGCGCTGCTCGCACTTCCAGGGTTCGGTCCCTGGACGGCGTCGTATGTCGCGATGCGCGCACTCGGTGATCCCGACGCCTTTCCGGCGAGCGATCTCGGTCTGCTGCGGGCGAGCAAGGCACTCGGCGGTCCCGACGACGCCGCCGGCCTGGCCGAGTACTCGCTGCGCTGGCGGCCGTGGCGCTCCTACGCCGCCCAGCACCTCTGGACCCACCCGACAACGAAAGGTTCCCGATGACACTCGACTGGTCTACCGTGGCCACCCCGGCCGGACCGCTGACGCTTGTCGTTGACGACGACGTCGTCGTCGCCGCCGGATTCTCCGACGACGCAAGCCTTCTGCAGCAGCGACTTGCGCACCCGCTCGCCGGCGCATACCTGCGGCATCGGCCCGACCTCGGTCCGATCACCAGAGCCGTTGGGGCCTACCTGCGCGGCGACCTGACGGCTCTGGACGCGCTGCCGGCACGCCAGCACGGAGGCGCATTCATGCAGGCCGCATGGACCGCGCTGCGGGAGATTCCCGCCGGCGAGTCGGTCAGCTACACGCAGCTCGCGACCCGCGCCGGGCGCCCGGCAGCGGTCCGTGCGGCCGCATCCGCCTGCGCGCGCAACCTGATCGCGCCGATCGTCCCGTGCCACCGGGTGGTGCGCACCGACGGCCTACTCGGTGGCTACTACTGGGGACTGCCGGTCAAGCGCTGGCTGCTGGAGCACGAAGCAGCTCACGCGGCCGCCGCCTGATCCTCACACGGCCACCGCCACCACGCTCCCGCAGCGACAGCGGTGGCTGTGGACAACGCCGCCAGAGTACGGGCCACCGAGATTAGCCTGCATTTGTGCCGCGACTTGCGGTGACGGCGCGCGAGCGGGGGGATCCGGGTGACGCAGCCTATTGCGCTCCAGCCAGAGGAGATCGCTGCATTCGGCGGCCAGCTCCTCGGGCAGGTCGGCGTGGTGTCCGTGGCGCACGGGTGCGTCGCCGGCCTGCCGGACCTATCCGGCACCACACCGGTCGGCCCCGCGCTCACCGACGTCCGCCAGGTGTGGTCCCGGGTGCTGGCCGTGCTCGGCGCCGACGTCGAAGCCTCCGCCCGCGCCATCGGGACGGCGGCCGCGGCGTGGAGCCGGCAGGAGGCAACCGTGACACGCGCGGTATCGGGCGCCGCCCATGTCGGGGCCTGAGCGGGCATGACCAGCCCGGCGGCGCTGTTTCCTTATCCGCCAGACGATCCAGACGAGGTGCGTGCCACAGCCACCGCTATCGGGACGGCCGCGGCCTCGCTCGCCGACGTGCAGACCGCTCTCACCTGCCGGTGCGTCGCTGCCGCGCCGACCTGGCGCAGCGCCGACGGCGACGCCGCCATCGCCGAGGTCGGCAAGATCGCCCACCTGGCCGGGATCGGAGACTCCCGGCTGCAGGCAGCGGCGGGTGCACTCGCCGGCTATGCGACGAGCCTGGACATGGCGCGCTCCGCCGTCGACGGACTGCGCCGGTCCTACGCCGCAGCGGTCGGTGAACGCGACGCCGCCGTCAAGACGATCGACACTGCCGATCCGGCCGGCAGCGCCGATCCGGCCGGCACCAGCGAGCCGGCCGAGGTCGTGGCCGCGCGCCGGACCGTCATGGCGCGCTGCAGCCAGCAGACGGCGGTCCTCACCGGCCGGCGCGGCTGGATCGACGCCGACGTCGGTATGGCCGCAGCGCGAGCGGCGGGCGCGCTGCGGCAGGCGACTACCGCCCTCGGCCTCACCACCACGCACCCCGCAGGCACCGACACGGTCAGCGCGATGCTCGCCCAGGCCCTGCCGATGTGGGGAGCTCCGATCGTCGCTTCGCGCGTGGCCGCCGCCGCGACGGCGGTGCAGGCCCAGATCGGCCGCGGCGCCCAACCGGACGAGCTGCGCCGGGTACTGGCGGGTTACGCAGCCTGGTTGCCCGAACCCGCCTTCGGGCTTGCGCTGATGACGCGCCTCGGTCCGGACTCGATACGCGCCCTGCTCGCCAGCCTGCCGCCGGCGATCGGGCCGCGCCCGTCGGTCAACGCGGCGTTCGAGTACGCGGAGGGCGGCCGGGTCCTGGCCATGCTCGGCACGGCGCTGGGGGCGGCCACCCGCACCCGCCCCGGCCTGCCCCCGGCCTGGATCTCCTCGCTTACGAGGGGTCTGGACGACGCCGCCGAGCACCCGGACGCCGTCCCAATCCTGACCGGGCTCGACCGCGTGCTCCAGCACGGCCGCTACGGCGCGCAGGCCGACGCGCTGGCAGCGCCGATCCTGGCTCAGCTAGATCACCTGCCGGTCGCCGATGACGTTCAGGGTGTAGGAGCGATGCGTGCGGTCGCCACCAACCGCGCGGCGACGCTGGCTCTGCTCGGCCGGCCGGGCATGGTCGATACGCTCACCAGGCACCTCTGGCCCGACGGCGGAGCCGCGTTCGGCGGCGCCGTCACGCTCGCGATCTCGGCCCGCGACGCCGCGGCCGCGCAAACTGCGGGTTCGATCATCCAGGCCGCCGGGCGCTATCCGAACTCCATCGGCAGTGCTCTGGCGCCGGCGCTGACCGGCGTGCTCGTGCAGTACATCGAGTCGATCAACCGAGCCATCGATCCGGCACTGCCGAGTCGCAGCGGCTACCCGCAGCCGGTCGTCGACAGCGGTTCTGCCGTCCGCGCCCTGTACGCGGCGATGCAGAACGGTGCCCTTGCCGGCCGCGTACTCAACGCGCAGCTCGGCTACGACGGCGCCGTGCTCGGCGCGCCGCCAACGTCGACGACCGAGGACGCGCGGCTGCTGCGGGGCCTCGCCAACAACACCGGTGCCCTCGTCGCGATCTTCCGCAAGTCCAGCCTGGACCAGGCCGTCGTCGCGACCCTGCCCGAGCAGGTCAGCCTCGACGACGCGAAGCTGAACCTCCAGCTGGCCGAGGGCGGGGAGTTCGTCATCAGCGTGGTCTCCGGCGTCGGCGCGGGCGAGGCCGCGCCGGCCGCGGCCGCGCGAATTGCGCGGCGCAGTCTGTCCAAGTTCGGCGTCCGGGTCGTCGGCAGCGCCTCGGCCGCCGCGGTGGGTGGGGTCCAGATGTACTGGCTCAACCCGCTGATCGCAGGGCAGCTGACTGGCAGCGCTCGCCGCAACCTGCGGGCCGCGTTGTCCAGGTGGACTGCGACCACCGCTCGCCAAGCCCTTGCGCTCGTTAACACCGCGAAGGTTCGCTTCGCAGCCCTGGTGCGGGCAGCGCGGTTGCCAAACCTCGATCCCGCCTACAGCGACCTCATGAGCGGAGCCGTCCTTGAAGGGGAGACCGCGATGGCGCAGCAGCGGCCCGGGTACGCGATGGTCGGCTGACCGCACCGGGTCCGCGGGCCTACTTCAGCAGCCGGGACAGCCGGCGGTCGGCCAGCGGCTGGCCGCCGGTCTGGCAGGTCGGGCAGTACTGCAACGACGAATCCGCGTAGGACACCTCGCGCACGGTGTCGCCGCACACCGGGCACGGCAGGCCGTTGCGCGCGTGCACCCGCAGACCCGATCGCTTCTCGGATTTCAGCGTCGCCGCCTGCTGTCCGACCGATCGGTCGACGGCGCTTCGCAGGATCTCCCGCATGGCGTCGTAGAGCCTGGCGAGTTCCTCGTCGGAGAGCCGGCCGCCCGACTTGAACGGGGAGAGCCGGGCGGCGTGCAGGATCTCGTCGGAGTAGGCGTTGCCGATCCCCGCGATCAGCGACTGCTCGGTCAGCGTCCCCTTGAGCTGACCCCGCTGCGCGCCCAGGATCGCGGCGAACTCCTCGCGCGAGAGCGACAGGGCATCCGGCCCGAGTCGCGCGATGCCGCGCACCGACCGCCGGTCGCGCACGACATAGACCGCCAGACCCTTCTTGGTGCCGTGTTCGGTGAGATCGAAGCCGGAGTCGTCGTCGAGCCGGACCCGCAGCGCGAGCGGGTTCTTGCCCGGCCGCGGTGGCGCCGGCGGCAGAGCGGCGCGCCAATGCAGCCAGCCGCCACGGGCGAGGTGAACCACTAGGTGCAGCCCGGAGACGTCGACGTCGAGGAACTTCCCGCGCCTCCTGGCATCGGTGACCTCGAGGCCCTGCAGCGACGACGGCGCGGGGTCGAAGGTCTTCAGCGCGCTGATCGCCGTCAGATCGACCCTGGCCACCACCCGGCCGACCGCGTTCTCCCGCAGAAACGCCGCCAGCGCTTCTACCTCGGGCAACTCTGGCACGCATCAAGTGTGCCAGCAGCCGGACCGATCAGCGGCAGGTCACGCCCGTCGCGTGCACCGGGCAGTAGCCGCCAGGCACCTTGTGCAGGTACTGCTGGTGGTAGTCCTCGGCGTAGTAGAACGGATCGGCCGGTGCGATCTGGGTGGTGATCGAGGCGAAGCCGGCGTTGGCCAGCCGCTTGCCGTAGGCGTCGCGGCTGCGCTCGGCCGCCTCCCGCTGGGCGTCGTCGACGTAGAAGATCGCCGACCGGTACTGGCTTCCGACGTCGTTGCCCTGGCGCAGACCCTGGGTCGGGTCGTGGTTCTCCCAGAACACGGCGAGCAGATCGTCGTAGGACACCTCGCCCGGGTCGTAGACGACGAGCACCGCTTCCGCGTGCCCGGTGCGCCCGGAGCAGACCTCCTCGTAGGTCGGGTTCGGCGTGGATCCTCCGGCGTAGCCCGCGGCCGTCGAGTAGACCCCGCCGGCGTACCAGAACAGCTTCTCCGCGCCCCAGAAGCAGCCCATCGCGAACGACGCGGTCTGCAGCCCGTCGGGGAACGGCGGCACGATCCGGTGGCCGGACACCGCGTGCTCGGGCGTGACCACGACCGGCTCGGCGCGCCCGGGCAGCGCCTGGTCGGGCGAGGGGATGTCGTGGGAACGGCGGAACAGGCTCATGTCGCCACGGTACGCACCCGGCGCCGGTCGATGCCTGCGAGCGCCGCTGTCGCCGTACCGATCGTAATCGCCCGTTACCGTCGGTAGCCCAAGTGGGTGAACTTGCACGCGACACGTCGACAAGGTGCTTGACAACGCCGTAGACAGAACTCGCCAGCCACAACAGTCACTGCCATCACAAGCGTCCCACGGATGCTCCGTGGCCTTGCGGGAGATCAGCTATGCGCCGCCTCGCCCCTGTCCTCCGCCCTGCACCGGCGGTCTCGCTCGCGACCGCCTCCGGTGCGCTGATCCTCAGCGTCGCGGTCGGCGTTGCCGTCGCGCCTGCCGCCATCGCGGCCCCGACGCCGGCCGCGACGCCGGCACCGGCCACGCAGACCGTCAGCTACGACGGCTACTCGACGTCGGTCCCGGCCTCCTGGCCGGTCTATGACCTCTCCCGCAACCCGTCGACGTGCGTGCGGTTCGACGTGCACGCCGTATACCTCGGCCACCCGGGGCCCGACCAGCAGTGCCCCGCGCACGCGGTCGGCCACACCGAAGCGCTGCTGATCGAACCCAACGACGCACAGGCGGCCACGCATGTGCAGCCGACGTCCGATGGCGTCGTACAGGCGATCTCGGCAACGCACCAGACGCTCATCACGGCCAGCTACGGTGCCGACCAGGCGGCCGCGCAGGCCGTCCTCGCCCGCGGGTCGGCACTCTCGAAGACGACACCCATGCCGGCTGCCCCCACGTCCACCGCCGCCCCGACCACGGCGGACCCTGCCGTGCTCACCACCCAGAGCCTGGGCTTCGACACCTGCGCCGCGCCGTCGGCTGCCACCATGTCGGCCTGGCGGGCGTCGCCGTACCGGACCATCGGGGTCTACATCGGCGGGATCAACCGTGCCTGCGGCTACGGGAACCTCAGCACCTCGTGGATGACCTCCGTGCACAGCTACGGCTTCACCACCATCCCGATCTACGTCGGCCCCCAGGCACCGTGCTCCGGCGTCGGCCAGCCGATGCCGACCCCTCCCGCGGACGCGGCCGCCGCCGCGACCAACAACGCCTACGGCGCCGTGCTCGACATGCAGGGCCTGGGCATGGGCGCGGGCAACCCGGTCTACCTCGACGTCGAGCAGTACGACGGCAGCGCCGCCTGCCATGCCGCCGTCGTCGCCTACGTCAGCGCCTGGACCGCCGAGCTGCACGCGCTGGGCTACGTCGCTGGCTTCTACAGCAGCAACATGCACGATCTGGTGAGCAACTACAACGTGGCCTCGTTCCACCGGCCCGACGCCGTCTGGATTGCGCGGTGGAACGGCAGCCAGACCGTCTACGGCGACCCGGTCGTCCCAGACTCCTACTGGAACCCGCACCGGCGGTTGCACCAGTTCAGCGGTGGCGGCGTGCACACCTACGGCGGCGCCTCGATCAACATCGACGGCGACGCCGTCGACGGTCCGGTCGGTGCGCCCGGCGCCCAGAACGGGCCGCCGCCGGGACTTCCGCTGAACTCGACCGACCTCGGCGGCTCGCTGGTGCTGGGTCCGGGTGCCGCGTCGGCGTCGGGCACATCCCTCGCGACCGTGGTCCGCGGCCTGAGCAACCGGATGTTCATACGCACGGCCGCCGGCGGCCTGTGGTCAGCGACATGGCAGCTGCCCTTCAACACCGTCATCACCGGAAACCCAGCCGCGGTCTCGTGGGGCGCTGGCGACGTGCACGCGTTCGCGCGTGGTCAGAACGGTCACCTGATCCAGTTCTGGCAGGGCGGCGGCCGCTGGACCGGCCAGCAGGACTTCGGCATCTGCATCGCCGGCGGTCCAGCCGTCGCGTCGACGGGCCCGGGGTCCATCGACCTGGTCATCCGAGGGTGCGACAACTACATCTACCTGACGACCTACTCCGTGGCCGGCGGGTGGACCGGGTGGCTGCCGCTCGGCGGCCGGGCGACCTCGGACCCGTCGGTGGCCGTGTGGTTCGGGCACATCGAGGTCTTCGTGCAGACCACCGGGGGCAAGATCGCGCACCGCTGGCGGGACGGCTCGACCTGGTGGCCGTGGGTGCCGCTGACGAACGGCAACACGACTCTCGGCGGTCCGGCCGTCGTCGCGCGCGGTGCGCTGCTGATGGACCTCTACGTCCGCGACACCAGCGGAGCACTCGAGTACATGCGGCACGCGCCGGGTGTGGACTGGACGCCGCCGCAACCGCTCGGAATCGCCGCGACGTCAGACGTCGACGTGGCGGCGCTGGGTGCGCACCGCGACGACATCTTCTTCCGCGGAACGGCCGGCGAATGCGAGCACCGCTGGTTCGCCCGCTGAGATAGCCTGCCGCGGTGCCAGCCGAGCCGCGCCTGTTCACGCTGGCGCCGAGGACGCCGGCCCGCGCGGTCGCGGTCGTGCTGCACGGCGGCCGCGCCACCAGCGACGCAACGGTGCCGCCGTGGTCGCTTGCCGCGCTGCGGCTGCTGCCGTTCGCGAAAGCCCTGCACACCGCGGGCCGCGACCACGGCCTCGTCGTCGCCCGGCTGCGGTACCGCGTTCGTGGCTGGAACGGCGCCGCCGCGGATCCGGTGGCCGACGTCACCTGGGCGCTGCGGCATCTCGACGGCGGTCATCCCGGGCTGCCGGCCGCACTGGTCGGGCACTCGATGGGTGGGCGGGCGGCGCTCGGAGCGGCCGGGCAACCTCGGGTGCAATCCATCGCCGCGCTGGCGCCGTGGATCACCGAGACCGAAACGGTGGAGCAGCTGCGCGGTCGTCGCCTGCTGATCGCACACGGCGACCGGGATCGCACTACCGACCCGCGGCTGTCGCGAAAGTACGCCGAGCGCGCGCGAGCGGTCACCGACGTCTGCCGATTCGAGGTGCATGGCGACGGCCATGCCATGCTGTGGCGCGCCGCGGCCTGGCACGACCTGGTGTGTCGCTTCGTGCTGGGAACGCTCGATCTCGAACCGTTGGACCAGACGATCACGAACGCCATGCAGAGCCCGGACGGACTGGACGTTCCGCTACCGCGGAGGCCGTAAGAGGAGCGCGACGTGGGTGCGGAGCAGCGCGACGATGCCGGCAGGCGACGGGTCGCCGTCGTGGGTAGCCGGCGACGAGCCGCCGTAGTAGGCAGCCGGCGACGAGTCGCCGTAGTAGGCAGCGGTGTGGCCGGGCTCACCGCCGCCTACCTGCTGCAGCGGCGTTACGACGTCACCCTGTTCGAGGCGGACGAGCGGCTGGGCGGGCACGCGCACACCCACGACGTCCCCACCGGCAACGGGCACAGCATCCCGCTGGATACCGGATTCATCGTGCACAACGAGCGCACCTATCCCAGCCTGCTGCGCCTGTTCAACGATCTTGGGGTGTCCACAAGGGACAGCGAGATGAGCATGAGCATCCGTTGCGACGGCTGCGGGCTGGAATACGCGGGAGCACGCGGGGTTGCCGGCCTCCTGGCCACTCCGCGCAAGCTGCTGCGCAGGGACTACCTGCGGCTGCTGGTCGAGGTAGGAAAGTTCCACCAGCAGGCACTGCGGGTCCTGGCATCACCGGACTGCGACGGCCTGTCGCTGGGCGGATTCCTCGACGTCGGCGGATATTCCCGGTACTTCGTCTCGCACTTCGCGCTGCCGTTCGTCTCGGCCGTCTGGTCGTCGGGATTCGGTGCCGTGCGCCAGTATCCGGCGCGCTACCTCTTCGAGTTCATGCGCAACCACGGCGCGCTCTCGATCTCCGGGTCACCGGTCTGGAAGACGGTCCAGGGCGGATCCCGGAGCTACGTCGAGCGCGCGGCGAAGGGGCTGTCCGCCGTCGTGACGTCGACGCCGGTGCGCACGATCCGTCGAGCGTCGGCCGGTGTGCAGATCCGCGACGACGCCGACGAGCTGCACGCATTCGACGGCGTCGTCGTCGCGACCCATGCCGACGACGCGCTCCGGCTGCTCGGCGACGCGACACCCGATGAGCGGTCGGTGCTCGGCGCCTTCGACTACTCCACCAGCATCGCGACGTTCCACACCGATTCGAGCATCCTGCCGCGGTCGCACCGAGCTCGCGCGTCATGGAATTATCTCAAGCAGAGCTGCGAACCGCGCGATGAGAAGGTGCACGTGAGCTACGACCTCAACCGGCTGCACAAGATCGACGAGCCGCTGGACTACGTCGTCACGCTAAACGATCCCGGCCTGATCGACGCCGACGCCGTGCTCACCAGCATGGAATACCGGCACCCCGTCTACACCGCTGAATCGGTCGCCGCGCAGCGGCGGCTCCGCTCGCTGACGACGACCGCTACCACCTTCGCGGGCGCCTACCACGGCTGGGGATTCCACGAAGACGGCTGCCTGTCGGGAGTGCGGGCCGCGGCTGCCTTCGGAGTTGAGTGGTAATGGCGCCGGCGCCGGCGATCTACCGCGCGCGCATCACCCATTCCCGCACCGAGCGCGGCCGCCGCGGCTTCGCCTACATCCATGACTACTGGCTGGTGGATCTCGACCGGCTGCCCCGGCTCCCGCTGCCCGGCCGGCTCGCTGAGCTGTTCCGCGCCGGTGACCATCTCGGGGATCCGCGGCGCAGCATCCGCGAGAACGTCGTGGACTGGCTGCGTGCCAACGACGTCGTCGTCGACGGCCGGGTGCTGATGCTGACGACCCCCCGCGCCCCGGGACACGTGTTCAACCCGCTGTCCCTGTTCTGGTGCTACGGCGCCGACGGCGCCCTGCGGTGCGTGATCGCAGAGGTCCACAACACCTACGGCGAACGGCACTGCTACCTGCTCGATCCCGACGACGCTGGCCGTGCAGAGGTGGACAAGGCGTTCTACGTCTCGCCGTTCCAGGCGATGGGCGGAAGCTATGAGTTACGGGTCGCTCCGCCGGACGACGGGTTGCACGTGGGGATCGCGTTGCGACAGGGCGGCGCGACACCGTTCACGGCCAACATGTCGGGCCGCCGGGCGCCACTGACCCGGCGCGCGATGGCGAGGTCGCTGCTCCGGCATCCGTTCGGTGCGTATCGCATCAGCGCCCTGATCCGCTATGAAGGAATCAAGCTGGCGCTGGGAAAGATTCCGATCCAACGCCGGCCCATCCACACTCCGCAGAAGGGCGTGCAGGCGCCGTGAGCACCGCGACACCCGAACGCGACCGCCGGTACGGCGTACCCGAGCCGACGCGGGGCTCCTGGCCGGGTCTGTCCAGTCCCCCGACGAGCCGGGTGCGCGCCAGGATCGCCCACCGGCTCTTCCTCTCGGCCGCCCGGCATCTGAACCTGCGGGTGACGATGCCCGACGGCACCGTGCATGGGGGCGGCGGACCCGACTCGCCGGTGATGCGCATCCTGGCACCGGAGGACTTCTTCGCCCGGCTCGGGGTCGACGGCAAGATCGGGTTCGGCGAGTCCTACATGGCCGGCGACTGGGTCACTCGCGACTCGATCGACGGCCTGGCCGGCGTGCTGTCGGCGTTCGCCAGCCGGATGGCGACGTTGATTCCGCCGCGGCTACAAGGCTTCCGCCGCTGGTACGACCCGCGCCAGCCGCTCGAGGAGGAGAACACTGTCGACGGCGCGCGGCAGAACATCCGTCGGCACTACGACCTCTCCAACGAGCTCTTTGCGCTGTTCCTCGACGAATCCATGACCTACTCCTCGGCGTGGTTCGAGGGCGAGGAGTCGCTGGAGCGGGCACAGCTGCGCAAGATCGACGGCGTTCTGGACCTCGCGCGGGTAGGCCCCGAGTCGCACGTGCTGGAGATCGGGACGGGCTGGGGCGCGCTCGCCATCCGCGCCGCGCGCGAACGCGGCGCGCGGGTCACCTCACTCACCATCTCGGCCGAGCAGAAGGCGCTGGCCGAAGAGCGGGTCCGCGCTGCCGGAGTCGATGATCGGGTCCAGGTCGTGATGCGCGACTACCGCGAGGCACGCGGCGAGTACGACGCCGTCATCAGCGTGGAGATGATCGAAGCCGTCGGCGAGCGATACTGGCCGGATTACTTCGCGGCGCTGGACCGGCTGCTCGCGCCCGGCGGACGGATCGGCCTGCAGGCGATCGTGATGCCGCACGACCGGATGATCGCGTCGCGCCACTCCTACACCTGGGTGCACAAGTACATCTTTCCCGGTGGCCTGCTGCCATCGATCCCGGCGATCGAGCAGCAGCTGGCGGCGCACACCAACCTGCGCATCGCCGAGCGCCGGGACCTCGGCCTCGACTACGCCGCCACCCTGCGGGAATGGCGGCGTCGGTTCGTCGCCAACCAGGAGCAGGTGCTCGCACTCGGCTTCGACGAGACGTTCCTGCGGATGTGGGAGTTCTATCTCGCCTACTGCGAAGCGGGCTTCCGGGTGCGCTACCTCTCCGTCACCCAGCTCGGTCTAGCCCGCAACCACTGACCGGATTCCGGCGGGCCGACGCGCTCTCGCGCGGTCAGCTACCGGCGTTGCCGAGCGACCAGACCGACCACGGCAGCGCCCAATCGCCGTAGGTGTCAGACACCGGAAGCACGGCACCGCCGGAGTTGCTGACGTCGACGACGTCGCCCAGACCGAAGTGGCCGAAGAACCAGATCGCGTTCGCCTCGTTCAGATTGATGCAGCCGTGCGAGACGTTGGCGCTGCCCTGGTCGCCCACCGACAGCGGGTTCTCGTGCACGAACTCGCCGTCGTTGGAGATGCGCTCGGCGTAGTACTCGTTGGCGACGTAGGAACCGGCGCCGCACAGGCCGAACGAGCACGAACGCATGACGTACTTCTTGTACTTGCTCTGGATGACGTGGGTTCCGATGTGGGTCGGCGTCGCGGGCTTGCCGAGGCTGATCGGCATCGTCTTGACCTCGGCGCCGTTGTGGTAGATGCCCATCTGGTGGGTGTTTCCGTCGGGCTTGGCGATCCACGAGTCGTGGATCGAGATGGGCAGCGTGCGGTCGGTCTCGCCGTAGATGCCATTCCCGAGGTCGACGCCGTAGTCGGTGATCTGCAGGGTGATCTTGGTGCCGGGCGCCCAGAACTGCGGCGGGCGGTAGTCGACCTGGGTCGGCGTGACCCAGTACCAGGCGCCGGGCTGGGACGGCGACGATGTCACCTTCAGCGTCTTCTGGGCGATCACCTTGTTGACCGTCTGGTCGAAACGCACCACGAGCGGTTGACCGACGCCGACATCGTTCGCACCAGGCGGCGGGATGACCGACGGGTACGCCGTCTTCCTCGGCGCGAGCACCTTGACCGTGCCCGTCTTGTGCATCGTCTTGCCCTCGGCGGACCCGACCGCGACGACCTGGTAGGACTTGCCGTAGCCGAGGTCCTCGTTGCTCGACCACCTGGTGTTGTCCGCGCTGAAGTCGCCGGTGACGTGCAGGCCCTTGGCGTTGGTGACCGTGACCGAGGTCAGCTTGCCGGCGGCGGTCGACACGACGATCGGTGCCTTCGGGTTGATCGGCGCGCCACCGGCCTGCGGGATCAGGATCTGCGCAGCCTTCGTCGGCGGCGGGGTGGTGGCCTTCGACGTCGTCGGCGTCGACCCGGTGCTGCTGGCGCCGCCGGTCGTCGGGCCCTGACCCGTGCTCTGGCCAGCGGCC
Organism: Pseudonocardiales bacterium; assembly: GCA_003244255.1. Classification (GTDB taxonomy): domain Bacteria; phylum Actinomycetota; class Actinomycetes; order Mycobacteriales; family QHCD01; genus QHCD01. The sequence goes on along the minus strand of QHCD01000042.1, from coordinate 35,638 downwards.
GAACAGCCAGCTGCCAGCACGATCGCGATCAGCGCGGCAATGCCGCTGCCCGCACGCGCCGGAGCAATCCGGGCGGCGAATCGGTGGCGATCTGTCCGGTCGGCTCGCATACACCACTTCCAGGCGGTCGGCTAGGCAACCTGTCCATGGTACCCGTGGTCCTCAGTCCGACGCCGTGATCTCCCGCAGCGACAGCCCGATCGAGCGCATCTGCTCGGCCGGCCGGTGGTAGCCACGGATCAGGTGGTGGATGCCCCGCAGCACCGACGGACTGTCGGCGGCGGCGGCAGCGATCACCGCGGAGAACCCGGCCCGCACGTCGACGACGTCGACCTCGGCGCCGTGCAGCGCGGATCCGCCCCTGACGACCGCGGAGTGCACGGCGTTGGTGTCGTGGAACTGGCAGGCGGGCCCGCCGAGGCAGCTGTCGAAGAGCTCGATCTCGCAGCCGAACCGGGTCAGCGCCGGCACGTAGACCAGCCGGTTCTCAAAGACCGTCTCGTGCAGCACCGACATGCCGTCCACGCGGCTGAACAGCACCATCAGCGGCGTCTGCCAGTCGGTCATGAAGCCCGGGTGCGTCGCTGTCTGCACCGCGGCGGGGCGCAGCGACCCGCTGGCGCGGGCGGTGACCCATTCGTCGGTGATCTCGCAGTCGGCTCCCATCCGGCGCAGGGTGTTGATGGCCGTCACCAACCGGCTCTGCTCGCATCCGGCCACCCGCACCGCGCCGCCGCTGACCAGGCCCGCAACCAGATAGGAGAACGCCTCGATCCGGTCGCCCTCCAAGGTCGTGGACGCACCGACCAGGCGGTCGACGCCGTCGATCACGATCCGCCGGTTCGGGGCCAGCCCGATGTTGGCACCCATGCGTTGCAGGAAGAGCGCGAGCTCGATGACCTCGGGCTCGGTCGCGGCGTTGGTGAGCACGGTGCGGCCGTCGGCGAGGACGGCGCAGAGCAGCACCGACTCGGTGGCGCCGACGCTCGGGAACGGCAGCTCGATGCGGGCACCGCGCAGCCGGGTCGCGCGCGCATGCACGCCGTCGTCGGTCACCTCGACCTCGGCACCGAGGGCGCGCAGCGCGGCGACGTGGAAGTCGACCGGCCGGCGCCCGATCGGATCGCCGCCGACCAGCGGCACGAACGCCTCGCCCACCCGGGTCAGCAGCGGGCCAAGCAGCAGGATCGGGATCCGGTTCAGCCCGGTGAAGGACATCGGCACTTTCGACGTCGGCGTCGGCGTCGGCTCGACGGTCGCGACGTCGCCGTCGATGCTCACGTCGATCCCGAGCGAGGAGAGGATGTCGACCGTGATGGCGACATCGCCGACGTCGGGGACGTTGCGGATCACGCTGGGCGAGTCGCCGAGCATGGCAGCGACCAGGTGCTTCGTGACGGCATTCTTCGAGCCGTGCACACGCACGTCGCCCCGCAGCGGTCCGCTGGGGTCGACCTTCCAGGCCTTGGCTGCGCTCACGTCGTCAGACCCTACGACCGGCCGTCGGCGTTCAGCCGGCCGGCGGCCCGAGCTCGGCCGGGAGTGCCTGCAGGCGGGCGAGGGTCGAGGGGTCCTGCAGGTTCATCCACCGGACGACGTCACGGAACGGCACGCAGTACGTGTTCGGTTGACCACAGGCCCGCAGCGCGAAGTTCGCCAACGCCGTCGTGTAGGCGTTGTTGCTCCACGACTCGAAGTGGTTGCCGAGAATCAGCGGAGCACGGTTGCCGTCGTAGGCGGCGTGATACATGTTCAGGTAGGTCCGCTCGATCTGTGCGCCATCCTTCGCCGACGCCGCCGCGGGCACGTGGCTGCTCGCGCCCTCCTGCGTGTACCAGAAGTTGTAATCCATCGTCGTGACGAAGTGCTGGGTACCGGCGAGCGGGAAGGTCGTCATGCCCATCTGCCAGATGCCGTCCTGTCGCACCGGCCAGGACAGACCGCGCCGCACGACGGTGGAATCCACGGTGAACCCGTTGCTGCGCAGGGCCGGAAACAGCTGGCCGGGCTGGCCTTCCAGGCAGGGCGTGCGCTCGGCGGTGATCGAACTCGCCGGCACGTCGAGGCTCGGTGCGGTCGGCAGCCGGTCGATCGTCTTCCAGCTCCGCACGAAGTGAAAGAACTGGCGAAGCTCGCTGTCCCAGTCCGCGGTGCTCCAGTCGTTGCCGCCGGGCCGGTTGTCGGAGCAGAAGTGTCCGTTGAAGTGCGTGCCGATCTCGACACCGCGCTTGTACGCGGCGTTGAGATCCTTCACCTCGGTGACGACTTCGCCGGCCGTGTTGAAGGACCCGAGCGATGAGGCACCGACGGCGTGCCCCGGACCCTGGTAGGCATCTCGATGCTGCGCGTCGAGCAGGTAGAGCCCGGTGAGGAACGCCGTCCACCGCAGCGGCACCTTGCTCGCGATGCCGTTCCAGTACTGCCACTTCTCGTGCCAGCCGGAGCCATCGAAGGAGAGCACGATGAACTGCGGCGGCTTCTCACCGGGCTTGAGCTTGGTCGGCGTGTAGAACGACGCCCCGGTCTGCGTCGGTGAACCGCCCGAGTGCTGCGATGACGGCGGGGTGTGGGTCCCCGAACCGCTCACGGCCGACCGGGCGGCTTCGATCGCGCTGCCGCGCGCCCGCTCGGCCGACGTGCGGGTGAAGAGCGCGACGATCAGCACGGTGACGAGCGCGACGACCATCAGGTAGGTCTTGCGCATGTGAAGCACGCCCCCGATCCCTCGCCGCCTGGCGATCAGCATGCGCCAGGCGGCCGGCCTACTGAGACAGGACGCGCCGCGCCGCCGTCAGGTTGCGAGCGAGATCAGGGCGCGTGATCGGTCGGTACCGAACCGCGGGCCATGTTGATCATGCACTTTCGGGACGCTAAATCGGCGTGTCGCGTCCCAGAACCGCATGATCAACAGCCACTGGCCGCGTCGACAGCGGGCCGCCGGGCGATCAGGTCGAGGCGTCCCGGCGCATGAATACGGCGACGCCGAGAACCGCTGCCACGAACGCGTAACCCACGGCCGCGACGACCGCGTGCAGGTAGGACACCCCGACGCTGCCGCCGACGGCGACGGCGTCGCTGAGCAGGCCGGGCAGCCACTGCGGCGCTGCCGACCACGACGTCTGCAGGATGTGCTCGATGGGCAGCAGCCAGGCCAGGCCGACACCCAGCGCGAGCGGCGTCGACCGCACGGCGAGCCCGAGCGCCGTTCCCAGGGCGCCGAAGCACGCCGCGGTGACGACGGAGTTGAGGTAGTCGCCAGCGACGTGGCCGAAGCCGGCCGAAGTGAACCACTGGCCGGTAGGAACGCCACGCACCTGCGCGCTGATCAACGCGGCGCCGATGCTCGCCACCAGCGCAGCGAGCAGCACGACGGCGACGAGCAGCAGCAGAGCGGCGAGCCGACCGGTGAGATACCGCGCGCGGCGCGGCTCGCGGGTCAGCATCACCCGCATCGTGCCCTGCGCGTACTCGCCGGTGATCGCCGTAACGAACAGTACGAACACCACCAGGCCGATCAGGCCGGAGGCGACGTTGTAGCCGCGGGAGATGCCGGCGGCCGAGCCGAGCTGGCTCAACGTCGTCACGATGTTGCCGCCCGGATCCTTGACCGAGACCCGAGCCGGGCCGGTCTTCGCCGCGACGAACGTCAGCACGGTCGCGAGCGCGGCGAAGGCCATCATCGCGAGCGCGCCGTAACCGGTTGCCGGTCGGCGGATCTTCACCAGCTCGGCACGGAAGGATCCCACCATCACGCACTCTTCTTGGTCAGGGTCAGGTAGCGCTCTTCCAGCGTCGGGCGGTGGACGTCGATACGCGCGAGGGTGATGCCCGCACCGGCCACGGCCCGGTTGATGCCGGCGCCGACGCGCGTCGGGTCGGCGTCGCTCGGCACCACGACCCGCAGGTCGCCGGCGCCGGTCGAGTGCGCCTGCACGTCGTAACCGAGCCGGTCGACGACGTCGCGAATGATGCCGATGTCCGAGGTGTTCTCGCCGGCGATTGCGAGTTCGGTGACCGCGCCCGCGAGGATGCCGTCGACCGGTCCCTGGTAGCTCTGCCGGCCATGGTCGATGACGACCAGCCAGTCGCACACCTGCTGCACCTCGACGAGCAGGTGCGAGGACAGCAACACGGTCGGACCGTCGTCGGCGAGGCCGCGCACGAGGTCGCGCATCGACCGGATGCCGGCGGGATCGAGGCCGTTCGTCGGTTCGTCCAGCACCAGCAGCGCCGGATCCCCGACCAGCGCAGCCGCGATGCCGAGCCGTTGCTTCATGCCGAGTGAGTACGCGCGGTACGCGTCATCGGCTCGGTCGGCGAGCCCGACCCGCTCGAGCACCATCGGGATGCGACGTGGATCGATCCCGCCGATCGCCGCGTGCACCGCGAGGTTCCGGCGGCCCGACAGCGCCGGGTAAAACGCCGGGCTCTCGATCAGCGCGCCGACTCGGGAGAGGTAGGACGCCGGCCGGCTGATCGGCCGGCCGAGCACCGTGCCCTCTCCGCTGCTCACGCGGGCCAGCCCGAGCAGCATCCGCATGGTCGTGGTCTTGCCGGCGCCGTTCGGGCCGACGACGCCGGCAACGACACCGGCCGGCACATCGAGGTCGAGATGGTCGACGACGACGCGCTCGCCGTAACGCTTGGTCAGGCCGGTCGTGTGTACGACCGACGCGCTCATCGGGTGTGCCAATGAGTGTTCCAGCGAGTGCCCCAGCGGGTGCGGCCGAAGATGGCGAACCGGATGAGGAAGAAGGCTGCAATCCATGCCGGGAAGAAGAACGGCGGCCCACCATGGTGCCCGTCATGCCACGGCGCGAAGAACCCGGCCACCACCAGCACGGCCGCGAGGGCAACCAGCGGTGGGACGGGGAATCGGCCCCGCCGGCCGGCCCACGGCGGACGACCCTGCCAGGCCGGGTGGGTTCCGGTGCCAGCTGCTCCGGTGGCCTCGCCGCCTGGAAGGTCGGAGGTGAGCGGGCGCAGGTCACGCAGATAGGTCGCGTGATACGCAGCCGCGATGCGTTCGTCGGCATCGTCGACGGTCAGCAGCCCCTCTGAAGCGGCGTCGCCAAGCGTGGTCACGACCCGCTCCCGGTCGGCGTTCGATGCGCGGATTCCGCTGCCAGGACGGGGATCTTCGGTACTCATAGTGCGCTCCCTGTGGTCGGTTGATCGATGACTCGATCGTCGACCGTGGCGACGCCGTCGTCGTCGGATGCGCGGATGCACTTGCGCTACGGCACCGGGCGTCCGACGCGGGGTCGGCGTACACCGCAGGGAGTACGCGTGGCTCAGTAGCCCCCGTAACCGCCCGAGCTCGACTGGGTCGCGGCTGCGCCGTGAGTGATCGGCGCTCCCGAGGGCGCGAGCACGTACCACTTGGCGCCGAAGCCGTCGTTGCCCTGGCCGGTCGTCTGCCCGGCGGCGGTGTCGCCGGAGTAGTAGTACAGCGGATGGCCCTTGTAGGTGACCTGCTTCGAGCCGTCAGATCTCGTGATCGTTGCGACATCGGCCGCCGTCGCGCCGCGCGACGCGGTGGGTTTCGTTTTCGTGGTCAGCGGTTGCCAGACCGACACGCAGGCGCCGGAGCAGGCCGACCTGCCGTTGCTGTCGGCCTCGAACTCATACACGGTGCGGCCCGCGCTGTCGGTGAGGTACGTTCCCAGCCCGCCGCGGCGCGTGATGACGGTGGCGCCGCCCGTGCCGGTGGACCCGCTCGTGCCGCTCGTGGCGGTCGTGGCGGTCGACGGCCCGGTGCTCGATGCCGGAGTGCCCGGTCCCGATCCGCCGGCCGACGACCCGTTGCCGCAGGCCGCGGCCAGGACAGCGATTGCCGCCGTGGTGGCGCCGATCGCGAGCCGGTGCGGTGAAGTCTTCATCCCGGTCCTCCTTCGGTGCAGGCCGGCGCCGGCACTGCGGATGTGCCTGAAGGCGCCGTTGATCCACCACACGCACGCGACGGCGCTGCGGTTCAGCCGAACCCGCTGACTGAGTAGAGATCGACGTCGCCGGGCCGTCGAACACGTCGATGTCTACGCAGTCGGTGCGGCCCGATCAAGCGCGAGTTGCGACGTCGCCGTCCCACCGGCGCCGCGGCGCGTCAGCCGGACCAGCCTGGGCGCACCAGGCCGGATTCGTAGGCGAGCACGACCAGCTGCGCCCGGTCCCGGGCGTCGAGCTTGATCATGGCGCGGCTCACGTGCGTCTTCGCCGTCGCCGGACTGACGACGAGCCGCGCCGCTATCTCGTCGTTGGACAGCCCACCGCCGACAAGGGCGACCACCTCACGCTCGCGGTCGGTGAGCAGGTCCAGGGATGCGCCGCGCCCGGGTTCCTTTGCCTTGACGGCGAATTCCTCGATCAGCCGGCGGGTGACGCCCGGCGAGAGCAGGGCGTCACCGCCGGCAACGATCCGGACGCCGCGGATGAGGTCGGCCGGCTCGGTGTCCTTGACAAGGAACCCGCTGGCGCCGACCCGCAGCGCCTCGAAGAGGTACTCGTCGAGGTCGAACGTGGTCAGGATCAGCACCCGGGTGCCCGCCAACGTCGGATCCACCGCAATCGCACGGGTTGCGACCAGCCCGTCGACGTCGGGCATCCGGATGTCCATCAGGATCACGTCCGGCCGCAGCCGCTTCGCCAGCGCGATCGCCTCGTTGCCGTCGACCGCCTCGCCGACGACCTCGACGTCGTCCTCGGCGTCGAGCAGCGCACGGAACCTCCCGCAGCGTCTCGGCGCTCGCCGCCTTGATCGTCGTCAGCGCCTCGCGGGCCTGTTCGGGCTTGCGGTCCATCAGATGCAGCCCGACCCCGGCCTGGACGTTGATCAGCGAGATGTGGTGCGCGACGACGTCGTGCAGCTCGCGGGCGATCCGCAACCGCTCGTCGGCCGCGTGGCGCAGCAGCTCCTCCTCGCGGGTACGGCGGGTCTGCACGATGCGCTCGCGCCGGGTACGGACGCCTTCGCCGACCGAGAGCAGCACGAGCAGCCAGGCGGCCAGGCCGACGATCGCCGGCGGGCCGGGCGGCGACTCCCCGATCACGGCGCTGCGGATCCACAGCGCCGTCACGTAGCCCAGGCACAGCACCACGACGGCCAGCGCCCGGTGCCCGGTCACCACGGTCGCGATGAACGCGGCGATCAGGGAGAAGAAGACCGGGCCGAGTGGATAGTGCAGCAACAGGTAGCCCGACGTGACGGCGAAGACCGCGACGAGCACCGCCGGCGGGCTGCGGCGAAGTCCGAGCAGCAGCGCCGCGGCGGCGACGAGCAGCAGGTAGGCGCCCGCGTCGAGCGGCCGCGCGTGGGTCTGGTGGCGCGCGGCGAAGTGGGTCCCGATCACCTGGACGACGCCGATCACCGCGGCCAGCGCCGTCAGGCGCTGCCAGGGCGGTCTGCACCGCAACGCGGGGATCACCACGCCCGAACGGTAGGTCATGGCGGCGGCGGCGGCGTCGTCCGCGGTCGGTAGCCAGCCCTACTCCCCGCGGCGTACGGCCGCGATCAGCGGCCGGCGGCGTAACCCTGCATGCCGCGCGGGTCGGCGGCGGCGCGCAGGACGCCGGTGGCGGGGTCGCGGCTGACCGCGGAGAGCCGCCCGAGCGACCACGGGTCGGACACCGTGACGACGTGCCCGCGGCGGCGCAGGTCGTCGATCACTTCCTCGCCGATCCGCGATTCCACGACCAGCCCGCCCGGTGTCGACTCGCGCGGGTAGAACGACGACGGGAACGCGATCGAGTGCCAGGCCGGGGCTTCGATGGCCTCTTGCAGGTTCAGCGCATGCAGCACGTGCGCCAGCAGGAAGCACAGCTGCCACTGGTCCTGCTGGTCGCCTCCCGGAGTTCCGCACGCGATCACGGGCTGGCCGTCGCGCAGCAGCATCGTCGGCGAGAGGGTGGTGCGTGGCCGCTTGCCGGGCGCCAGCGAATTCGGCAGGTCCGGCTCCAGCCAGAACATCTGGCCCCGGGTCCCCAGCGGGAAGCCAAGGCCGGGGATCGCCGGCGAGCTCTGCAGCCAGCCACCCGACGGCGTCGCCGAGACCATGTTGCCGTACCGGTCGACGACGTCGATGTGGCAGGTGTCGCCGCGGGTGGTGCCGAGCCGGCCGACCGTCGGCTCGCCGATCGTCATGCCTTCCTCGCCCGCGCCGGTCGGGACGTCGGGCAGCCGCGGCTCGCGACCATCGGGCCAGCCCGGCCGCAGCTCGTTGCGGGCGTGCTCGCCGATCAACTGCCGGCGCTCGTCGGCGTACTCGCGAGAGAGCAGCGTCGCGAGCGGGACGTCAGGCACGTCGCCGTACCAGGCCTCGCGGTCGGCGAAGGCGAGCTTGGCCACCTCGGCGGTGGCGTGCACGAGCTCGGCGCTTCCGTGCGGTGCGTCGACGCCGTCGAGCATGCGCAGCTGTTGCAGGAGCACCGGGCCCTGGCTCCATGCACCCGGCTTGCACACCGTGTAGCCCTGCCAGTCCACAGTAGACGGTCGCTCGTACGTCGGCCGCCAGCGGGCCAGGTCGGCGCCGGTGAGCAGGCCGCGGTGCCGGTCACCGGAATCGTCTGCGACCTCGGTGCGGCAGAAGGCATCGATCGCCTCGGCGACGAATCCCTGGTACCAGGCCCGGTAAGCCGCGTCGATCTGCGCTTCGCGGTCGCTGCCGGCGGCGTCGGCTTCGTCGATCAGCCGCTGGAAGGTGTCGGCGAGCTGCGGGTTCCTGACCACTTGGCCGGGCGCCGGTGGTCTGCCGCCGGCCAGCCAGAGCCGCGCCGAACTCGGCCAGTGTGCGGCGAAGTGGTCGGCGACTGCGGCGACGGTGTTCGCCACCCGCGGGGTCAGCGGATGGCCGTCCCGGGCGTAGCCGATCGCGAACCGGAGCACGCTGCGCAGCGTCGCCGTGCCGTGATCGCGCAGCAGCGTGAGCCAGCCGCCGACGGCACCCGGGACGACGGCCGGCAACAGCCCGGTGCCGGGCACCAGCCGCAGGCCAAGCTGAGCGAAGGCCGCGAGGTCGGCCGCCCGCGGCGCGACGCCCTGGGCGCACAACACCGTCGGCGCCGGATCGGCGGCGGTCGCGAAGATGAGCGGTAGGTCGCCGCCCGGCCCGTTCAGATGCGGCTCGACGACGTAAAGGGTGAAGGCCGCGGCGACGGCGGCGTCGATGGCCGTGCCGCCGTCCTCGAGGACGCCCATCCCCGACGCTGTGGCCAGCCAGTGCGTTGTCGCGACCATGCCGAACGTGCCGGCGAGCTCGGGGCGGGTGGTGAACAGGCGCACTCCTCGGCTGCTACCGATCCCGGATGTCACACACCATGCGGCCGCACCGGCGCGGCGATCAGCTGTCGGTCGCGCGTTCCCGGCCGAGGTCGGATGCGCGATGGACCTGGTTGCGCCCGGCGGCCTTGGCTCGATACAGCGCGGCGTCGGCCGCTGCCAGCAGATCCGTGAGGTCGGTGCCGTCGATGCCGAACACGGCGACGCCGGCCGACATCGTGACGTGCACCGCGCGGCCGTCGTCGGTCGCCACCGCCTGTACGTCAAGCTGGCGTCGCAACCGCTCCGCGACGGCGAGCGAACGGACCGGTCCGGCTCCTGGCAGCAGCAGGACGAACTCCTCGCCTCCGAACCGCCCGGCGACGTCGTAGCTGCGGATCTCTGCCGACATGCAATCGGCGACGGACCGCAGCACCCGGTCGCCGATGAGGTGTCCGTACTGGTCATTGACGGACTTGAAGTGGTCGAGGTCGAACAGGATGACCCCGAGCGGGATCTTCGACCGCAGCGACGCGGCGATGTGGCGTTCGGCCTCGCGATTCCAGGTCGTGGCATTGAGCAGGCCGGTCTTGGCGTCGATCCGCGCCGCGGCGGTGAGCTGTCCGTGCAGGATGCTGCGCTGCAGCATCATCATCGGCGGAATGGCGACCAGCGCGAGCCACGGGTCAATGACGACGACGAGGGTGACCAGCAGCCCGCAGCACCCCTCGACCGCGTCGAGGACACGCGCCTCACGGTCGACGATGAACTCGCGCAACCGCGCCTCGGGCGAACTCAGTCGGACCGCCACAAAGACGAGTGCCTTGTTCGCTGTCATCACCACGACAGCGGCGAGCAGTCCGGCGGCCACACTCCGCACGGGATGGTGCAGCCACTGCTCAGGCGCGCTACCGGTGCTCATCGAACCGGCCGCGCCACTGACGGCGTGGAAGACGAACCATGCCAGCAGGTTGGAGATGCCAGTGGCGGCGGCGCTGAACAAGCGTCGGTGGAGCGGTGCCCGCGTGACGACGAGCTGCAGCGCCGCCGTGAGTGGGAAGGGCGCAAGGATCGCGAACACCGGCGGCAGGAGCAAGACCATGGGCAGCGTCCAAGCGGCCTGCAGGTCCGTGAAGACACCGCCGGTCGGATGCCCGACCCGGCGCAGCGCCTCCACACTCAGACCTGCGCCGAAGACCAGGACGCAGACCGTGACAACAATTCGCGGGGTAATCGTAGAATAACTACCAGTCAGGATCGCGAGAACAAATGTTGCGAAACATACTAGAACTACATAAGTTGCGAGCCGCGGTCCAACCGCACGTGCCCAGGTCAACGGTCCGCTCAGTACGGGCACCTGGCGCCCCTTCCGGCAGCGTTGACCACGGCCCAGTTGACCGTGGTCAACCGGCTACTGGCCGTATTAAACACGATTCGCGCCCCGCCGGGGTGGCTAATCGGCAAAAATGGCCTACTGTAAAGTAGTCCCGCGTCGGCTGCCCCCAACCGGCGTCCAATTTGAAAGGGATCACCCCATGCGTAACTCCCACACCACCCGCAACACACATTGGGCCCGAAACACCCACTGGGCCCGAAACACTCACTGGGCCTGACGCGCCACGCGCAGCCCCATGACGGGTTTGCGCGTTGTGACGTTCGTCACACGGTCGCCGCGGGCCTATGCTGCCCCGGCCGCCTCCGACGAGCGGTTCAGCTCGATTCGGAGCTGAGCGAGGCCCATTGAGCCCAGGCTCAACGCGGACTGGTGGAACGCCTTCAGGTCGAAGGCTGACCCCAGTCGGCGTTGGGCGTTTTGGCGTGCCTGCAACCAGAGCCGCTCACCCACCTTGTACGACGGTGCCTGCCCCGGCCAGCCGAGGTAGCGGTCCCGCTCGTCCCGGATGAACGCGTCGTCCATCGTGCAGTGGGCGCGCAGGAACTGCAGGCCGAGTTCGGGTGTCCACCGCTCGCCGGCACCGAATCCGACGCCAGCGGGGATCGGCAGCTCCAGGTGCATTCCGATGTCGACGATCACCCTGGCCGCGCGGAACGCCTGCCCGTCGAGCATGCCCAGCCGATCCCCGGGATCATCGAGGTAGCCCAGCTCCTCCATCAACCGCTCGGCATACAGGGCCCAGCCCTCGCCGTGCCCGGAGACCCAGCAGAACCGGCGGAACCGGTTCAGGTCGGAGTTCGACATCGCCACGACGTTCTGCAAATGGTGTCCAGGTACCCCCTCGTGGAACACCGTCGTCGCCTCGCGCCAGGTGCTGAACTCCTCGACGCCCTCGGGCAGCGCCCACCACATCCGGCCCGGCCGGCTGAAGTCCTCCGCCGGCGGCGTGTAGTAAATGCCGCCGTCATGGGTCGGTGCGATGCAGCACTCCAGGGCGCGGCCGGGCTCGGGAATGGTGAAGTGCGTGCCCGCCAGCTCGCCGACCACCCGGTCGGCTAGTCGCTGCATCCAGCCGCGCAGCGCCTCCGGGCCGCGCAGCCGGCGTGCCGGGTCGGTACCCAGCGCCGCCATCGCGTCCTGCAGCGTCCCGCCGGGGGCGATCTGCTCGACGACGTGGTCGATCTCGGCGTCGATGCGGGCCAGCTCCTCCCACCCCCAGGCGTAGGTCTCGTCCAGGTCGATGGTGCTGCCGAGAAACAGCCGCGACCACAGCGCATAGGCATCCCGTCCGACGGCGTCACGCTCGGGAGCCAGCGGCGCGAGCTCGGTCCGCAGGAACTCGGCGAACCGCGCAGTGGCCTCGGCGGCCGCGACCGACGCCGCCTGCAGCCGCCGCTGCGTCCCATCGGCGGCCCCGGACGCGCTGGCTCGCTCGGCAAGGCCGGCATAGAAGCCGCCGTTGGCCGCGCCGGACCACTCATCGCACATGGCCGCGCACCGGCGCACCTGGCGCATCGCCGCCACCGTGCCCGTCCGCGCCCCCTGCCGCAGACCCGCGACATAACTGCCCAGCGCCTCCGGCACGGCCTCGAGCCGGGTGGCGATGGTCGCCGCGGCGTCGTCGCCATCGGTCGGCATCAGATCGAAGACCATCCGCAGCGCCTGCAGCGGGCTCGCGATTACGTTGAGCTCCGCCTGCAGCAGTCCGGCATCGACCAGCTCCAGCTCGAGCCCGAGCCGCTCGGTCATGACCGACCTGCTGCACTCGTCGACGTCGTTCTCGGCGGATGCACCGGCGACGGCTCGGAGGGTCTCGCGGTTCAGCTCGGCGCGGGCGGTCCAGCCGTCCGGGCCGTAGTCGGTCAGCGCGTCGTCGTGGCCGGCGATGCCCAACATCGTGGCAGTGCACGGGTCGAGCGCGGCGGCCTTCTCGACATGGCCGTCGGCGATCACGTCGATGTGAGTCACAGGCACAACCTATGCGACGACCTGCGCGGGTCAGGCCTGCAGGTCGACGACGACCTTGACGTCGTCGGGCTTCTTCGCCAGCGCCTCGGTCCATTGCTCCAGCGGCACCGTGCGGGTCACCAGCTGGGCGAGCCAGTCGCGGTCCGCGGCCGCCAGCGCCGTCGCCGCGAGCTCATAGTGGTGCCGGTTGGCGTTCACCGACCCGAAGACGACGTCGTTGTCGAGGACCAGTTCCTTGTTCAGCGCGTCCGCGCCGAGCTGCACGGTCGCGCTGCCGCCGGAGATACCGGTCAGGCAGGTGATGGCATTGCGGCCGGTGTGCTGCAGCACGTCGACAACGAGCGCTCCGAAGCCAGTGCACTCGATGACGATGTCGGGGCGCAGAGCAAGGTCGCCGACCGATCCGCTGTGATAGGTCGCGCCGAGCTGGCGCACCAGGTCCGGCTTGCGGCCATCGGCCATCCGGTCGAGCACGTGCACCTGCATGCCGCGCTGCACGCCGATCAGCGCCGCCAGCAGCCCGATTGGTCCGGCGCCGGTGACCAGCACCGTGCTCGGCTCTGTGTAGGCGCGCTGGCCGATGCGGTCGACCTGGTCCCAGGCCTTCGCCACCACCGACGTCGGCTCGGTGAGCACTCCCAGCGTCCCCAGGGCGGGGTCGAGCTTGACGGCGAAGTCCGGCTCGACCCGCCACCGCTGCGAGCCGTAGCCGTCGCGCTGCTTGATGCCGCGCTCGGTGTAGTCGCCGGTGGCGCAGAAGTCCCATTCCCGGTGGGCGCACGGCCGGCACCGCTGCGGGCACGGCCGCCGCACGATGCCGACGACGGAATCGCCCGCGGTGAATCCGGAGCCGGCCGGCGCCTGAACTACCCGGCCCATCGACTCGTGGAAGAGCACCAGGCGGTCGTGTCCTTCGGGCACCCAGCCGTAACCCTCGTGCGCGATCTCGTAGTCGGTGCCGCACACGCCGACGAGCAGGCCGTCGACCAGCAGCGCGCCGTCGGACTCGGCGGGGTCGGCGACGTCGTCAACGCGCGCTTGGTCGGGCTGTCCGGGGACGACGGTTGCGGCCCGCATTGGCACTCCCTCGGTCGGTCTTCGCCGCCAGCGATGGTAGGCCGGCCGCGATCGCGCACCACCGAGCGGGCCCATACCCGCATCGACTGAGTAGACATCGACCTGTTCGGCGCCCCGGCGACGTCGATCTCTACTCAGTCAGCGTGGGCCGGCGGCGATCGGCGCCGTCGATCGGCCGCGATACGACGACGCCGGCGTGGTCGAGGCCACCGTGGTCGTGACCACCGGCTGGGTCGAGCTCGGCTGGGTCGGCAGCGTCGTAGACGGCTGATCATCACCGCCGCCCGCTGTCAACAGCCCCGAAAAGCCGCACCGACTGAGTAGAGATCGACGTGTTCGGCGCCCTGGTGACGTCGGTTTCTACTCAGTCAGCGAAGATCCAGCGGCGGCATCGTCAGCGGCCCGGCGGCCGGCAGACCCAGCGCGGCGGCGAGCGGCGCGAACCGGCCCCACGCCGAGAGCCGCATCGCGGCCGCGCCGGGGTGCTCGCTGGACTGCGGGCGGCGCACCCGGTCCTTCACCGGCAGCTGGGGGAACACCCGGACGTCGGCGAGGTCGTCGCGGGCCGGCAGCCCGCCGCGGCGGCGGGCCAGCGCGATCGCGTCGGCGAAGCCGCCGAGGTCGTCGACGAGGCCACGGTCGCGGGCGTCGGCGCCGGTCCAGATCCGGCCGCGAGCGATCTCGTGCACCCGCGCACGGGACATCGCGCGGTCGGCCGCGACCTTGGCGGTGAAGTCGTCGTAGACGCGATCGAGCCAGCGGTCCAGCAGCGCCCGCTCGTCGTCGGAGAACGGCCAGCGCGCGGAGAACATCAGCGCGTGCGCACCCCGGCTGACGGCCTCGACGCCGACGCCGGCGCGCTCCAGCACCCGGTCGATCACGGCCTTGCCGCCGAAGACGCCGATCGAGCCGGTGATAGTCGCGGGGGCGGCGAGGATCACCCGGGCCGCCATCGAGACGAAGTAGCCGCCGGAACCCGCCACCTCACCCATCGAGACGACGACCGGCTTGCCGGCCCGGCGCGCCAGCACGACCTCGCGGCGGATGGTGTCAGACGCGACGTAGGAACCGCCGGGGCTCTCGACCCGGACGACGATCGCCGTAACGTCGTCGTCGCGGACGGCTGCCCGCAGTGCGGCGGCGACGGTGTCCGATCCGGCCCGGGCGCCGCCGATCGGCTGGTTGCCGGACCGGCCGGTGGTGATCGCGCCGGCGATGTAGACGACGCCGACGTGCCGGGACCGCCGGGATCGCACCCGCTGCGCCACCGCCGTGGCCGGTGCCGGCTTGTAGCGGTGGACGTAGCGCAGCTCCACCTCGCCCCCGACCTGGGCACGCACGCCGGCGTAGACCTCGTCGCGGTAACCGACCCGGTCGACGAGACCGGCGGCCAGGGCTTCGGCTGCCGACAGCGGTGCGCGGTCGATCAGCTCGCGCACCTCGGCGGCGCTACACCCCCTGGCCGTTGCGACGCCGGCCACGATCTGATCGGCAAAGGAGGCGACGACGGCGTCCAGGGCCTCGCGGTGCGCCTCGGTGAGCCCGGACCGGGTGAACGTGTTGGCGGCGTTCTTGTACTCGTGCCGCTGCCCCATCTCGGCGCGCACGCCGACCCGCTCCAGCGCGTCGCGGATGAAGAACGCGCGTCCGCCGACGCCGAGCAGGCCGACGTCACCGGATTCGCCGAGCACGATCCGGTCGAACGCCGTCGCGAGGTAGTAGCCGACCGTGCCGGCGGCGAACTCCCCGAACGTCTCCGACCACGCGATCGCGAACCGCCCGGTGGCGCGGAACGCGACCACGGCCGAGCGGATCTCCTGCGCCGTCGCAAGACCGCACGGCATACCGCCGATCTTCGCGAGCAGGCCGGCCACCCGCTCGTCGGAGGCGGCGCGCCGGAGGCCGTCGACGATCTCACCGAGCCGGACCCGACGCCGAGCCCGGATCGCGTCCAGCCGGTCGGTGGGCGGCACCGTGATCACCGGCTCGGTGAGGTCGAGCTCGAGCACCAGCGGCGGGTCCGACATGCCGCCAGCCTCTCACTGGCGCCCGATCCGGAATCAAGCGCGGTTCGGCCCTTACCCTGAGGCGATGCCGCGCTCGTCGATGTCACCTGCCGACGCCGAGCGCCGCCGCGCGCTGGTGCGCATGAAGGGTGCGGCGGGCGGCCTCCTGCTGCTCGCAACGGCGATCTGGCTGACCTGCGTGCTGGCCGGCTCCGGCCACGGCGCATGGGTGGGGTACGTGAAGGCCACGGCCGAGGCATCAATGATCGGTGCGCTGGCGGACTGGTTCGCCGTGACCGCGCTGTTCCGGCATCCGCTCGGGCTGCCGATCCCACACACCGCGATCCTGCCGCGCAAGAAGAACCAGCTCGGCGCCAGCCTCGGCGTATTCGTGCAGGCAAACTTCCTGTCCACCGACGTCGTCTCCACGAAGCTCGCCACGCTGCATCTGGGCCACCGGGTAGGGGAGTGGCTCGCCGCTCCGGCCAATGCGCGTCGCGTCGGTGACGCCGTCGGGGCGGCCGCGGGGGGACTGTCCGAGGTCCTGCGCGACGACGACGTGCAGGCCGGGTTCGAGCAGGTGCTGCTGTCGCGGCTGCGAACGGCGCCGAAGGCGGCCTTCTTCGGCCGGCTGATCGACATCGCGGCCGAGGGCGGGCACGACCAGCGGTTGCTCGTCGAGGGTGTGCACGCGTTGCGCCGGTTCCTGAACGAGAACAAGGCGGTGCTTCGAGACCGGCTCTCGCAGGAATCGCCGCGGTGGGTTCCCGACCGGGTCGACGACGTCATCTTCGGCCGGGCGTTCACCGCCCTGCTGAAGTTTCTCGACGAGGTCGCGGCCGACCGCGAGCATCCGCTCCGCCGCGACGCCGCCGCCCGCGTCCGTACCCTGGGCGCAGCGCTGCGGCAGGATCCCGAGATGGAGTTGCGGGTTGGCAAGGCCGTCGAGCAGGTGCTCGACTCGGTGGCGGTCCGATCGCTCGCCGCGACGATGTGGAACACCGCGAAACGCAACGCGATATCAATGTCGGCCGACCCCGATTCCGAGCTGCGCCACCGGCTCGAGGAGTCGATCATGTCGCTGGGTCGCAGGCTGCGCGACGACCCAGCGATGCAGGCGAAGGTCGAGGGCTGGATCGACGACGCCGTGCGTTACGTCGTCCACACCTACCGCGCCGACCTCGCCGACCTGGTCACCGGCACCGTCGCCCGCTGGGACGCCGACGACGCGAGCCGGCGGATCGAGCTGCAGGTCGGGCGCGATCTGCAGTTCATCCGGATCAACGGCACGGTGGTGGGCGGGCTCGCCGGCCTGCTCATCTACACGATCGCGCAGCTGGTCGGCTGAAGCCCTGCACCGGCGGGGGTGGCCAACCGCCCGCCGCACGTCCGTCGGCGACCGGTCGTACCGTGGTCTGGTGCTCGCCACGTTCCGCCAGCCGCGCAACGCCGTGCTGCTCGCGGTCGCGGTACTGATCGCGATCGGCTGCGCGTCGGCCGGCGTGTGGCAGGTTCACCGCTACGGCTGGAAGCGCGGCGTCAACGACGTGCTGCGGGCCAACGACCGCGCCGCCGTCGTACCGGTGGGCTCGCTGCTGTCGCAGCGGGTCGTCACCGGCGATGCGCTGCAGTTCCGCCGGGTCAGCGCCAGAGGTCGCTACGACGCGGTCGGCCAGCTGCTGGTCCGCCAGCGTGAGGTCAACGGCTCGCCGGCCTACCTGGTCCTGACGCCGTTGCGGACCGACAGCGGACCGACTCTGCTGGTGGTGCGCGGCTGGCTCGCCAGTGACGGCTCCGCCACGTCCGTCGTGCACGCCCCGCCGCCACCGGCCGGCATGGTCGACGTCGTCGCCAGGCTTTATCCCAGTGAGACCGAGCGATCCGAGGCCGGCGTGCCGGCCGGGCAGGTCGACCGCATCGCTGTGCCGTCGCTCGCCGCGCGGCTCGGCTCGCCGACCTACGGCGCCTACGCCGAGCTGATCCGCCAGCGTCCGGCCGGGCGCGGGCTCTCCTCGTTCGGGGCACCCGACATGTCCAACCCGGCCGGCGGCGCATTCGAGCTGCAGCACCTGGCCTACGTCGTGCAGTGGTTCATCTTCGCGATCATCGCGCTGGCGCTGCCGTACGTGCTGATCCGCATCGAGCGGCGCAGCGGCACGGGCCGGGAGCGGCCGACCATCGCCGCGCCGGTGTCGAACCACAGCTGAGGCAGGACTCGGGCCGGCTGGCGCAGCGCTGCACGACCCGCGGTCGTCCGGGTCGACGACGCGTCGCCGTCGTCGACGGCGCCCAAGGGACTCACCGACCGCTGACACCACGGCCGCCGCGGCATGGTGCGCCACTACGCTGCGCTGATGACGCGGCTCCTCCTCGGCCCGCTGCTGCGGCACGTGGGTCGATGCGATGCGACCGTCTGGGTCGAGACCGACGCCCCGTGCGAGGTCGAAGTGCTCGGCGCTCGGGAGCGCACCTGGTGCGTGAGCGGCCACTACTACGCGCTGGTGAGCGTGACCGGGCTGGCCGCCGGGAGCAGCACGCCCTACGAGGTCCGGCTCGACGGGGAGCGGGTCTGGCCGCTCGCCGGCGAATCCCGACCGCCGAGCCGCATCCGGACGCTCGGCGACGACCGTCCGCTGCGGATCGCCTTCGGATCCTGCCGCTACGCCCGATCCGACGCTGTGCGCGACGATCCGCACTTCGAGCCCGATGCGCTGGAGTGCCTCG
The DNA here is from genome assembly GCA_003244255.1 of Pseudonocardiales bacterium. Classification (GTDB taxonomy): domain Bacteria; phylum Actinomycetota; class Actinomycetes; order Mycobacteriales; family QHCD01; genus QHCD01. Next base: position 17,217 of record QHCD01000042.1, on the reverse strand, counting down.
CCGCCGACGTCGCCGCGCTGCCGGGACACGCTTGGCCCGATGCGCTCATCCTGCTGGGCGACCAGGTCTACGCCGACGAGACGACCAAGGCGACCCAGGCACGCATCCGCGCCCGCCGCGACAGCACCACTGGCGCGAAGGAACAGGTCGCGGACTTCGAGGAATACACCTGGCTCTACGCCGAATCCTGGACCCAGCCGGCCGTGCGATGGCTGCTCTCGACGGTGCCGAGCTCGATGATCTTCGACGACCACGACGTCCGCGACGACTGGAACACCTCGCACGCCTGGCGCGAGGAGATCCAGCGGACCTCGTGGTGGCAGGAGCGGATCATCGGCGCGCTCTCGTCGTACTGGGTCTACCAGCACCTGGGCAATCTCTCGCCCGCGGACCTCGACGCCGACGAGCTCTACCAGCGCATTCGTGGCCACGACGGCGACGCCGGCGGGCTGTTGCGCGACTACGCCGTCGTCGCCGACCGCGAGGCCGACGGCGGCAAGGGCGCGCGCTGGTCCTATCGGCGTGACCTCGGCCCGGTTCGATTGCTGATGCTCGACTCCCGGTGCGGACGCATCCTCGCCGACGGGGCGCGCAGCATGCTCAGCGAGGATGAGTTCGGTTGGCTGGAGGCGCAGCTGGCCGGCGACTACGACCACCTGCTCGTCGGCACGTCGTTGCCATGGTTACTGCCCCGCGCGCTGCACGACATCGAGTCGTGGAACGAGCGGTTGTGTGCCGGTGCCCGCGGCGCGCGCATCGCCACTCTGTCGGAGAAGGCCCGTCAGGCGGGCGATCTGGAGCACTGGGCGGCGTTTCGGGCGTCGTTCGATCGGTTGGCCGGCCTGCTGCAAGGCGTCGCGTCCGGCGCCTATGCGCAGGCCGGAGTTGCGCCGGCGACCGTCTGCGTGCTCTCCGGCGATGTGCACCATGCCTACGTCGCCGAGGCTCGATTCGACCGACCGGTACCGGCGACGGTAGTGCAGCTGACCTGTTCGCCGTTGCATAACGTCGTGCCGACGCCGATGAAGCTGGCATTCCGGCTCTCGTGGAGCGCGGTGGCCGAGCGGGCCACCCGCGGGCTGCTCGGGCTGGTGGCCCGGGTGCCGCCGATGACCCTGTCGTGGCGTTGCACCGACGGGCCGTACTTCGGCAACGAGCTGATGACCCTCCGCGTGGACGGGCGCCGGGCGGAGGTACGCCTGGACCGTGCCGGCCCACGTGACGGCGCGCGGCCGACGCTGTATCGCGTGGCGTCCCACATTCTGTCCTGAGCGACCAACATCACGACGGTAGCGCGGATCGCGCCGTCACAGTCGATAGGCTCCCGGAATGCTCCGGTTGCTCCTCTGGATACGCCGCCACCAGCGCGCGATTCCCCCGCTGTGGCGCGAGATCGTGCTGATCGGCGCGTTCTTCGGAATCTACACACTGATCCAGGACAACACGCCGCTGCACGCGGCCGCCGCACTGCATCGCGGGGCGTCGTTGCTGCGGATCGAACGCGATCTGCACATCGACGTCGAGACGCCGATGGACCACTGGGCCGCCGGCATCGAGCCGATCGCCGTCGTCGCGAATTATTACTACGTCGTGCTGCATTTCCTGGTGCCGGCCGGAATCCTGCTGTGGATGCACCAGCGACGGCCGGAGCGCTACCGGTTCGAACGCAACGTGCTGATGTGGATCACGGTGGTGAGCCTGGTCTGCTTCTGGCTCGCACCCACCGCCCCGCCCCGGCTGCTGCCGGGCGGCGGCTTCATCGACACGGTGGCGAAATTCCACACCATCGGCGGCTACGAGACAGGGGCGACCAAGCACGCGGCCGATCAGTTCGCCTCGATGCCGTCGATGCACATTGCGTTGGCCCTGTGGTCGGCCGTGACGATGTACCGCCTGGCCCGGCACCGCGGCATGCGCATCGGGTGGCTGTTCTACCCAATCGGCACCTCGCTGTCGGTGTTGCTGACCGGTAACCACTACCTGCTCGACATCGTGGCCGGCGTCGCGGCCTGGGTATGCGGCGTGCTGCTCGCGATCACATTCCGAGCGGCCGGGCGGGCCGTCGACCGTTCGCTCGACGCCGATCGCGAAGAAACGCCGCCGGAGGGCGTCGGAGAACACGTACCCGCGACGACGATCAGGATGTGAGCGAGCCGACTGCGATCGTCGACGATCCTGGTGCCGGGCTGCTCGCGCTCTACGACAAGACGTCGACGCAGATCTACGGCTACCTGCTCGCACGTTGCGGCAACGCCACGGTGGCCGAGGATCTGACCGCGGAGACGTTCCCTGCCGCGGTCGACGCCGTCCGCCGCGACGACCCGCCACCGGTGAGCCCGGCGTGGCTCGTCGGCGTCGCCCGACACAAGCTCGTCGACCACTGGCGGCGGGAATCCCGGGAGACACGCAACGTACATGCCGTGGCGGCGCTGCCGGGTGACGGCACGGACGACCCATGGGACGAGCGGTTGGACCTGATCCGGGCGCGGGCGACACTCTCCTCGCTCGCACCGCACCATCGGTCCGCGCTGGTCCTGCGTTATCTCGACGACCTGCCGGTGGCCGAGGTGGCGCACCTGCTCGACCGCACGCTGCACGCCACCGAGGCGTTGCTCGTGCGCGCCCGCGCGGCATTCCGCCGCGCGTACGACGATCCGGACACCGGACGGGAGGACCGCCGTGGCTGACCCGCTGCGCGACTTGCGCCTCCTAGATTCCGGCACGCCCCCGCCGCAGCCCGACCCGGTGTTCGCCGCCAGCCTTCGAGCGCGCATCGAACGCGCACTCGCCCTGCCACGAGGAGTTGCAGTGTCCACAGCAACGACATCGGCCGCACCAGCGACGGCGACGGCAGTTGGTGCCGCGATCCCGTACCTCGCCGTCAACAACGCGCGGGCCGCAATCGACTGGTACGTCGAGGTTTTCGGCGCCGAGCTAATGGGCGAGCCGATCGTCATGCCAGACGGTCGGATCGGCCACAGCGAACTCGCGCTTGCCGGCGGCCGGATCTATCTCTCCGATGCACATCCGGAGATCGGGGTCGTCGCACCGACGCCCGGCGAAGCGACCGTCAGCCTGATGCTCTCGGTCACCGACGCCGACGCGACCCGGGCGCGCGTGCTGGCTCGCGGCGGCACCGGTGACCGCGAGCCGTACGACGGCTACGGCCAGCGCAACGCCTGGGTTGTCGACCCGTTCGGGCACCGCTGGGGCCTGCACTCGCCGCTGCGGGCGAACGCGGAGCGGACCGCCGCCTACCGGCACGGCGACGTGGGCTACGTCTCGCTGTGGGTGCCCGACCAGGAGCGCGCAGAACGTTTCTACAGCGCGGTTCTCGGCTGGGAGTTCGAGCCAGGCGGGCACCAGGTGCGGGGCACGGTCCCCTCGATCGGCGTTCAGGGCGGGCAGTCGCCCGCCACCCTGTTCTGCTGCTACGCCGTCGACGACGTCGACGCCGCAATCGAGCGGGTTCGCGCCGCCGGCGGCCAGCCGGGCGAGCCTACGGACGAGCCGTGGGGCCGGACCGCCAACTGCACCGACAACCAGGGCCTGCCGTTCGCCGTGTACGCGGTCCCCCCGCGCGACGAAGAGCCACCCAGCGCCGATCGACCCAGCGCCGATCAGGCCGGCGACCTGGGGTACGCCGTGATCGGGGTGCCCGATGCCGCCGCCGCCCGCGACTTCTACGCCGCGGTGCTGGGCTGGACGGCCACGCCATCACCACGCGGTTTCCAGGTCGATGACACCTTCCCGATGATCGGCATCTCCGACGGGCGCGATGCCCCTGCCGGCACGCCGGTCTGGATGGTCGACGACGTCGACGCCGCCGTCGCGGCGGTGCGCGACGCGGGCGGCGAGCCGGGCGAGCCGGAGTCGCAGCCGTACGGGCGGATGGCGGAGTGCATCGATGACCAGGGCCTAGCGTTCTACCTGCTGCAGTCCGGCTGAAATCAGTACGGCTGGCAGCTGGGGCACCACCACACCAGACGGCCGCCCATCTGCTGCGACTCGATCGGCGTCCCGCACACCCGGCACGGCTCGCCGCCCCGGCGGAACAGGTAGAGTTCATCACCCCACGAAGCCCGGTGTTCGCTGCGGGTCGTGCGTTCGGCGCCGCCACGGCGTACGGCGGCGCGCATCATGGTCTGCAGCGCCGCCCAGATCGCCTGCCATTCGATCTCGGTAACCGCCCGGCCGGGACGTCGCGGATCGATGTGCGCGGCGAAAGGCGCCTCACATCGCCAGATCAGCCCGGCGCCGGCGACGACATCCTGACGCAGCAGTAACGTGCCCAGCGCTGCGGAACTGCGGTGCAGCCGCTCCCAGCCGCGGCGAGAGTCGGCATTGCCGCGGATCGGATCCGGGCCCAGCCGAGTGTGGATCATGGCGGCGTGCTCCATGTCGATCAGCTCGCAGAGCATTGCGCCCCGCAGCTCGGCCGTGACCACCGCCGCGCCCCGTCCGGCCCGTAGCCGGAGCCGGACTGCCGAGTCGTCGGGTCCGCGGAAACGGCGACCGGCGAGGAGTTCGCCGCTGCCGTCGTACCAGTTCCAGCCGCCGATCAGCCCGAGGTGAACATGCAGCAACGGCGGCCCGGACCGGCCACCGAAGCGCAGGAACAGATGCTTGCCGTACGCCTCAGCAGCGGTCAACCGCCGGCCGTCGAGCGCTGCGGCGCCCGCGGCGAACCGGCCCTGGGGGCTGCTCGCCCGCACGGTGTGACCGCGGAGGCGCTGCCCGAAGCGCCGTGCGTCGACGTGGACGACATGGCCTTCGGGCACCGCCGCAGGCTAGCCGAATCCGCTGGCTCATTTCCTTGCGCGTCAGCCGTCGACGCCCAGGGGAACGGGACAGAACCCGCTCGACGGACTCCTGGAGCACGGTCGATGACGTTCCGTACCTGCGAACGGCGGCATAGGCTGGCGGCCGATTCGACCACCGAGAGGGGAAACGCCATGCGCGCCACCAAGCTTCTCGCCGTTGCCACCGGAACCGTCCTCATCGTCGGACTTGCCACCGCAGCGGCCGCCGCCGCGGGGGGATCGAGCGGGGGATCGTTGGGACCCGCGCCGAAAGCACCACACGCGGCGCCCGCGAGCACGAGGTGCGTGTACACGCCCGTCGTGCCGAAGGACCGCTACAAGGGGCTGCCGCCGTACCACCCGGCACAGGCCAAGCGTCCCTACGTCGCAAAGCTCTACACCACGCAGGGCGAGATCGACTTCCGCGCCCTGACCACCAAGGCGCCGTGCACGACGAACTCGTTTGCGTTCCTCGCCCGGCACGCCTACTTCACCGGAACCCACTGCCACCGGCTGACGACGCGGCGGATCTACGTGCTGCAGTGCGGCGACCCGACCGGCACCGGCAGCGGCGGACCCGGATACGAGTTCGGTGACGAGAACCTGAAGGGCGCGACGTATCCCGCCGGTACGGTCGCGATGGCCAACGCGGGACCGAACACCAACGGCAGCCAGTTCTTCATCACGACCAAGGACACCACGCTGTCGCCGGCGTACACGCCGTTCGGCGTCGTCACCCGCGGCATGGGGATCCTGCGATCGATCGCGGCGGCCGGTGACGACAGCCAGAACGGTCCGGGCGACGGTTACCCGCACAAGTTCGTGCAGTTCTCCTACATCGCGATTGCGCTGCGCTGACTCACTGAACCGACTCCTGCCGTCGCGCGCGTGCGTACCTCGATCTCGACACGTGCGCGACGGCGGCGAGCAGGGTCGCGCCCCACACGATCGCCAGCGCGATCAGCAGGCCGTGCCAGTAGTTCAGCGGCAGCGCCGACGGATTCTTGCCGCTGTATCCCTTACCTGAGGCCACCGGCAGCGCCACCAGCGTTACCGCGAGGGACATCAGCAGACCCGCCTGCAGGTATGGCCGCACGTTGCCGTTGACGACTCGGCACAGCACCGCCCCTACGGTGGCGACGATCGGCGCGAGCACGAGGTCGTGCACGACCGCACCACCGACGAACCAGATCAACGCCGAACGCAGAGCCTGGCCGTGCAGCGCGGTGAACAGCCCGACGACGCCGTAGGCCGCCGTGCCGACGCCGATGAGGATCAGCGCGGCCCGCCCGACCGGCTTGCCGCTCATCCGTCCCCCCCGGTGGCGAGGCTGATCTTGGCCACCCACTTCGTCTGCAGGACACCAGGCCGGGCGGGAGCGATCAGCCGGCACGGGAACCCGTGATCAAGGTCGAGGTCGGCCCCGTTCAGCCGCAGCCCCAGCAGCGTGCGGTCGTCGCGCGAGATCGGCGTGCGCAGGAAGCTCTCCTTGTAGCGACCGTTGGTCTGCAGTGACTCGACGTGCACGTCCGCACTGGGGTCAAACCCTGCGCGATCGAGCAGGTCGCGCACCCGAACACCGCTCCAGGTGGCTTGCACGCTCCAGCCCTCCACGCACGAGATCGGCAGCCGCACCGTGTGCTGCGTCATCGCACGCAGCTGGTCCAACCTCAACGTGAACGGCTGGGGACCATCGACGATGAGCCGGTACGACGGGTTCAGCGCGCGGGTCGTGATGTCGGCCTCGACGGCCGACTTGTTTACCGGCAGCTGCTGGGGCCCGATGTCGCCGCGACGCTGGCCGAGCACGTCGACCCGCCGCAACGGCGTGAGCGTCTCCCCGACCGTGGTCAGGGTGACGATGCCACCGGCGACGACCGCGGCTCCGACGAAACTCCTACGGGACAGCGATCCTGGCTTGGCATCCTCCGTATCGAGCGGCTTGGAGAGACCTCGGCGGATCACCTCGATCTTCGCGGCGACATGCACCACCAGGGCGCCGATGGTGATCCACGCGACCCAGTAGTGCGCCATGGGGAAGAAGAAGTGCCACGGGTAGTAGCGCGCGACGTTGAGCAGTCCGGTGACCAGCTCGAAGACCGCGCCACCGACGAGCAGCAGCAGCGACGCACGCTCCGCGGCGTGAAGAAGGCTGCGCGCGGGCGGCCACGCGAAGAGCTTCGGGCCGACGGCGTACAGCTTCGCCCCGAGCAGCGGGATCGAGGCCGTCCCGGTCGCGACGTGCACACCCTGGGTCAGCCGGTAGAGCCACGACGGCGAGGCCGGCCAGTGCATCCAGCCCGCCGGATGCTGCATGAAGTGGCTAACCAGGCCGGTCAGGAAACACGTTCCGAACGCGACTGCGAGCGCAAGCCCGAGCCTGGCCGCGACCCGCTCAGAATGCAATGGGCTCGTGAACGCGCCCTCGCGAAGAGGCCCCTTGCGTAGCGGTTCCAGGCGATCCCAGTCGATCAGATTGCCTCGAGTGCGATGAACCACCTGCGCGCCTCCGTCCACACCTCGTGCACCGCGAGACCCACCCTGGCTCCGATGTCACTAACGTCGTCGACGGCTGCCACCGCCCACGGAAACCAGTCGCTTGTCTGCCGGCCCTTCTCGAACCGCATCGACAGTCGTCGGCTGCCGGCGCCGGGACCCGACGCCTCGCACAGCACGCGACCGCCCAGGCGGAGCAGCTCGCGGGCACGAGCCAGCACTGCGCACGGGTCGCCGCCGATGCCGACGTTGCCGTCGATCAGCACGACGGCGTCCCAGCGCCGCTCACCGGGCAGGCGCGCGAACAGGTCGCGGCGCAGCGCGGACCCGCCGCGAGCCCGGCTCTGCCGCACCGCCTCCGCCGAAATGTCGACTCCCAGCGCCGGTATCCCGGTACGCGTCAAGGCTTCCAAGATCCGGCCCGGGCCGCAGCCGAGGTCGATCGTCGGCCCGCTACAGCGGTCGACCAGGCCCTGGTCGCCAGGCACCAGGTCGCCGCACCAGCGGGCCAGCGCCGGTCGGCATAGCCGGCCGTCGACGCTTCGCAGCAGCCAGCCCGCGTTCTCGTTGCGAACCTGTGAGCGGATGCCGTCGTCGTAGCAGGTCACTGGGTCGACGCTCACGCCGCCCGCTCCACGCCGGTTACGGCAGCGGCGAAGGCGCCGCCCGGCACGAGCGCGGCGACCGCCCGCGCGTCATCGATCACATCGACGTCGATCAGCGTCGGCAGCAGCCGCACCCGCAAGCCGGCTTGCCGCAGTGCTTTCCGTGTCAGGATGCCCGTCTCCGGAGTCGACATCGGTACGTCGCGGATTGCCCGCGCCATAGCCGGGTCGGTGACACCGAGGAGCCACCAGCCGCCGTCGGCGCAGGGACCCAGCACGGCATCGACGTCGACGCGCATCAGCTCCCGTGCGCATCGGATCAGCAGCCTGGGTGTCACCTGCGGGGTGTCCATCCCGATCTGCAACACCGGCGCGCCGACATCGGCGATGGCATTGACGATGCGCTCCGCGAGACCGTTGCCGTGCTGCCGCAGCGATTCGAAGCCCCGCGCAACGTAGGCGGCGTCCACGGCGAGCACGCGGCGCGCAGGCACTGCACGAACCGCCGCCAGCGTGTCCTCCAGCGCGGCCGCAGCGATCGCCGCCGCTTCGGCCGGGGAGCAGGGCGGGCACAGGCGCGTCTTCACCCGGCCGGCCAGCGGTTTCTTGGCCAGCACCAGGATGGACGGCGTCACCGCGCGAGCACCGTTCGCATGTCGCGCGCGGCGCGCAGCGAGCCGCGCACGCTACCGGTGACCTTCGACTTCGTCCCGCCCGCGCGAGCCAGGTAGTCGACGTCCACTTCGGTTATCCGCCAGCCGTTTCGGGCTGCACGCAGCACCATCTCGAGCGGGTAGCCGAATCGTCGGTCGACCAGCCCGAGGTCGAGCAACGCGGCGCGGCGGCAGGCCCGCATCGGCCCGATGTCGTGGATCGTCACGCTTTCGCGGCGGGAGATCCGCGCGGCAAGAAGCGCATTGGCAGCGCGACCGTGCATCGGCCACGCCGTACGCGAGGCGGGACGCCGCCGTCCCAGCACCAGATCCGCCGCGCCGTCGACCACCGGGTCGACCACCCGCGGGAACTGCTGCGGGTCAAACGTTCCGTCTGCATCGCAGATGCAGACGACGTCGGCCGTCGCGGACCGAACCCCGGCGTCGACAGCCGCACCGAAGCCGCGTTGGGGTACGTGCACAACCGTCGCGCCGAGGCGCGCCGCTACCTGCGCCGAGCCGTCGGTCGAGCCGTTGTCGGCGACGATCGCCCGGTATCCGCGGGGGAGTCGTCGCAGGATCCAGGGCAGGGCGGCGGCCTCGTCGAGGCACGGGAATACGACATCGATCACGATTGCACCGTAAGGGCGACTCCGGCCCGGCAATCCTTACGAGCCGCGAAACATCGCCGGCGTAGCCAGATCAGGTGCGCGCGGCACCGTAGGTTCTGACGCGTGACGTTGCTGACTCGACCGGCCGACGTCGATCCAGCCCCTTCTGCCGCCGACAGGGCCCGACGCCGCGACGTCGTCGTCGGGGTCGCAGCGATCATCGCAGCGTTCGCCGTAGGTGGCTGGGGGTGGTGGCTGCGGCGTCACGGCTCGACTCTGGTGCTCGACCGTGACGTGCTGCTGAGCGGGCCGCTGCAGGTACGCGTCGGCGCGATCACGGTCGCGATCGTGGCCGCCGCGGCGGCCCTGGTGTGCTGGTCGCCCCTGGCGGCTGCCCGGCTGCCGTGGCGTGCTCTGCTGTGGTCGTCCGCGGCGGTTGCTGCTGCATGGTCGGTGCTCCTGGCGCTCACCGATGGCGTCCACAAGGGACTGATCCAGCCGCTCACGGCCCGCGGGCAGTATCTGCGCGACGTTCCCCGCGTGCACGGCGTCGGCGCCACGCTGCGTGGTTTCGTCAGCCACATCGTCGGCAGCTCGCAGCCGTGGTCAACGCATGTCGCCGGCCATCCTCCCGGCGCGCTGCTCACCTTCTGGGCGCTGCACGCAGGCGGTCTCGGTGGACCGGGGTTTGCGGCCGCGCTGTGCATCGCGGGCGGCGCATCCGCCGTCCCCGCGGTGTTGATCGTCACGCGCGACCTGCTCGGCGAGGATCGGGCAAGGACCGCGGCGCCGTTCCTCATCACGCTGCCCGCCGCGATCTGGATCGCGGTGTCGTTCGACGCGTTCTTCCTGGGCGTGACCGCTTGGGCGGTCGCCGCGGTCGGCGCCGCGGCCCGGTCCACCGGGGCCCGCTCGGCCGCGCTCGCCGTCGTTGCCGGGCTCCTGTTCGCCTACGCGGCCAACCTGTCCTACGGTTTGGTTCTGATCGCGCCGCTGGCCATCGTTGTGGCGCGGCGCAGGTCACGGGCCCTGATCGTCGCCGGGGCCGCGGCGGCCGCGGCGATGCTCGTGGTCGGTGCGACGGGCTTCTGGTGGTTCGACGGCCTCGCAGCGACTCGGGTCCGCGTCGCCGGGGGCGTGGCGGGGGCCCGGCCGTACAGCTACTTCGTCGTCGCCGATCTGGCTGTACTGGTGCTCGCGCTGGGACCGGCCGTCGCGGCGGGTGTTGCGCGCGCGGCGAGGCGCGGGACGGCGCCGGCGTTGCGGTTGCTGGTGGCGGCCGCACTTGCCGGGATCCTGATAGCCGATCTGACCGGCCTTGCGCGGGGCGAGGTCGAGCGGATCTGGCTGCCGTTCATGCCATGGATCGCGCTCGCCGTCATCACGCTGCCACGTCGGGACACGCGCTGGTGGCTCGGCGCGCAACTGGCGCTCGCGATCGTCATCCAGACGGTGGTGTACTCGCCATGGTGACCGACTCCGCGAAGCGCATCCTGGTCGTTGACGACGACCCGACGGTGAGCGACGTCGTCAGCCGCTACCTTCGACGCGACGGCTTCGACGTCGATGTCGCCGCCGACGGCGACGACGCCCTGCGTCAGGCACTCGCTGACCCACCGGCGCTCGTCGTTCTCGATCTCATGCTGCCCGGGCTCTCTGGACTGGAGGTCTGCCGCCGCATCCGCAAGCAGCATCCCGTCCCGATCGTGATGCTCACTGCTCTCGGCGAGGAGTCCGACCGTGTCCTCGGTCTCGAGCTGGGTGCCGACGACTACGTGACGAAGCCGTTCTCGCCGCGGGAGCTGGCACTGCGGGTTCAGTCGGTTCTCCGCCGCAGCCACAGCACGCCGGAGCCGGCCGCTGCGCGCATCGAGACCGACGACGATCTGGTGGTCGACGTCGCCGCGCGGCAGGCGAACCTGGCCGGTGTTCAGCTCGGGCTGACCGTCCGCGAGTTCGACCTGCTGAGCTACTTGCTCGCCCACCGCGGCCAGGCGTTCACCCGGGTCGAGCTGCTCGAAGCGGTGTGGGGCTGGACGTTCGGCGATCACGCCACGGTCACCGTGCACGTGCGCCGGCTGCGGGAGAAAATCGAGAGCGACCCAACGCATCCGGTTCGCATCGTCACGGTCTGGGGCGTCGGGTACCGCTACGACGGCGCGGAACGCTGATGCCGGCGAGAGCGCAGGTCGTGCTGATCGCGCTCGCGTGCGCGGTCGGCGTGGTGCTGCTCGGAACGTTGCTGCTGCACCTGCTGCGCCGGCGATCCATCGCCGCGCACGTCAGCGTGATCGTGCTGGTGGCCGTCTTCGCCGTCGTCGCCGGTGTGACCGGTACTGCGCAGGCGATGTTCATCTCGGCGCACGATCTGTCGGTGGTGCTGCTGGTCGTCGCCGTCGTCGGCGCCGTCGCACTCGCGTCGTCGCTTGTGCTCGGCCGCCGCCTCGCGAAGCAGAGCGTGTGGGAACGAGAGGCGCGGGCGCGCGAGCGATCGGTCGAGGAGAGCCGCCGCGAGCTCGTCGCGTGGGTCTCGCACGACCTGCGCACGCCACTCGCCGGCATGCGCGCGATGGCCGAGGCGCTCGAGGACGGCGTCGTCGACTCGCCCGCACAGGTCGCCGAGTACCACCGGCGGATTCGGCTCGAGACCGACCGCCTGGCGCGCATGGTCGACGACCTGTTCGAGCTCTCCCGCATCCACGCCGGCGCGCTCCGGCTGCAGATCGAGGCGGTGTCCTTGAGCGACCTGGTTTCCGACGCCGTCGCAACGATCGCTCCGACGGCGAGCGCGAAACGGGTCTCTCTGGTTGCCGCGCCGGGCGCGTGGCCGAGCGTGCAGGGCAGTGACGCGGAGCTGTCACGGGTCGTACGCAACCTGCTCTCCAACGCCGTCCGGCACACGCCGTCCGAGGGCGCGGTGCTCATCGCAGCCGGCCTCGATGCCGGCCAGGCATGGCTCTCGGTGCAGGACGCGTGCGGCGGGATCAGCGAAGCGACCCTACCCAGGGTCTTCGATGTCGCGTTCCGGGGCGAGCCCGCGCGTTCACCGGCGATCTCCGACGGCGCCGGTCTGGGTCTCGCCATTGCCCGCGGTCTGGTGCAGGCGCAGCGCGGTGACATCGCGGTGCGGAACGTGCCGCCGGGCTGCCGGTTCGTCATCCGGCTGCCCGCCGCCGGCTGAACCGCGGCCGCGAGCAGAGACGCCAGTCAGCCGCGCAGCGGCGCGGTGGCGAAATCGGCGACGCCGTGGGCGAATCGGATGCCTGCGCTGAACCCGAGCTCGTTGCGGGCGCGGTCAGCAGAAGCGGCGACATGGCGCACGTCGCCGAGCCGGTAGTCACCGGTGACGACCGGGCGCGGTCCACCGCTGCTGCGGCTGAGTTCGGCTGCCAGCTCGCCGATCGTGTGCGGCTCGCCCGAGCAGATGTTGTAGGCACGCAGGCCGCCTGGAGCCGTCGCCAGCTCGAGGGCAAGCACATTCGCCGCCGCGATGTCGCGGACGTCGACGAAGTCGCGGCGCTGGTCGCCGTCCTCGAACACCTGCGGCGCCTCGCAGCGTTCCAGCGCCGAGCGGAAGACCGCCGCGACGCCCGCGTACGGCGTGTCCCGCGGCATCCTCGCTCCGTAGACGTTGTGATAGCGCAGAGCAAGCACCGTGCCGCCGGTCATTCGCGCCCATGACGATGACAGATGCTCCTGCGCCAGTTTCGTTGCCGCATAGGCATTCCGCGGGTCGGGCGCGGCCTCCTCAGTGACGAGTCCAGCGACCACGTCGCGGCCGCAGACGGGACAGTGCGGCTCGAACCGGTGCGCCGCGAGGTCGGCTTCCACTCGCGGCCCGGGTACGACGGTGCCGTGCTCCGCGCAGTCGTATCGCCCCTCGCCGTAGACGACCATCGAGCTGGCGAGTACCAGCCGGTTCACTCCGGCGCGGCCCATGCCGGCTAGAAGTTCGGCTGTGCCGAGCGCGTTGTGTGACGTGTAGGCGGGTAGGTCCGCGACGCTCACGCCGAGCCCCACCATCGCCGCCTGATGACATACTGCGTCCACAGTGGACAGTTCTTGGTCGAGCGCATCGGCGTCGCGTACGTCGCCGACGGTCAACGGGTGGCGCAGATATCCGGGGCCACCGTCGTCGTAGACCGGATGTGCGGCCGGCAGCAGCAGGTCGAACGCGACGACGTCGTGACCGCGATCGGTCAGCGCGTCGACGATGTGCGAGCCGATGAATCCGGCGCCGCCGGTGACGAGGATGCGCACGATCGCGGAGCCTAGTGGTCTCACCAGCCAGCTCTGGGTCGACCGGGCACGATCTCCGGGCGGCCCGAGGGATGTCCACCGCGCGACGCTTGTCTCTTCCCCGCCTCGGGGGGCAGAGTCGGGCTCTGGCCCGCCCCGTGGGGCAGAGACTAAGGCGCGCGCAGAGACGTCCTCCGACCCCGGTGCACGGCGCCGCACGGTGACATCCAGACACACCAGCTGAGCCGCGAGGGGGGATGCCGGTCGTGCGCGTCGTCGTCCTGTCCGACACTCACGCGCCGCGCAGATGGAAGGGCTGCCCGCCCGCGGTGGCGACGCGGCTGCGCCGCGCGGACCTGATCCTGCACGCCGGCGACGTTTGCACCGCCGATGTGCTGGCCGAGCTCGCGGCCTTCGCACCGGTGCGCGTGGTTGCCGGCAACAACGACGGAGCGGAGATCGCCGCCTGGGGAGCCACCCGGGCGCTGCGGCTGGATCTCGACGGCCTCCCGGTTGCGATGGTCCACGATGCCGGTCCGAAGACGGGACGGCTGGCCCGGCTGCACCGGCGCTTCCCCGAGGCGCGGCTGGTCGTCTTCGGCCACTCCCACCTCCCGCTGGATGAGCACGACGACCACGTGCGCATCATCAATCCGGGCTCGCCGACCGACCGCCGCCGGCAACCGCGCGGCACCATCGCGCTGCTCGACGTCGACGGCGGCCGGCTCACCCGCGCACGAATCGTCCCGGTCAGCTGATCGGTCGAGCTGCGGCGGCGGGCTGGGAGAACGTCTGCGCAATGAACAAGCGCGATTTCGGCGTCAATCGCTCTGGTGAGTAGTGCCGCTCGACAAGGGCGAACGCCTGGTCGGGACGGGTCACCCCCAGCGTCCTTGCCAATGCGAGCAGATCCTCGGTGTCGGCTTCCGGGCGGGCGGATGCCGCTCTCTGATCCCATCACGCCAGGCTCGCCGTCGGGCCGGACCCCGAGATCGCCCTGAGAGAGTGCCTTTACCCCGGGTGACCGATCCTCGGTTCCGGTAGCGGTTCGCGCAAGCCGGTGCCTAAGATCACAGCGCTGGCCTGGCGGGCACGGCATCGCGACCGACGGCGATCCTGGCCCGGCGCGGGCCGGCCCGATGAACTGGAGCGCAGAGCATGAGACAGCGAGCACGGTGGTGGGCAGCGGCAGGGGGAGCCGCGACATTGGTGGTGGCGGTCGCGCTGACCGGTCCGGGTGGGCCGGCAGCGGCGACGGGGGCGGCGACATTCAGCAACTTCTCTCTTGCCGGGATCGCCCCCAACGGCGGCGGTGCCGTCGGTACCAGCTGTCCGGGCAGCCCGAAGTGCACCAACATCGCGGCCGAGCCGGCGATCCGGGCCGATGAGCAGGGGAACATCTACGCCTCGTCGGAGAACGGTCTCGGTGCCGGCACCGAGGCGTGGAAGTCGACCGACGGCGGCCGGCACTACGTGACCCTGCCGTCACCGAACGCGGGGTCGCAGTCGAACACGACCGGCTTCGCTCCCGGCGGCGGCGACACCGACCTTGCGGTGGGTGACGACCCGGGCAAATCGGGTGCGGTGAGCGTGTTCGTGGCCAGCCTGAGCCTGGCCAACGTCGACGTGAGCTCCAGCACCGACCGCGGCAACAGCTTCGCGTTGAATCCGGTCGGTGCCCTCATCCCGGGCGATGACCGGGAGTGGATCGCCGCCGATGACTCACACCAGAACCCGCTCGGGCTGCCGACCGAGGGCGGGAACAAGGTGTGCCTGTCCTACCACGACGTGGCCACCGACAACATCGACGTCAACTGTAGCTACGACGGCGCGAAGACGTTTACCCAGCTCGGCGACGCCATCGACACCAGCCACGCCTACCTGATCGACAACAACGCGATCGGCAACCTCGCCATCGGCCGAGACGTCTACGAGGGCGACGGCACCCACGGCAACCACAACATCTACCAAGTCTTCAGCGGCATCGGCAACGCCCAGGAAGCGATCGGCACGAGCGAACACTTCCACGTCGTGTGGATCGGCGTCTCGAAGGATGGTGGGCAGACATTCACCGACTACCCGGTCTATCGAGGCCCGAAAACCACGGACTACGGCCACCAATTCGTGAACGTCAGCGTCGACCGCAAGGGCAACCTCTACGTCGTCTACAGCGACGACCACAACCTGTACTACAGCTACTCCACGACGCAGGGAACCAGCTGGAGCCCGCCGATACGGGTCAACAAGGCGCCGGCGAACACCGCGATCGAGCCGTGGAGCGTGGCCGGGAGCAACGGGAAACTTGACGTCGTCTACTACGGCACGTCCTATTACCAAGCCGGGACGGCGCCGGACAACTACCCGGCAACCGCCCAGTGGCACGCCTACCTCGCGCAGAACCTGACCGCGACCACGCCCGGTTCATCGTTCACCCAGGTCGCGGCCAGCCCGGTCAACCACACCGGGGGCGTGTGCGAGAGCGGGGTCGGCTGCACCGGCAACCGGGACCTCTTCGACGACTTCGGGGTGGCCGTCACCCCCAGCACGGGCCTGGCCTCGATCGTCTACAGCGACGACCAGTACCACGCCGGTAACCCGAATACCCCCGGCTGCACTCCGGCGACAACCGACACCAGCAGCTGCAATCACACTGCCATCGCCACCCAACTCACCGGCGCGGGAGTCTCCTGAGAGCACCACCGGCAGCGTGCTCCGCGTGGGCGACGCCGTCGACAAACGGCGCGCCACCGCGGGCTGTCCTCGATGTCGGTCGGTACCGACGGACAGGGCAGTCGCGTAGAGTTGGGCCGATGTCGAACACACTGTCCGCTGATCGGGTCGCCTCCGCGGCCGAGGTTTTCGCGCGCCGCGATGAGCTGCGGCGCCTTGCAGCGAGGCACGGCTTTACCCAGGCGCGCATCGCCGACGACGGGACGCTGATCGTCCACGTCGACGAGCCGGGCTACCGGCCGATCATCCGGTTCTCGATCGACGCTGCCACGCTGTTGGGCGCCCATGTTCAGACGATCACCGATGACGTACCCGCTGCGGTCGGCGCCGCCAGTCAGGCCTTGTGAGCGACGACGAGTTCCTCGACGGGCTCACCGATACACTGCACGAAATAGAGACGCTGATCGCCCTCGGGCGCACAGAGTATGACGCCAACCGACTGCTGCGCTGGTCGGTACACCGTCTGTGGATCTTCGCGGGCAACTCCGCTCAGGTCCACGCCGAACGTCACGGCATCCCGTGCAGCACGTGGCCCTGGTCGGATCTGATTGGCTTCCGCGGCATCATCGCGCACTGGACGCCCGCGCAAGTCAACGACGAACGCGTCTGGGACGAGACTGTGCGCGATCTGCCAGAGATCATCGAAGCGCTCGGCCGGCCGCGGCGGGAGTGACCCAAGCGAAATGTAGCCGGGTTCCGCCTCGCGGTGCTCGTCGCGACGCGCCGTCATGCGGATGACCTGCCGGCGGAAGATGCCTGGTCAACGCCCCGGCTGTGCCTTGCAAAGGCCTGTACGGCGTCCGGGTGATGTCTGGCTCGCCGCCCGGCACCGCTCTCACGCCCGGGTCGAGGACCAGCGACAACAGCCCTGGTAAGAGGCACCATGGGTAGGTGGGCGAGGGGGGAGTTGAACCCCCTTGAGATGATCTCTTGACCAGACCAGTTCGCGCAACGGTGCTGCCGAGCAGCGTCGTAAGAACCTGTTGTGCGCCGCTGTGGGCGGTTGTACCGCATCCGGGGATGCCCTGTGGCATCACAACCCGGTCGGCGCCGTTCACGGAGGATGTCCCGCCCGTCGTTG
>QHCD01000041.1 GCA_003244255.1 Pseudonocardiales bacterium | reverse complement strand
CCCACCTGAATAGGCAGGGCTAAAGCGCCGCCCACAGCCTATCTGGGGTTGCTCGCGCTACGGCGCTAAACCCGTCCACGATCGTCTACTTCGTGGCCCTCGTGCTGGGTCGTCAGGCGACAGACACGAGCTTGAGTCTGCTCACGGCGGCACTGTTCGCGGTCGGCGCGGTGGTCGCGTCGGCCAGTTGGCAACTGTTCCTGGTGGGCAGCGGCGCGCTGCTCGGGCGGGTGGTGACCAGCTCGAGCGGCCAGCTGATCATCGCGATCTTGTCGGGGACGATCATGCTTGTTCTCGCGGCAAGCCTTTTCGTGTCCTGACCATGGCGTGCGTCCATTCGTACGAATCCCGTTGTCGCCATCAGGCCTTCACCGCAAGCCGAGGGCCAGCGGGACACCCAACCAGCACGCTGCGGTCGACCGCGGCGCGCCGGGCTCGTGGTCACCGAGATTCCCGCAAGACCCGCCCAGACTAAAGCCCGGTGAGCGGGGGCTAACCGGCTACGGTCTCGGCGTGCCCACGAAACGCTCGAGGACGCTGACCTCGGATGAGCAGGTTGCGTCACGCGAGCTGGCCGCCGGCCGGATCACCCGCGCGGAGTACCTGCGACTGTCGCTGCGTCGGGGTCCGAAGTCAGGCGCTGGCCTGGTGCTCGTGGCGGTCTAGATACTCCGCCAGCGCCGTGCGCATCAGCGCGGAGAAGTCGGGGGCGGCCCCGGCCTGTACGGCGGCCTCGGCACGCCGGTCCAGTGGGGGAGCGAGGCGGACCTTGCGCTCGCGGGACTTCGCCCCCGCGGGGTCCAGGGTGGGGCGCCCGCCCAGCGCGCGACGCAGCGCGGCCGGGCCGCCCAAGGCTTCCTCGAGCATGGTCCGACCGGCCTCGTCGCTGGGCTCGGCGAAGCGGCTGTGCGGGCCGTCGGGATTGATCTCGGCATGGGTTTCGGCCCAGGTAGCCAGGGCGTCGCCCGCGGTGGGCTCCTGCGCCGGATCGGATGCGCCCTGCGGGCCGGTCGTGGTGCTCATGAGTTCTCCTTCCGTGCGATCAGTGCGGTGTTCATCCGGTCCCGGAACTTCGCCCGCAACGGCATGACGTGGAACACCCACAGTCCTGACGGCGGTCTCCGCTCCAGCATGACCTCCAACAGCGGTGCCGCGGCCGACCGTTGCGGACCGATGAAGAGGTCCGCAGCCACCGTCGCAGGCGGTCGAGGAGCCTCGAACTCCCGCTCCTCATACACGAAGTGCAGCAACGCATGGATGGCGTCCTCGTGAGCGATGCCGTGCTTGTCAGCGCTGCTTGCCCACTCCAATGCCACGGCCAGGAGTCTACCGCAAAATCGAGGTTCTGGTACACGAAACTGCGACCCGAGACGGTCGCCGACGTAGATCCACTAATTGGTAGGGCGTCCTATGTGACGGTGATGAGTTCGCCGGGTGCCGTGGGCATGTCACGGAGACGGCGCAACGGCGAGGCGACCAGGAGCAGCGGCATCAGCAGGTTGCCGGCCACCAGCACCCACATCGCCTCGCGGACCCCGATCGAGCCGGCCAGCGCGCCGCCGAGCAGACCACCGAGCGGGATGGTGCCGAACAGCAGGAACCGCATCGTGGCGACCACCCGGCCGATCAGCGCTGGCGGCACGTACGCCTGCCGCCAGGCGACGATCGTGACGTTGTAGATCAGGATGCCGGCCTCCAGCACGAACAGTCCGATCACGAAAAAGAGCAGCCTGGCGCCGTGCGCGGTGAGCGGTATCAGCAGGGCCGCCGGCGCGCTCAGCGCCATCGACAGCCACAGTGCCCGGGCGGTGCCCAGGGCCCGTCCGATCCGGCGGGCCAGCATCGCGCCGACAATGCCGCCGAGGCTGCCGGCGGCCAGCAGCACACCGACCGTGCCCGGTCCCACCCCGACGGTACGGACCAGAAACAGGACCGCGAGCGCCATGATCCCGGCGAAGAACGGGTTCCCGGCCGCGGGTGCGATCGTCAGCACCCGCAGCAGCCGGTCGGCCAGCACGTGCCGGGCGCCGGTGCGGACCTCACGGAGCAGCGGCTCTCGCGCGCTCTTCAGCCGGGGCGCCTCCGGGGTCCGGATCGCCAGCAGGGTGACCGCGGAGACGAGGTAACTGGCGGCGTCGACGGCCAGCGCGTACGGAGCGCGCATCACCTGGCTGAGCAGCCCGCCGAGCCCCGGGCCGCCGACCAGCGCGACCGACGAAGATCCCTGCAACCGCGCGTTGGCGGCCGTCAGGTCGTCCCGGTCGACCAGCATCGGCAGGTACGCCTGGTAGGCGACCTGGAAGAAGACCGTTCCGACGCCGGTGCCGAAGGCGACGACGTACAGCTGGGCCAGGCCCAGGTGGCCGGTCGCGGCCGCGACCGGGATGCTGCCGATCAGCAGCATCCGAGCCAGGTCGCAGCTCACCAGCACGGGCCGGTACGGCAGCCGGTCCACCCACGCGCCGGCCGGCAGCCCGATCAGCAGCCACGGCAGCCAAGTGGCGGCGCTGAGCGCGCCGACCGCGACCGGACTCGCGTCCAACGTGGACACCGCGATCAGCGGCAGCACCACGGTGCTCACCGCAGTGCCGAGGTCGCCGATCGTCTGGCCAGCCCACAACAACGTGAAGTCACGGTTCCTGCGAAGTTGGCACACGCCGAGCAACTCTGGCATGGCAACCGACCCGTCGTCGCAGGCTATTCCGTCACGGAGCGATCGTCCGGAGATCACCCGCGGCTGCTGCCGGTCCGGTTCAACCCGGGGCTTGAGGACGTCGGGTTGACTGTGTCGGTGGATGTGGAGACTGCGGCGGGTCTGGTGGTGGACCTAGTGTCGGGGCGGACTCAGCGCCCTCTGCTCGTGGCGGTGGACGGAGCGAGCGCGGCGGGGACTTCGACTTTGGCGGCGGCGGTGGGCCGGAGGCTTGCGGCCAGCGTGGTGGCCGGAGACGACTTCTATCGCGACATGTCGGAGAAGCGACGCTCGGCCCTGACCGCGGGCGAGGGAGTCGACCTCTACTTCGACTGGCAGCGGCTCCGGCGGGAGGCCCTCGAACCGCTGCGGGCCGGTCGACCCGCACGGTATCGGCCGTTCGACTGGCGCTCTGGCGCCGGCCTGGCGGGGCAGGTGGTGGAGGTCATACCGACGCCGGTCATCGTGGTGGACGGCACCTATAGCGGCCGGCCGGAGCTGGGTGATGTCGTCGATGTCTGCGTGTTTGTGGAGACGCCGGTGGCCGAGCGGCACCGCCGGCTGATTGCCCGGGGTCACGGCAACGACGCGTGGAGGCCGCGGTGGGACGCCGCGGAGAGCCTCTACTTCGCCTCGATCCGACCGGCGTCGTCATACGACCTCGTCGTCCCTGGGACGTGACCGCTCCGACCTAGCAGCTGCCGACCACCAGCGCGTCAACCCGCTCCGGGCGTGTCGCGTCGAAGCGGGTGTCCGAACACCCGATCATGCTGGAGGTTCGATCACCATGGCGCGTCGAGTGCCGCGTGCCGCAGCCGCCGTCGTATCGATCGCATTCGCCGCGGCCTGCGGCGCCAACTCCGCCAATGGAGCCGGCCAGCCGCCGGCTTCGCCGGGCCCGACTGCGGCGGCTCCGTCATCGAGCGCCGTTGCGTCTTCGGCGGCGGGGTCGAGCCCTGCCCCGAGCAGTTCCGCAACCGTGCCGTCCGCAACCGGCGGCGGTCCGACGACGCCGGGCACCGCCGCGGACGGAGTCGGAAGCGGCGGCGGGCATCGGGATCCGCGCTGCCACGCCGCCGACGTGTCGGCGAAGATCGTCGCGGGCAGTCCGGGCGCCGGCCAGCGCTACGCCTCGATCGTGCTCACCGTGACCGCCGACCACGCGTGTTCGATCTACGGCTACGGCGGCATGGCGCTGGTCACCGCGAGCGGCGCGCCCGTTCCCACTTCGATGCAGCGCAGCCCCGCGATCGCGCCGGTGCTGATCACGCTCTCCCCTGGTGGGCGCGTGTTCTCAGCCCTGCACTGGACCGCCATCCCCGGCGAGGGCGAGGGCGGCACCAGTTACGAGCCCACCGCGAGGCATGCGCTCGTCACGCCGCCGGATGAGAAGGCGACGCTGAAAGTCGACTGGACCAACGGTCCGGTGTGCGAGCACGGGCAGATCGAGCAGGGCGCCTACCGAATCGGGACCGGCAGCTAGTGGTGATCATGTACTGAACGTGAGTAGCCAGAAGAACTCGAGCTCGATGAGCCGTGGCTCTACGCCATGACCGGTCGCTGCGTCGATGAGTTCGCCGGCGCTCGGGAAGTTCTTGGTGATCTCGTAGCCCCCGCCGCCGGTCAGCGTTCGGCGTTGATAGGTGTTGCCGGCCGAGTCGGTCCGCGATATCGGCGTGCTGCTCCCCGGGACGTACCTGTTATCGACCAGGACGACGGTGCCGCGCGGTTGAAGTTTCGTCACGACGCCGTGCAGGAACCGATCGACATCGGCCAGCTTGAGGTGTGACCAGCAGAAGCCGGCGAAGCAGGCGGTGAAGCTCCCTGTGATCTCATCGACGGCGAATGCGTCCGCTGGCCCGAAGGACAAGTTGCTGCGTGGGTAGTCGCGGTCCTTCGCGATGTCAAGCGGTGGCGCGTTGACGTCGGTTGCATGGACGCTGCGGGCGGTCGAGGCGATGCGTTCGGTCCAGTAACCGGTGCCGGCGGCGATCTCGAGAACGTCGTGACCGGCGAGCAATGACCCGACGTGGCGCCTGAGCAGGAGCAGGTCGGCCTGCCGTTCAGGCCTGGCGTACACGTCGTCGTACGCCGGCGCGCGGATCCGGTAGTACTCCGCCAGGATCTCGGGATCGTCCGGCACAGATCGATGATCCTCGTAGCCGCAGGTCAGTGCCCCGGCGGGCTGATCGAGCCATCACTGCACGCTCGATCGGCGTGGTCACATCGGTGCTCTGGATGGCGTTGCACCTGACCACTGCCTCGGGGTGAATCGCCCCGGATTCAGTGGTGGGCGGGTTCTCCGGGCAGCGGGTGCGGCGGGCTTGATCTGACGGTCGTAGGCGTTTTCGTGCTCGAGCGGCGTCGCGTAATCGATTGAGGAGTGCAGCCGGGCGGTATTGAACCAGCGCACCCAGGACAGCGTCGCCAGTTCGAGGTCGTCAACGGTGCGGAACGGGTCGTCGTGGCGCACGCATTCGGTCTTGTAAGAGACAGATCACCGACTCGGCCATCTTGTTATCGAAGCTGCGCCGACGCTGCCGATCGAGGCCAGCGCGCCGGCGTCGGCGAGGCGTTCGGCGTAGCGGACTGGGACCTGCCCGCATGGACGGGCACGGCCAACCCCGGGCTGGGCGATCGCAGCCGCGGCGGGGTGGTCGGGCAGCAGCTGGTCAACCCGGCCTTCGAATCCGGCACCCCCGCGCCGACACCCCTCACCCTTAGCTGGCCGACCAGGCGGTCGGGTACGATGTCGCGGTCGACCGGCTTGGGTCAGCGAGTCTCGACGTCGGTGAAGATGTCGGTCTCGCCGATCCCGGTGCGAGTAATCGCGTCGTCGCGGCCGTCGGTCCAGGTCGGATAGACGTTGGTGCTGCTGGCCGCGACGCCGATGTAATCGCCGATGAACGCGCCGCTGGAGAAGAAGCCGAGGTTGGGGTTCCAGTCTGTGGTGCTGATGCGGCGGCTGCTCCAGCTGCGGCCGTTGTCATGGGAGGTGGCCTGCCAGGTGTTGATCCGGATGTTGTGCGGGTCGAGACGGCGGTCCAGCCAGATGGCATAGAGGTCGCCGCTGCCGGCCGCCGTCACCGAGGGGAAGAACTGGTCGTTGCCGGCCGGCCGGCCGCTCGCATCCGTGGACAGGAACCGTGCGTCGGACCAGGTCAGACCGCCGTCCGCAGACTGCTGGACGGAGATGTCTGCCTTGGTCCTGGGCCGGTTGATGTTGTTCTGGTAGACGGCGGTCAGCCCGCCGGTCCGCGGGCTGTAGGCCAGCGAGACGGAGTTGGGTGCCCGGAAATGCGTCGGCGGGAGCGTGTCGTCCTTCTGCGGATCGAGGAAGTCTCGATATTGGCCTTGCTTGTCGATCTGCACGGCGTGAGCCAGGAACGACCGGCCGCCGTCGACCGACTTCTGGAACAACAGGTGCGGGTCGTAGGCGTCGTTGCAGTTCTCCTGCATGAAGCCGATGTCCAGGGCGCCGGAGGACTCCACGACCGGGAACCCGGCCTGGTTCGCCGAGCGACCGGTGCCCGTGCCGCCCGGGTTGTCCGGCTGCACGCTGGTGTGCCGGAACGTCGTCAGCGACGGGTTGTTGGGGTTCACCGTGTCTGTGTAGGAGAGCTGGATCGGGCAGTAGTCGCTGAAACCGTTGCTCTGCAGGTGGAACTTCGTGTAGGCGACGTACAGCCGCCCGTAGTGCGGGCTGGTTGGCACATTGTCGACCGCAATCGTTTCCCGGTCGTTGAAGACGGACGTGTTGACCTTTCCGGTCGCGTAGTTGTAGTTCGACGCCGCGCGGGCCGACAACCTGCCGGGGGTCCAGGTCCGGCCGTTGTCCCGGGAGGCGAATACCTGAACCTCGGAGTAGGGCAGCGACCGGAAGAAGCACAGCTGGCTCATGTAGAAGGTGTGGTCACGTCGGCTGTAGGCCACCGAAGGGTCACCGCCGGAGCAGAAGTCCCCGGTGCCAACGAATTGCGGGGTGACGCGGGTCGACGTCCAGTGCCGGCCGCCGTCCAGGGTGCGCATCACGACGTTGCCGCCGCTGACGTAGTCGTTGGCCGCCGCGACCGCGATCATGGGGTTGTCCAGGCTGGCCGCCACCGCCGTCTCGTTCTGCGGTACCGGCGGGTTGGAATCGCTGTTCATCTGGACGTTGCTGCCAAAGCTCACGGCCGGGGCGGTCGCTCCGGCGCTGCGGTGCGCGGCCGCCGCGGCGGCGGCCTCGGGCGAGGCCTGCGCGCGCACGCCGCTGGAGATGCCGCCGGGATACCGCTCGACGTGCAGCCGCCACAGGGGCGTGCCGCCGGCTGCGGTGGCGGCGATGGGCACGGCCACCCCGATTGTCGCGGCCACGGTCGAGGCCACGGCCAGCATCGTCGCCATTCTGCGCATAGGTCCTCCTAGAAGGGAATCACCGGCGCCTGACCGTAGCCCGGCAACGGTGACGGCAGCTAGAGCACGATTCGGGCATCACTCATGGTGCGAGGTCAGTACGGAGTGCAACCGGATGACAGAGTTGGACGCGATCCGGCCACCCACGCCGGCTGTGTGTGGCAGCGGGTGTGAAGCGGAGGCGCGAGGTCAAGGGTCGCTGGCTCAGCGACTTCATCGTGTCGACCCGGGACGCCGTCGATCGTCCGTGCTCGGAGCGCACGGTCGACGATGCGCACGCATGCCACCAGGGTCGGATCGACGCACACGACTGGGCGTCCTCAGGCGCGAAGACCCGGTCGATTGCGCCGCGACGGTCCGCACCCGCGCCCCGGGGGCTCGCGGCGCGAAGCGGCCTGGATGCGGCCGCCATCTGCGAGTGGGTGGTCGAATCCATGACCACAAGCTAGCCCCGACGACCGACAGAACTACGACCCGCAAACCGTTACCCAGCACCAACCGCAAGTTTCTACTTAGCCGGCGCGTGATTGACGATGAGCGACTGCTACACGACAGAACCGCCGATGTGACGCCGTAGGCTGAACCCTATCCACGCCGAGAGAAAGGAACCGCCCTGAGGCTCGTCTTCGCCGGTACCCCCGCTGCCGCGGTCCCGTCGCTGCGAGCACTCATCGATTCCCGGCACCACGTCGTCGCGGTCGTCACCAGACCCGATTCCGAACAGGGCCGAGGCCGCAGGGTCAAGGCCTCTCCCGTCGCCGAGCTCGCCCGCGCACACGACATCCCGACGTTCACGCCGCGCCGGCCAGCCGAGCCCGGTTTCCTCGCTGCGCTCGCCGAACTCGAACCCGACTGCTGTCCAATCGTCGCGTACGGCGCGCTCGTCCCGCCTGCCGCGCTGGCGATTCCGCGACACGGTTGGGTAAACCTGCACTTCTCGCTGCTGCCGGCCTGGCGCGGAGCTGCGCCCGTGCAGCATGCCGTGATGGCTGGCGACCAGATCACCGGCGCTTCGGCGTTCCGGGTGGAGTCCGGCCTCGACACCGGGCCGGTGTTCGGTGTGGTCACCGAGTCGATCGGTCCGCGAGACACGGCCGGCGAGCTGCTGACTCGGCTGGCCGAATCCGGCGCGCTGCTGCTGCTCGCGACGGTCGACGCCATCGCAGCCGGCACCGTTCAACCCGTCGCGCAGCCGGCCGACGGCGTATCGCTCGCGCCGAAAATCGCCGTCGACGACGCCAGAGTCGAGTGGTCGCTGCCCGCGTCCGTCATAGACCGGCGGATTCGCGGCTGCACGCCGGTACCCGGCGCCTGGACGAATTTCCGCGGCGAGCGGATGAAACTCGGTCCCGTGGCGCCGACGTCCACAGTGGACAGTCTTGCGCCGGGTGAACTGCGGGTCGAACGCGACGGCATCGTCGTCGGTGCAGCCGCCGGGGGAGCAGTGCGCTTGGGCGACGTCCAGCCACCGGGCAAGCGCCCGATGTCGGCAGCGGACTGGGCGCGGGGCGCGCGGCCGGCCAGCGGCGAACACCTCGAATGAGCACCGACCCCGCACGTCGAGCGGCCTACGACGCCCTGCACGCCGTGAACGAGAACGGGGCCTACGCCAACCTGCTGCTCCCGGGGCTACTGCGCGAACGCGACCTCGTTGGTCGCGACGCCGCCTTCGCCACCGAGCTGACCTACGGCGCCCTGCGCGCGCAGGGCACACTCGACGCGGTCATCGCGCGCTGCAGCTCACGCGATCTGTCCACTGTGGAACCCTCGGTCCTCGACCTGCTCCGGCTCGGTGCCTATCAGCTGCTGTACCTGCGGGTTCCGGCCCACGCAGCGGTGAGCACGTCTGTGGACCTCGCCTCCCGGCGGACCGCCGGTTTCGTCAATGCGGTGCTGCGCGGGCTTGCTCAGCACGATAGGGCGCAGTGGATCGGGATCCTTGCCGACGGCGCCGACTCCATCGACGGGCTGGCGCTCGAATTCGCCCACCCGCGCTGGATCGTCGAGGCGTTCCGGGACGCGCTCGACGGCGACGGCGATCGCGACGGCGGCGCCGCGGAGCTTCGGCAGGCGCTCGCGGCGGACAACGAGCGGCCGCTCGTGCACCTGGTCGCCCGGCCCGGACGGATCGAGCGCGCGGACCTGAGACACGCCACCGGCGGCAGCGAGGGCCCCTGGTCGCCCTATGCGGTGCGCCTCCACGGCGGTGATCCGGCCGGCATCACCGCCGTCGCCGACGGCCGGGCCGGGGTGCAGGACGAGGGCAGCCAGCTGGTTGCGACGGCTCTCGCGACCGTGCCCATCGACGGCCGCGACCGCCGGTGGCTCGACCTGTGTTCCGGGCCGGGAGGCAAGACCGCGCTGCTCGCGTCACTTGCCCCGGCCGGCGCCCGGGTCACGGCCGTCGAGCCACGCCCGCACCGGGCCAGGCTCGTCGCGCGCGCCTGCCAGGGACTGCCCGTCGATGTCGTCGAAGCCGACGGAATGACGCCGGCCTGGGCAGAGGCAACGTTCGATCGCGTGCTGGTCGACGCGCCGTGCACGGGGCTGGGGGCGCTGCGGCGTCGGCCGGAGGCGCGCTGGCGTCGACGTCCCGACGACGTCGCCGAGCTGACCGCGCTGCAGCTCGCGCTGCTCCGCTCGGCCATGCGATCGGTGCGGCCGGGCGGCGTCGTCGGCTACGCCGTCTGCTCGCCGTACCTGCCCGAAACCCATGGCGTCGTCGCCGCCGTCGTCGAGCAGCGCGAGGCGACGCTCATCGATGCCCGGCCGCTGCTGCCCGGTGTGCCCGACCTCGGCGACGGTCCGACCATTCAGCTCTGGCCACACCGGCACGGCACCGACGCGATGTTCCTCGCCCTGCTACGACGCTGAGATCCCGTTACTAAACTCGGGGATCATGACCCCGCCCGGCCCGACCCCGCTGATCGCGCCGAGCATCCTCGCGGCCGACTTTGCCCGGCTGGCCGACGCCGCCGCAGCCGTCGACGACAAGGCCGACTGGCTGCACGTCGACGTCATGGACAATCACTTCGTCCCCAACCTGACGATCGGGCTGCCCGTCGTCACCAGCCTGCGCAAGGCGACCGGGCTACCGCTTGACTGCCACCTGATGATCGACGATCCGGACCGCTGGGCACCGCCCTACGCCGAGCAGGGCGCGCACAACGTCACGTTCCACGTCGAGGCCGCAGCGGATCCGGCTGGAACGGCGCGGGCGATCCGGTCCGCCGGCGCTCTGGCCGGTCTTGCGATCAAACCGGGTACGCCGCTCGAGCCGTACCTGGACCTGCTCCGCGGCTTCGACACCCTGCTGGTAATGACCGTCGAGCCGGGATTCGGCGGTCAGGCGTTCCGCACCGACGTGCTGCCGAAGGTGCGCGAGGCCAGGAGACGGGTGCAGTCCGGACACCTGCGGCTGCACATCGAGGTCGACGGCGGCATTGACGCCGACACCATCGAGGCGGCCGCGGAGGCCGGGGCCGACGTGTTCGTCGCAGGCTCGGCGGTCTATGGCGCCGACGATCCGGCGACTGCTATCGACGCGCTGCGTGCGCGCGCAGCCGTCGGCTGAGCCGATCGACCGCTCGCCAACCCAGTAGGAACAGGCCGAGAACAACCAGCGCTACGACGACGAAGGCCGCGGCGACGCCCTGCCCGGCCACGGCGCGCAACACTATGCCGATTCCGACGCAGGCGAGCCAGACGACGACACCGGTCCCGATCCGGCCGAAGTCCCGGCGGGCCAGCCACGCGAGCCCCCAGCCGACGCCGAGACCGACCGCGAAAGGCCACAACGTGCGGGCCAGGCCGGCGACCGTCTCACCCTCGTCGTGGTTAGCGCGCCCGATGACGACGAACACCACGACCGCGAGTAGATCCAGCCCGCACGCGCCGATCCGGTTCACCGAAGTAGCCGGCGTAGGAAGACGTCCGCCACCGGCTGCATTGGCCCGAGGGTGCCACCCGCGCCGTCGACGCGGAGCGCGGGGTGTCACACTGGGGAGCGACGTGCAAGTTCGCGCGCTCCGGGGTCGGTGAAATTCCGAACCGGCGGTGACAGTCCGCGACCCGCGCCCCGCCACAATGGGGCCGGTTGAGCCGGTGGAATTCCGGCGCCGACGGTGAGAGTCCGGATGGGAGGCAGCGCGCGGGCCGGCGTGGATGCCTCACGCCGTCGCGGCTGCTCTCGGTCGTGTGCGCCCGCTGTCGCCTCCCCGATCCCGGATCCGCGCCTGGATCGCGCCTTCGGCGCGCGGAGAGGGATCGGGGAACGTGGCTGGAACAGCGGGCTCGGCGGCCCGGCGACCCCGTCGTCGCGGGTCTGCCCTGGCCGCGCCCATCGGGCTCGGAGTCGCAATCCTCGCGCTGTGGGTCCTGCTGCACGGCAGTGGCGCCGTGTCGGCGTTCTTCCTGCCCGCGCCGGAGGGCCTGGTCCGCCAGTTCTGGCACGACCTGGCGCACGGCTCGTTGCTCGACTACACCGCGGTGACGCTGAAGGAGGCCGCCGCCGGCAGCGCAATCGGCATCGGCGTGGCGTTGCCGCTGGCCCATCTCATCGCGCACAGCCGGATTGCCGCGGCGGCCCTGGAGCCGTATCTGGCTGCCTCGCAAGCACTTCCGGCCGTCGCGCTGGCGCCGCTGCTCGCGTTGTGGCTGGGCTACGGCCTGCTGCCCATCGCGTTGCTGTGCGCATTGCTCGTGTTCTTTCCCATCCTCGTCGCGGCCGTACTCGGCCTGCGTTCGCTGGACCCCGACGTGCTCGATGCCGCGCGGGTCGACGGCGTGGACCGCTGGCGAATGCTCCTACACATCGAGTTTCCGCTCGCACTGCCGAGCGTGCTCGCCGGAGTGCGCACGGGCCTGACGCTGTCGATCACCGGAGCCGTCGTCGGCGAGTTCGTGATGGGCGGCAACGGGCTGGGCGAGCTGCTCTCGGTCCAGCGCCAAGCCACCGACACCACCGGCCTGTTCGCGACCCTGCTCATGCTCGCCCTGCTGGCCGCTGGCCTCTACGGCCTGATCCGGCTGCTCGAACATCGGAGCTCTCAATGACCCGAAGCCGCCGCGCGGCCGTCGCGGCCCTGGCCGCGGCCGTCAGCCTGCTCGGGGTGACGTCGTGCTCGCGTCACCCGGCCGGCGGCGACCGCTTCACGATCGGCCTGACCTACACGCCGAACATCCAGTTCGCCCCGTTCTACGTCGCCGCCGCGAAGGGGTACTACCGGTCGGCCGGGCTCGACGTGACGCTGCGGCACCACGGCGCGTCGGAAGGGCTCTTCACGGCGCTGGCGTCCGGACACGAGGACGTCGTCGAGGCTGGCGGCGATGAGATGATGCAGGGCCGGGCCACCGGCGTTCCCGTCGTCGACATCGCGACCCTGTTCCAGACCTATCCGGTGGCGCTGATGGTGCCGGCGGGATCGTCGATCGCCGGCGCCCGAGACCTGCGTGGGCACAGCATCGGCGTGCCGGGGCCGTACGGCGAGTCGTACTTCGGGCTGCTCGCGCTGCTGCAGCAGGCCAAGCTCTCGACGAAGAACGTCACGATCAAGAACATCGGTTTCACTCAGGTTGCCGCGCTCACCGCGAAACGGGTCGACGCCGTTATGGGCTATGTCAACAACGAGGCCGTGCAGTTCGCTGCGGCCGGGCACCCGGTGCGCACAATCCGGCTCGCGGGTGGCGCCAGCCCGCCCCTGATCGGCGTCGGGCTCGGTGCGCTGACCACAACGCTGACCAAGCGAGGTGCCGAGGTCCGCAAGCTGGTGGCGGCCACGCTTCGAGGACAGCGGTACATGACTGCGCACCCTGACGAGGCGATCACGCTGTCGGAGAAATACGTGCCCGGCCTCGCGGACACAGGTGCACGGGCGCAGGCCGCAGCCGTCCTGGCCGCGACGATTCCGCTGCTGCGAAGCGCCAGGGCGGGCTACCACAGCCCGGCGGCCTGGTCGGCGATGGCGACGTTCATGCGCTCGGCGGGGCTGCTCACCAAGCCGGTGACCGCGACCGACGCGTACAGCAACGCCTACCTCCCGGCCACCGGCGGCTAGCCTCCCAACCCCCCCAACCGATGTTGATCATGCGGTCTCGGGACGCCAAGACGGCGTGTCGCGTCCCGAAAGCGCATGATCAACAGGGGCTGGGTGGTCGTTCAGGGAAGTGGTCGGACATGACCCCAGCGCGGGCGACCGGGGACGACGGCGGCAGCGGAGCGCACCGAGGTCGCCTATCCTCATCGCGTGCTCTCCGTCGTCCTGCCCAAGGGCTCGCTGGAGGAGGCGACCCTGGACCTCTTCACCGCGGCCGACCTCGCCGTCCGCCGGGGCACCGACCGCGACTACCACGCTTCCATCGACGACCCTCGGGTCGAGCGGGTGCGATTCCTGCGGCCGCAGGAGATCCCGGTCTACGTCGAGGAGGGGCTGTTCGACCTCGGCATCACCGGACGCGACTGGATCGCCGAGACCGGCTCCGACGTCGTCAGCCTCGGCGAGCTGCAGTACAGCCGCGCCACCAGCCGGCCGGTGCGCATCGTCCTGGCGGTGCCCGCATCGGATCAGATCGAGCACGGCGCCGACCTATCCGACGGCGTCCGCGTGTCGACCGAGTACCCGCGCCTCACCCGCGAGTTCTTTGCCGCGGCCGGCGTGAAGGCCGTCGTCGTGCCGTCCTACGGCGCCACCGAGGCCAAGGTCCCCGACATCGTCGATGCGATCGTCGATGTCACCGAGACCGGATCGTCGTTGCGCGGAGCCGGGCTGAAGATCGTCGAGACGCTGCTGACCAGCTATACCGAGCTGATTGCCAACAAGACGGCATACGCCGATCCGGACAAGCGCGCGGCGATGGAGGACCTCGCACTGCTGCTTCGCGGCGCCATCCGCGCGCGCGGCGCGGTGCTGCTCAAGCTCAACGTGGCCCGAGACGACCTCGCCCGCGTGCTCGAGATCATCCCGTCGGCCGGCTCGCCGACGCTGATGATGCTGGCGTCGGGCACGCAGTCGGCTGTCGAGGCGGTGGTGCCGAAGGCGGGCATCAACGAACTGATCCCCGCGCTGAAGGCGGCCGGTGCGTTCGACATCCTCGAACTCGCGATCGGCAAGATCGTCGACTGAGGCGACGCCGAGATGAACCCGCCCCTTCACCATGTCGCCGATCCGGTAGTCGCGATGCGCCCTTACCGGCTGCGGCGGATGTGCATCGCCGGCGCGGTGATCGTGCTCGCCGGTTTCACGGCGTCTGCCCTGCTGTTGCGGACGATGGCCGACGGCCAGCAGTTCCGCTTCTCCGATCAGGTCGCGGTGTTCGGCGTCGGTGCGTGTGCGGCGGCCGGTGTGATGGTCTTCGCCCGGCCGCAGGTGCGAGCCGACGCGGGCGGCGTGTGGGTGCGGAACATCTTCGGGTCACACGATGTGCCGTGGGTCGCCGTCACGTCGGTGACGCTCCCGGAGAAGTCGGCGTGGGCGGCCCTGGAGTTCGCCGACGGCGACCTGCTGTCGATGATGGCGATCCAGGTGATGGACGGCGATCGGGCCGTCACCGCGATGCGACGGCTGCGAGAACTGCACGCAGCCGCCACCGACGCCGCCAAGCCCGGCGAATCCTGATAACCTCCTACTGCCCCTTCCCGCAAGCATCGCGGGGAGTGCAGAAGCGGAGCGGTACGCTCCCACCCGCGCAGCCGCAGGCGGCCGGGTCCGGCCGGACCGGCGATCACCGCCGGATTTCACCGGCGGGGCCGTCCTCCTCCAGCTGCGCGCGTCCTGACGTCAGGTCTTGAGGAGGCCCCATCAGCGTCGAACCGCGGATCAACGACCGCATCCGCGTCCCCGAGGTCCGGCTGGTCGGACCGGAAGGTGAGCAGGTCGGCATCGTCCGTATCGATGACGCGTTGCGGCTGGCCCGGGAGGGCGATCTCGATCTCGTCGAGGTGGCGCCGATGGCTCGCCCGCCGGTCTGCAAGCTCATGGATTACGGCAAGTTCAAGTACGAAAGCGCGCAGAAGGCGCGCGAGGCTCGCCGCAACCAGATCCTTACCGTGATCAAGGAAATGAAGCTCCGGCCCAAGATTGACCCGCACGACTACGCCACCAAGCGTGGCCACGTCGAACGGTTTCTGAAGGCCGGGGACAAGGTCAAGATCACGATCATGTTCCGCGGGCGGGAGCAGTCCCGGCCCGAACTCGGCTTCCGGCTGCTGCAGCGGCTCGCGGAGGACGTCGCCGAGCTCGGCATCGTCGAGTCCGCCCCCAAGCAGGACGGGCGCAACATGGTCATGGTGATGGCGCCGCACCGGAGCAAGGCCCCGAGACCCCGCCCCACCCCGCGTCCGGAACGACAACCGGTCGAGTAGTCCCTCGGACGGTCCGATCCGCACGACTGCACCGGGACCCCGACAGCGCCGGCCTGGTCCGTGCACCGCACTGCGGTACGGGCGGATCGGCCGGATGTATAGAGGAAGAGCGAGCCATGCCAAAGAACAAGACGCATAGCGGGATCGCCAAGCGGGTCCGGCTCACCGGTACCGGCCGGTTGCGCCGCCAGCAGGCCGGCCTTCGGCACAAGCTGGAGAAGAAGTCGAGTCGCTATACCCGGCAGCACACCGGCCGCATCGGAGTCGCGCCGAAGGACGTCAAGCGGGTCCGCCGGTTGCTCGGCCGCTGACCTGCCGGCCAGGCCGGCAACCGTGCGCAAGACGATTAGTCAGACAACGAGAAGACAGGTGTTCCCGTGGCACGCGTGAAGCGGGCGGTCAACGCCCACAAGAAGCGCCGGACGACCCTCGAGGCCGCGAGCGGCTACCGCGGCCAGCGCTCCCGGCTCTACCGCAAGGCGAAGGAGCAGCTGCTCCACTCCCAGACCTACGCCTACCGTGACCGGCGGGCCCGCAAGGGCGACTTCCGCCGGCTGTGGATCGTCCGGATCAACGCCGCGACCCGCTCGCACGGCATGACCTACAACCGGTTCATCCAGGGCCTGAAGGCCGCTGAGGTCGAGGTCGACCGCAAGGTGCTCGCCGACCTCGCCGTCACCGACGCGACGGCGTTCGCGGCGCTGGTAGAAATCGCGCGCGGTGCACTGCCGGAGTCCGGCGCGGCGGGCAGCGCTGCCTGACCCCCGACCCCGATACCGGCGCGGCGAGCGGAGTGATGACCCACTCGGCGACCGGTCGGCGCGGATCGTCGCCGCCCGCAAGCTGATCCGGCGCTCCGGGCGGGAGGCGTCGGGGGCGTTCCTCGTCGAGGGTCCGCAGTCGGTCCGGGAAGCGGTGGGCAGCCCGCAGGTCGTGCGCGAACTCATCGTCACGTCGGCCGCAGCGCACCGGCATCGCGATATCGTCGATGCCGTCACGGCGATCGGCCGGCGGGTGTCGATAGCGTCCGACGGCGCCGTGGCGAGCCTGTCCGAGACCACGCACCCGCAGGGCGTCGTCGCCGTGTGCGCGACTCTCGATGTCCCGACCGCCGAGGCGTTGGCCGGTGCGCGACTGTGCTGCCTGCTGGCCAGCGTCCGCGACCCCGGCAACGCCGGCACCCTGCTGCGCTGCGCGGACGCCGCCGGTGCCGGCGCCGTCGTGTTCGCCGGTGCCGCCGTCGACCCCTACAACGGCAAGTGCGTCCGGGCTGGCGCCGGCAGCCACTTCCACCTCCCGATCGCCCGCTGCGCCGACCCGATCGCCGCGGTGACGGCGGCGCGAGACGCCGGCCTCGCCGTCCTCGCGGCCGACGGAGGGGGCGAGACCGACCTGGACGACCTCGCCGATTCCGGTGGACTCGCCGGGCCGACGGCGTGGCTGTTCGGAAACGAGGCCTGGGGGCTGCCCGACGAGCTGGCCGCGGCGGCCGACCTGCGGGTCGCGATACCGATCCACGGCCGGGCCGAGAGCCTCAACCTCGCCACCGCCGCAGCGGTCTGCCTGTACGCGAGTGCGCGCGCCCACCGCAAAACCCGCTCGGGCAGCGGACCGGGCGAAACCTAGACTGGCCCCGGCCGACCCGTCACCTGAAACAGCCGCCCGGATCAGCCGCCCGAGACAGTCACCCGGCACGGGGCCGACACGGCGCCCGACACGGCGCCCGACACAGCGAGAGGACGACGACGCCGCGATGCCCGCAGCCAACGATCCCTACGACCCGAAGGAGGTCGCCGCGCTCGCCCCCGATGCGCTCGACGCGGCGGTCGAGGCGGCGCGGCGCGCGTTTGCCGGGGCGGCCGACCTCGAGGCGCTGGCCGCCATCCGGCCGGCACACCTCGGTGACCGTTCGCCGGTTCGGCTGGCCAAGCGTGAGATCGGTGCCCTGCCGCCGCAGGCACGCGCGGACGCGGGTAAGCGCGTCAACGTCGCGCTCGCCGCACTCACCGACGTTTATGCCGAGCGCCTGCGGACGCTCACCCGGAACCGAGACGAGCAGGTGCTCGACGCCGAGCGGGTCGACGTCACGCTGCCCGCGTCCCGACGAGCACCCGGCGCGCTGCATCCGCTCACCGCGATCCAGCGGCGGATGTGCGAGATCTTCGTCGCGATGGGCTACGACGTCGCCGAGGGGCCGCACATCGAGACGACATGGTTCAACTTCGACGCGCTCAACACGCCGCCGGACCACCCGTCGCGGTCGCTGTCGGACACGTTCTGGATCGAGCCGCCGGACGCCGGCCTGGTGCTGCGGACCGAGACCTCGCCCGTGCAGATCCGCACAATGCTCGAACGCCGCCCGCCGATCTACATCGTCTGCCCCGGCACGGTGTTCCGCCCGGACGAGCTCGACGCGACGCACACGCCGGTGTTCCACCAGATCGAAGGCCTCGCCGTCGACGAGGGTCTGTCGATGGCGCACCTGCGCGGGACGCTGGAGCACTTTGCCCGCGAGCTGTTCGGCGCCGACATCGCGATCCGCTGGCGTCCGCACAACTTCCCGTTCACCGAACCCTCGGCCGAACCGGATCTGCGGTGCTTCGTCTGCCACGGCGAGTCGGTGGGCAACCCCGATCGTCCGTGCCGGACCTGCAAGTCCGAGGGCTGGATCGAGTGGGGCGGCAGCGGGATGGTGAACCCCAGGGTGCTGCGCAACTGTGGTATCGATCCGACTGTCTACAGTGGATTCGCCTTCGGCATGGGTATCGACCGCTCGCTGATGTTCCGTAGCGGAATCGAGGACATGCACGACATGTTCGAGGGCGACGTGCGCTTCTCGCTGTCGTTGCGGGGCGAGCCCTGATGCGCGTCAGTGCCTCCTGGCTGCGCGACTATGTCGAGCTCCCCGCGGATGTCACCGCAGAACACCTCGGTGCGCGGCTGATCTCGCTCGGCTTCGAGCTCGAAGGGCTGCATCGCGCGGGTGGCGACGTGTCCGGTCCGCTCGTCGTCGGGCAGGTGCTGCAGATCGAGGAGCTGACGGAGTTCAAGAAGCCGATCCGCTACTGCCAGGTCGACATCGGCGAACCGGCGCCACGCGGGATCGTCTGTGGCGCAGTCAACTTCGCGGTCGGCGACCACGTCGTCGTGTGCCTGCCCGGGGCCGTCCTGCCGGGCGGCTTCGAGATCAGCGCCCGCAAGACCTACGGACACGTCAGCGACGGCATGATCTGCTCGGCCCGTGAGCTCGCGCTCGGCGACGAGTACGGCGCAATCATGGTGCTGCCGCCGTCGTCCAAGGTCGGTGCGGACGCGATCGACGTGCTCGGCCTGCGCGACGACATCCTCGACCTCGACGTCACGCCCGACCGCGGCTACGCCGACTCGATGCGCGGCATGGCGAGGGAGGCGTCGCACGCATTCGACGTCGAGTTCCGTGATCCCGCCGGCGTCAGCGCACCGACGCCGGACGAGTCGGGCTGGCCGGCGTCGATCCAGGATGTCTCGGGCTGCGACCTGCTGAGCCTGCTGACGGTGACCGGCCTTGACAGCTCCACGTCGTCGCCGCCCTGGCTGACCGGCCGGCTCGTGCATGCCGGCATGCGGCCGATCTCGCTGGCTGTCGACGTCACGAACTACGTGATGCTCGAAACCGGCCAGCCGATGCACGCCTACGACCGCGCGCTGCTCACCGGCGACATCGTCATTCGGCGTGCGCGTGCGGGAGAGCGGCTCACCATGCTCGACGGAGTGGACCGCCCTCTGGACCCCGACGACATGGTGGTCACCGACGCCTCCGGCCCGATCGGGCTGGCCGGCGTGATGGGCGGCGCTTCGACCGAGATCAGCGGGTCCACTGTGGACATCGTGCTGGAGGCCGCGCACTGGGACCCGTCCTCGGTCTCCCGTTCGGTCCGCCGCCACCGGCTGCCGAGCGAGGCGGCGCGGCGGTTCGAACGCGGTGTCGACCCGCTGGTCGCCGGCCCCGCGCTGGCACGGGCCGCCGGCTTACTGGCCGAGCTCGGCGCCGCGAACCCGAACGCCGGCTACACGGTCGTCGGTGAGCCCGCCGAGATAGCGCCGATCCGGATGGCGATCGACCTGCCGGCGCGGATCGTCGGCGTCGACTACACCGAAGACGCCGTCCTCGGTCGGCTCGAGCAGATCGGCTGCGCCGTGCGGATCGACGGCCGGGAGGGTGACGTCACCCCCCCTTCCTGGCGGCCCGATCTGCTGGCGCCCGCCGATCTGGTCGAGGAGGTGGCCCGCCTCGAGGGATACGACCGCATTCCCGCGGCGCTGCCGGTCGTGCCCCCGGGAAGAGGGCTCTCGATCTCGCAGCGGCGCCGGCAGACGCTCGCCAGGTCGCTGGCCGACGACGGTCTGGTCGAGGTGCTGTGTTATCCGTTCGTCGGGGCCGACACCGTCGAGCGGATGGGCTACGCCGCCGGCGACCCAGAGGCGCAGTCGATCCGGCTCGCCAACCCGCTCGCGAGCACCGAGCCGCTGCTGCGCACGACGCTGCTACCCGGCCTGTTCGGAGCCCTGCGGCGCAACGTCGGCCGCGGCCTGCGCGACGTCGCGCTGTTTCAGATCGAGTGCGTCTATCGCCGCACGGCCGGATTGCCGCCCGCGCCGGTCGTTCCGGTGGGCAGAGCGCCCGACGCCGCGGAGCTGGCCGCGCTGAATGCCGCGCTGCCCGCGCAGCCGTGGCACGTCGCGGCGGTGCTGGCCGGCGACCGCGAGCCGCGGGGTTGGTGGGGCCCCGGCCGCCGGGCCGACTGGTCGGACACCGTCGCCGTCGCGCACGTCGTCGCCGGCGCGATGGGCGCCCGGCTGTCGCCGCGCGCGGCAGAGCACGGACCGTGGCATCCGGGGCGGTGCGCGGCGTTGCTGCTGGGCGACGTCGTCGTCGGGCACGCGGGTGAGCTGCATCCGAGGGTGACCGCGGAGTTCGATCTGCCCGCTCGCACCTGCGCGGTCGAACTCGACCTCGACGCGATCGGGTATGCGGATGTGCCGGTGCAGGCGTCGGTCATCGCGAGTTACCCGCCCGTGCTGCTCGATGTCTCGCTGGCGGTGCCCGATAACGTGCCCGCCGCGGCCGTCCAGGACGCCGTGCGAGCGGGCGCCGGCCCGTTGCTGGAATCGATCGCGCTCTTCGACGTCTACGCCGGGGACCGGCTCGCGGCCGGCCAACGGTCGCTCGCATACACGCTGCGGTTCCGCGCGTCCGATCGCACCCTGACCATCGAGGAGGCGACGGCGGCCCGCGACGCGGCGGTCGCCCGGGCGAGCCGGGACACCGGTGCGGTACTGCGCTCGTAGTCGGCGGTTTGCGCTGCTTGCAACGGCAGCCTTGGTCGCCGGCCTGACGTTCGTGGTCGGTGTGCCGTCGCCCGTCGCCGCTCCCGCTGTGCGCCGGCAGGAATGGTGGATCGGCCAGCTCGACCTGTCCACGGTGTGGCAGCGAAGTACGGGCGCCGGCGTCAGGGTTGCCGTGCTGGACAGCGGGGTGGATTCATCCGTCGGCGACCTACGGGGCGCCGTCACGACCGGGTTCGACGCATCGGGCCGTCCCGGCGACGGCCGGACCGACACCGATCCGGGCCGGCACGGCACGTCGATGGCGGCGCTGATCGCGGGCCGCGGCCGGACGCCGGGCATCGTGGGCACAGCGCCGGGAGCGACGATCCTTCCGGTCGCGCTCGGCGAGCCAAGTCCGGCGGCGACCGAGCGGGCGCTGGCGAGGCTGACGGCGTCAGCGCTCCCGCCGCAGGTGGTGAACATGTCCTTCGCCGGTGCCTCGTCGTGCCCGGCCGGACTGCGGCGCGCGGTCCGCGCGGCGGTGAACCGTGGCCTGATCCTGGTTGCTGCGGCGGGAAACCAGGGTGCGCTCGGAAATCCGCCCCAGGCGCCGGCCGACTGTCCGGGCGTGCTCGCGGTCGCGGCGTCCGACCGCGCCGGATCGCCGTCGCACCTGGGATCCAGCGGTAGCTACATCGCGCTGGCCGCTCCCGGCGTCGACGCAGTTGGATACACCTCGGCGCTGAAAGTGCGTGGACTGGACGGGTCCAGCGCGTCGGCTGCGATCGTGTCCGGCGTCGTCGCCGACCTGCGGGCCGCGTTCCCGTGGATGCCGTCGCGGCAGTTGATCGCGCGGCTGCTGTCCACCGCGACGCCGGGTGATCCAGGCGTGCCGGCCGCCCGCGGCCAGCGCAACGTGGTCTTCGGGTTCGGCATCGTCTCGGCGGCGGCGGCCCTCACCACCGACGTGCCGGCCGACGCGCCGAACGCGGTCTACGCACCGCTCGGGCCGAGCGCCGGTGCGACGGTCCCGGTGCCCGGCGCGTCGGCGGCCGATGCGTCGCAGGCACCGCCGGGTTCGGGCGCGGCGTCGCGAGCGCCGCCGGAGCCGGCCGCCGCACCGGACCGCTCGGGATGGTCCGCGCTCGACCTGCTCGGCGTCCTTGCCGGCTGCCTGGGAATCGTCCTGCTCGTGCTTGCCGTCGTGCGGACGCGGATCAGCCCGCGCGGGCGAGGACGGCGGTGACGAACTCGGCCTTCGCGTCGGTGTAGGCATCGCGGTCCGCGCGGAACCGCGTCGCCAGCGAGCGTTTCAGCTCCCCGTACTGCGCCGCGACGTCGTAGTGGGTGCGCAGGAAGTCGCGGAGCACCAGCGCATCCCGGTATCGCGGTGATCCGGTCGGCACCAGGTGCAGATGATGGGTGCGGTAGGACGGGTCCGGCTTGCAGAACCAGTGTTCGACGTCGGCGCGGTACGGCGCGTACAGGTACTGCAGCGCACCCAGTGCCTCGATGCACGGCCGCGAGCTCTCCAGATCGGCGTCGCCGGCCATGATGTCGATCACCGGCTTGGCCGCCAGCCTCGGCACCGACGTGCTGCCGATGTGGTGGATACCGTCCACGACCCAGCCGCCGATCGCCTGCTGCAGCAGCTCGCGCTCGGCCTCGAACCGCGACGGCCACGCGGGGTCGTAGTCGGCGATGTGTACCTCTTGGTCGGTCAACGTGCCTCCTCGGCGATCAGCCGCAACGCCTCGCGGCGGGTCAGGGGTGAGAGTTCCGGATGGCTCGCCACGAACGCGACCACCCAGGCGGGGTCGGTCTTGCCGTGCTCGCGCAACGCCCACCCGATGCCCTTGCGAATGAAGAAATCCGAATCGTCCACAGTGGACCGCATCACATCGCCGAGGAGTTCGACGTCGGTGCCGGCGCGCGAACCAATCTGGCAGATCACGGCGGACCGGCGCAGCCATAGGTCGTCGTCGCGTGACCACCGGCGAATGGTCGGCGTGACGACCGCTCGATCGGCCCGCAGGATCGGCCCGACTCGGCGGATCGCGAGCTCGTCGACGTAGTCCCACCAGGCCCCGGTGACGATGAGCTCCTCGATCAGGTCCAGCGCCCCGGTGTTCAGGTGCCGCGCGTAGCGACGATCGCCGGTGAGGTCGATCGCGGCGTATCGCTCCTCACGGAACGACGCCCTACGCCAGAGAGCGCATGTCGCGCCGCGCCAGGCCGATTCGCCGGAGAGCGGATGCCCGGCGATCAGCGTGCGAACCAGCCGGCGGCGTTCGGGTGTCGGCACGCCACGGTAGGGCATCGAGGACTTCATGTAGCGCTGCATGGCCGGGGCCTTGGACGGGTCGGCGAGCCGCTCTAAGCCGGCGCGAATCGCCTCGACCAGCGCTCGGTGCGAAGTGGTCATGCCGTCGCCGTCGCTACCAGCTCCTCGACATGGGGGATCGTGCCCGGCTGGGTCATCGGATGAGTATGGCGTTGCACTAGTACGCACCGCAGTGCATACTAATGCGGATGGGTACGACCATCGGGATCGCCGGCGCCAGCGGCTACGCGGGCGGTGAGCTGCTGCGGCTGGTCGGCACCCATCCCGACTTCGAGCTCGCCGTCGCGGCCGCGCGCGACGCCGCCGGTCGCACCCTCGGCGAGCTGCACCCGCACCTGGTCACGATCGCCGACCAGATCCTGGCGCCCACCACGGTGGATGCGCTCGGCGACGTCGACCTGGTCTTTCTCGCGCTGCCGCACGGCGCATCCGCGGCGCTGGCGAGCCAGCTGCCGCCACGGGTGCGGGTGGTAGACCTCGGCGCGGACTTCCGGCTCGGCGACGCCGATGCATGGTCGATCTACTACGGCGGCGAGCACGCCGGCACCTGGACCTACGGTCTGCCCGAACTGCCGGGGCAGCGCGAGCGGATCGCCGGGTCGACCCGGATCGCGAACACGGGCTGCTACGCCGTCGCCGTGACGCTGGCGCTCGCGCCGCTGATCGCCGCCGGTGTCGTCGATCCTGGCGACGTCGTCGTCGTGGCCGCCTCGGGGACGTCGGGTGCGGGACGGGTCGCCAAGCCGCACCTGCTGGCGACCGAGGCGGCGGGCGACGTCTCGCCGTACAAGGTCGGTGCGCACCAGCACGTGCCGGAGATCAAGCAGGCCACCGGCGCGACGTCGCTGTCGATGACGCCGCTGCTCGCGCCGATGCCGCGGGGCATCCTCGCCACCGTGACGGCGCGGCCGCGGCCGGGAGTCGACTCCGCCGCCATTCGTGCCGCGTTGCGCGCGGCCTACGACCACGAGCCGTTCGTGCACGTCCTGCCCGAGGGCCGCTGGCCACACACCGCCGCAACGCTGGGTTCCAACGCGTGCCAACTGCAGTCCACAGTGGACACCGATTCCGGCCGGGTGATCGTGGTCTCGGCGATCGACAACCTTGGCAAGGGTGCGGCCGGTCAGGCCGTGCAGAACGCGAACCTGATGCTCGGCCTGGACGAGACCGCCGGCCTCACCGCTATCGGCTTCGCGCCGTGAGTGTCACGGCGGCGACGGGATTCCGGGCGGCGGGTGTCGCGGCGGCAATCAAGTCGAGCGGCGGGCTCGACCTCGCGTTGGTCGTCAACGACGGCCCGAGCGACGCAGCAGCAGGGGTGTTCACGGCGAACCGTATCAAGGCCGCGCCGGTGCTGTGGTCCCAACAGGTGCTCACCTCCGGCCGGCTGCGGGCGGTGGTGCTCAACTCCGGCGGTGCCAACGCGTGCACGGGGCCGGCCGGTTTCGCCGACACGCATGCCACCGTGGAGAGAGTCGGTGCTCTGCTGGAGGTCGGGCCGGGCGAGGTCGCCGTCTGCTCCACCGGCCTGATCGGCGAACGGCTGCCGATCGACGCCGTGCTCGCCGGCGTGAGCGCCGCCGCGGCCGGGCTGACGGTTGCCGGCGGGCGAGCAGCCGCCGCGGCGATCATGACCACAGACACGGTCCCGAAGACGGCCGTGCGGCGGGGCGACGGTTACATCGTCGGCGGCATGGCCAAGGGCGCCGGCATGCTGGCACCGGCGCTCGCCACCATGCTGTGCGTCATCACAACCGACGCCGACGTCGATTCGGCAGCGCTGGACAAGGCCCTGCGTGCGGCAACGGCCACCACGTTCGACCGCCTCGATGCCGACGGCTGCATGTCGACCAACGACACCGTGCTGCTGCTCGCGAGCGGTGCCTCCGGCGTCCGGACCGGCTACGACGACTTCGCAGCAGCGGTGCGCGACGTGTGTGCCGACCTCGCCGCCCAGCTGCTCGCCGACGTCGAGGGATCCACCAAGCGCATCGCGATCACGGTGACCGCCGCCGCATCCACCGCCGACGCCATCGAGGTCGGGCGGGCGGTGGCGCGCAGCTCGCTGCTCAAGTGCGCGCTCTACGGGAACGACCCCAACTGGGGCCGGGTGCTGGCGGCAGCCGGTACGACGCGGGCCGCCTTCGACCCGGATCGCATCGATGTCGCCATCAACGGCGCGGTGGTGTGCCGCAACGGCACCGCGGCCGCCGATCGGTCCACTGTGGACATGACCGCGCCGGGCATAACGATCGACATCGACCTGCACGAGGGTGGGGAATCGGTCACGGTGTGGACCAGCGACCTCACGCCCGGATACGTGCACGAGAACTCGGTTTA
The DNA here is from genome assembly GCA_003244255.1 of Pseudonocardiales bacterium. Taxonomy (GTDB): domain Bacteria; phylum Actinomycetota; class Actinomycetes; order Mycobacteriales; family QHCD01; genus QHCD01. The sequence continues at coordinate 9,022 of QHCD01000041.1, read as the reverse complement.
CTCGTCATGACCCGGGATCCCGAATCCGCCCACGCCAAGGCCGCGATCCTCGTCGAGGCCCTGCCCTGGTTGCAGCGCTTTCACGGCGCCATCGTCGTCATCAAGTACGGCGGGCATGCGATGACCGACCGGGTGCTGCAGCGGTCGTTCGCCGAGGACATCGTCTTCCTGCGCTACGCCGGGCTGCGGCCGGTTGTCGTCCACGGCGGCGGCCCGCAGATAACGGCCCACCTCGACCGCCTCGGCATCGGCTCGGAGTTCCGTGGCGGCCTGCGAGTGACGACGCCGGAGACCATGCAGGTGGTGCGGATGGTGCTCGTCGGCCAGGTGAACCGTGACATCGTCGGGTTCATCAACGACCACGGACCGTTCGCGGTCGGGCTGTCCGGCGAGGACGGCGGCCTGCTCACCGCTGCGCGCCGCGGCGCCGTCGTCGACGGCGAGGAGATCGACATCGGATCGGTCGGTGACGTCGTCGCCGTCGATCCCGGCGCGGTGCTCAGCCTGCTCGACGACGCGCGGATACCGGTCGTGGCCACGGTGGCCCGCGGTCGCGACGGCGAAACCTACAACGTCAATGCCGACACCGCGGCCGCCGCGTTGGCGGTGGCGCTGTGCGCCCACAAGCTGGTTGTGCTGACCGACGTCGCCGGCCTGCACGGCAGCTGGCCCGCCGGCGATGGACTGCCGGGCGATGTCGTCAGCGAGATCCGCGCCAGCGATCTCGGCGAGCTGTTGCCGCGCCTCTCGGCCGGCATGGTGCCGAAGATGGAGGCCTGCTTGCGGGCGGTTCGTGGCGGCGTCGCGCAGGCACACGTCCTGGACGGTCGGGTGGCGCACTCCGTGCTGCTCGAGGTCTTCACCGACGAAGGGGTCGGCACGATGGTGCTGCCGGACGAGGTGTCGCCATGAGCGCGCCGACGACGTCCACTGTGGACAGCCTGCGGATGGCGTGGGAGCGCCACTTCCAGCCGACGTACGGCACCCCGCCGGTCGCCCTCGCGCACGGCTCCGGCGCGCATGTGTGGGACACCGATGGTCGCGAATACATCGACCTCTACGCCGGCATCGCGGTCAGCGCGCTCGGTCACGCGCACCCGGCGGTCGTCGAGGCTGTGTCCGCGCAGGTGGCAAGGCTCGGGCACGTATCCAACTACTTCCTCACCGAACCGACCGTGCGGCTCGGCGTCCGGCTGGCCGAACTGGCCGGTGGCGACGGCGCGCGGGTGTTCCTGTGCAACTCCGGCGCCGAGGCCAACGAGGCCGCCATCAAGCTGATACGGCGGGCGCGGCCGGGCCGAAACCGCATCATCGCAGCCGCCGGCGGTTTCCACGGCCGCACCATCGGCGCGCTGTCGATCACCGGACAGCCGACGAAGCGGGCGCCGTTCGAGCCGCTGCTTTCCGGCGTTGAGTTCGTCCCCTACGACGACGCCGCCGCGCTGCGGCGCGCCGTCACGCCCGACACGGCGGCGGTGTTCCTGGAGCCGGTGCAGGGCGAGTCCGGTGTGATTCCCGCGACCGAGGGCTACCTCACCGCGGCGCGCGAGGCCTGCGACGCGGCCGGCGCGTTGCTCGCCTTCGACGAGGTGCAAGGCGGCATCGGCCGCACCGGCCGATGGTTCAGCCATCAGGCCGTCGCCCCCGGCGTCGTCCCCGACGTCATCACCCTGGCCAAGGGGCTCGGCGGTGGATTGCCGATCGGTGCCTGCATATCCACTCCACGCTCCGACGCCGTCTTCGCCGCCGGCGACCACGGCAGCACCTTCGGCGGCAACCCCGTTGCCGCGGCCGCGGCGCTCGCCGTCCTCGACACCATCGCCGCCGCCGACCTGCTCACGGCCACGACGCACCAGGGCGAACGGCTGCGCGCGGCTCTGGACCACCCGGGTATCGCGTCGATTCGGGGCATCGGCCTGTGGCTGGGCGCCCTGCTTACGGCGCCGGACGCGAGGCAGGTCGAAGCCACGGCACGCGCCCACGGCGTCCTCGTCAACGCAATCGGAGACGATGTCATCCGGCTAGCGCCCGCGCTGTCGATCACGACAGCCGACATCGACGAGGGCGCGGCGCGCCTTCGCGCCGCGCTGGACAAGGTGGTCCCCTGATGACTCGCCCGTCAAGGACACGGCACTTCCTGCGCGACGACGACCTGTCTCCCACCGAGCTGATCGAGGTCCTCGACCTCGCCGATGTCATGAAGGCCAAGCGCTATGCCCACCAACCTCTCGCTGGGCCCCGCTCCGTCGCCGTCATCTTCGACAGGCCATCCACCCGGACGCGGGTCTCGTTCGCCAACGGCATCGCGGAACTCGGTGGCTACCCGCTGATCATCGATGCGCAGGTGAGCCAGCTCGGCCGCGGCGAATCGATCGCGGACACCGCGCGGGTGCTGGACCGGCAGTGTGCCGCAATCGTCTGGCGCACGTCCGGCCAGGACCGCATCGAGGAGATGGCTGCGCACAGCCGGGTGCCGGTAGTGAACGCGCTGACCGACTCCTACCACCCGTGCCAGCTGGTCGCCGACCTGCAGACCGTCCGCGAGCACAAGGGCCGCCTCGCCGGGCTCACCCTGACCTACCTCGGTGACGGCGCCAACAACATGGCGCACTCCTACCTGCTCGCGGGCGCGGCCGCCGGCATGATCGTGCGGATCGGCTCGCCCGCCGGCTACGCGCCCGATGCCGAGATCCTGAACCGGGCCGCGGGAATCGCCGCGCAGACCGGCGGGCGGGTCGAGCACATCACCGATCCGCACGCCGCCGTCGACGGCGCTGATGTGCTGGCCACCGACACTTGGATCTCGATGGGCCAGGAGGACGAAACAACAGCGCGGTCGGCACCGTTCGCACCGTTCGCCATCGACGAGGCGGCACTGGCGGCAGCCGCCGGCGATGCCATCGTGCTGCACTGCCTTCCCGCGTACCGGGGTAGGGAGATCGCCGCCGCCGTCATCGACGGTCCGAGCAGCGTGGTCTGGGACGAGGCCGAGAACCGTCTGCATGCGCAGAAGGCGCTGCTTGCGTTCGTGCTGGAGAGGTCCTGAGCAGATGGCGACGACCACGGCGGCGCCCTCCAAGGCCGCGCGGCACGCCCGCATCGTCGAGATCATCGGGCGTGCGCCGGTGCACTCGCAGGGCGAGCTGGCGCGGCTGCTGGCCGACGACGGCGTGGTGGTGACCCAGGCGACGCTCTCTCGCGACCTGGAGGAGCTCGGCGCGGTCAAGCTGCGGGCCGCCGACGGCGGGTCGCCGGTCTATGTCGTGCCCGAGGACGGCGCGCCGCTCGCCACCCGCGGCAGCGCCGACCCGGGCCCCGCGCTACTCGCCCGACGGCTCGCCGACCTGCTCGTCTCGGCCGAATCCAGCGCCAACCTGGTCGTGCTGCGCACCCCGCCGGGCGCCGCGCACTTCCTTGCCTCGGCGCTGGACCGCGCCGGGCTCGGCGAGCTGCTCGGCACCGTCGCCGGCGACGACACCGTGTTGGTGATCTCGCGCGACAGCGAGGGCGGCGCGGCGCTCGCCGCAGACCTGCTGGCGATGTCTCACGTCAGGGAACATCGATGAGATCGGAGCCTCGCTGATGACCCGTGTCGTGCTCGCCTACTCCGGCGGCCTGGACACATCCGTCGCCATCCCCTACCTCGCCGAGCGCGTGGATGCCGAGGTGATCGCCGTCGCCGTCGACGTCGGCCAGCGCGGCGAGCAGATGGAGGCGATCCGCCGGCGGGCGCTGTCCTGCGGTGCGGTCGAGTCCGAGGTCGTCGACGCGCGTGCGGAGTTCGCCGCGAACTTCTGCGTGCCGGCGTTGCAGGCCCATGCGCTCTACATGGACCGCTATCCGCTCGTCAGCGCGCTCTCGCGCCCGTTGATCGTGCAGCACCTGGTCGCCGCCGCGGCGGCCCACGGCGCGACCGTCGTCTCCCATGGCTGCACCGGCAAGGGAAACGACCAGGCCCGGTTCGAGGTGAGCGTCGCCGCACTCGCACCCGACCTGTCCGTCGTTGCCCCGGCGCGGGACTTCGCGTGGACCCGCGACAAGGCGATCGCGTTCGCCGCGGAGCGTGGACTGCCGATCGACGTCAGCAACGCGTCGCCGTACTCGATGGACCAGAACCTCTGGGGCCGCGCCGTCGAGACCGGATTCCTCGAGGACGTCTGGAACGCGCCGACCGAGGACCTCTACGAATACACGGCCGACCCGTCGGCTCAGCGGGCCGCCGACGAGGTGGTCGTCGCCTTCGAGAAGGGCGTCCCGGTGGCCCTCGACGGCCATCACGTGACGCCCTACGGCGCCATCCTCGAACTGAACCGCCGCGCCGGGGCGCAGGGCGTCGGCCGGCTGGACATGGTCGAGGACCGCCTGGTCGGGATCAAGAGCCGCGAGATCTACGAAGCGCCCGGCGCGATCGCGCTGATCGCGGCACACGCCGAGCTCGAGGCGCTGACGGTCGAGCGCGATCTCGCCCGGTTCAAGCGGACCGTCGGACAGCGCTGGGGAGAGCTCGTCTACGACGGCCTGTGGTTCTCACCGTTGAAGCACGCGTTGGACGCCTTCATCGCCGACACCCAGCAGCAGGTCACCGGTGAGATCCGGCTAAGTCTGGGCGGCGGGCGCGCCGTCGTCACCGGCCGGCGCAGCGACGCGTCGCTCTACGACTACGGCCTCGCGACCTACGATTCCGGCGACACGTTCGACCAGTCCCTCGCAAAGGGCTTCGTCGAGCTGTGGGGGATGCCGACGCGGATCGCCGCCCGCCGCGACCAGCGGAGTGCCTGAGGAACTCGCCGATGCAGATCGTGCCGGCGAGGCGACGCTGCCGTGAGAAGGTCGGCTGATGGTCGAGCCGCCGAAGCCGCCGACGGCGGAACCGACCCGGCTCTGGGGTGGCCGGTTCGCGCACGGGCCGTCCCCCGCGTTGGCCCGGCTCTCGGCGTCGGTGCAGTTCGACTGGCGGCTGGCGCCCTACGACCTCGCCGGCTCGCGGGCGCATGCCCGGGTGCTGAACCGGGCCGGGCTGCTCGACGACGGCGAGCTGACGGCGATGCTCGGCGCGCTCGACGCGCTGGCCGGCGACGTGCGCACGGGTGCGTTCGGTCCGACCGTCGAGGACGAGGACGTGCACACCGCGCTGGAGCGGGGACTGCTCGAACGCCTGGGTCGCTTCGGCGGCAGGCTCCGCGCCGGCCGCAGCCGCAACGACCAGGTGGCCACCGACCTGCGGCTCTACCTGCGCGATCACGCCCGCGCCGTCGCCGGTCTGGTGGCCGAGCTCGAGGCCGCGCTCGTCGGCGTCGCGCGCGCGCACCGCACCGTCGCGGCGCCCGGTATGACCCACCTGCAGCACGCGCAGCCGGTGTTGTTCGCCCACCAGCTGCTCGCGCACGTACACGCGTTCGCGCGTGACGTCGACCGGCTGCGGGACTGGGATCGGCGGGCGGCCATCTGCCCGCTCGGCGCCGGTGCGCTGGCGGGCTCGTCGTTGCCGCTGGACCCCGACGCGACGGCGCGCGAGCTCGGCTTCGCCGCCGCCGCGACCAACTCGATCGACGCCGTCGCCGACCGCGACTTCGTCGCCGAGTTCCTCTTCGTCGCAGCGCTGCTCGGCACGCACCTGTCCCGGCTCGGCGAGGAGATCTGCCTGTGGAACTCGCGCGAGTTCGGCTGGATCACGCTCGACGACGCCTTCGCCACCGGTTCGTCGATCATGCCGCAGAAGAAGAATCCCGACGTCGCCGAACTGGCGCGCGGCAAGTCCGGCCGGCTGATCGGTGACCTGACCGGACTGCTCGCGACGTTGAAGGGACTGCCACTGGCCTACAACCGCGACCTGCAGGAGGCACAGGAGCCGGCGTTCGACGCCGTCGAGCAGCTGCTGGCCGTGCTGCCCGCGATGTCCGGGCTGGTCGCGACGATGACCGTGCATGCCGACCGCGTCGCCGAGTCGGCCACGGCCGGGCACGCGCTTGCCACCGAGGTCGCCGAGTGGCTGGTACGCCAGGGCGTCGCGTTCCGCGAAGCGCACGACATCGCCGGCGCTCTGGTGCGGTGGTGCGACGCGCAGTCGTGCGAGCTGTGGGACGCATCCGATGCCGAGCTGGCCGCGATCGACGTACGGCTGACGCCGCAGGTGCGCGAGGTGCTCAGCGTCGACGGCGCGATCTCCTCTCGCCGGGCCACCGGCGGCACGGCTCCCGAGCGGGTCGCCGACCAGCTCACCGCGCTCGGCGAGCTGGTGCAGCAGCACGTTGCGTGGGCCAGCACCGGCTCGGAGCGCTGAGGTGCCGGGGCTCCCGGTGGTCGCCGCCGGCGTACCCGGTCGTCGCATTGGTCGTCGCAGCCTCGCCGGCGATGTGCTCGGCATCGCACCGGCCCTGCTGGGCTTCGTCGTCGAGCACCGCACCGAAGACGGCGTCGTCGCGGTGCGGCTGACGGAGGTCGAGGCCTACGCGGGCCTCGATGACCCGGCGTCGCACGCCTTCCGCGGTCCGACAGCGCGAACGAGGGTGATGTTCGGCCCGCCCGGTCGCCTCTACGTCTACTTCAGCTACGGCATGCACTGGTGCGCCAACGTCGTCTGCGGACCGGACGGTACGGCGTCGGCGGTGCTGCTGCGGGCCGGCGAGGTGGTGCGGGGTGCTGCGCTCGCGACCGCCCGGCGGCCAGCGTGCCGGCGAAGCGTCGACCTCGCCCGTGGCCCCGCCCGGCTGTGCAGCGCGCTCGGCATCGGCGGCGAGCACGACGGCATCGATCTGCTGGCGCGCGCGTCGCCGATCCGGCTGCTGGCGCCCTCGACGGCGGTCGACGCCGGCCGCATCGGCACCGGGCCGCGGGTGGGTATCCGCGCCGCTGCCGACCGGCCGTGGCGGTACTTCCTCGACGGCGAGGAGACGGTGAGCGCATACCGACCGATAGCCGATCGTCGCGCCACTGGCGCGGGCATAGCGGACGCGATCCGGCAGACTGGCCACCGTGACCGAAGCCGCTGACGAGCTCCGCATCCTGACCGCCGGTACCACCGACGTGCTGCCGAGCGACGGCCTGCGGGAGAAGCTCGCGACGGCCCGGCGGGAAAACAGGCCGCTGCGGGTGAAGCTCGGTATCGACTCGTCGAAACCGGACCTGACACTCGGCCACGCCGTCGTGCTGCGCAAGCTGCGGGAGTTCCAGGACCTCGGCCATACCGCCGTGCTGGTCATCGGCGACTTCACCGGACAGGTCGGCGATCCGAGCGACCGGCAGGCGGCCCGCACCATGGTCAGCGCCAGCGAGACCGCGCAGAACAGCGCGTCGTACTTCGACCAGGCCGGGCGGATCCTCGACCTGACCTCCGGTCGGTGCGAGGTGCGGCGCAACTCCGAGTGGCTGGGCGCGATGTCGATGATCGACGTCCTGGCGCAGACCCAACACCTGACTGTCGGCGGCCTGCTGGAACGGGAGGACTTCGCCCGCCGGTACGACACCGGCAAGCCGATCGCGCTGGTCGAGTTCCTCTACCCGTTGCTGCAGGGCATCGACTCCGTCGTCGTGCGGGCCGATGTCGAGCTCGGCGGCACCGACCAGACCTACAACAACCTCGTAGGCCGCACCCTGCAGCGCGCGGACGGCCAGCAGCCGCAGGTGGTCGTCACGCTGCCACTGCTCGAGGGGCTCGACGGCGTCGTCAAGATGAGCAAGTCGCTGGGCAACTACGTGGGCATCGCCGAGCCGGCGACCGAGCAGTTTGGCAAGCTGATGTCGCTGCCGGATCCGATGGTGGGGCGGTACGCACAGCTGGCCGCCCGGCTGGACCCGCCAACGGTCGCGGAGCTCACGGCCGCGGCGAGCGGTGGCGGGCCGGCCGCGGGTGTCGCGAAGCGCGCGATGGCACGCGCCGTCGTCGGGCTCTATCACGGCCCGGACGCCGCAGTCGAGGCCGAGGCGGCGTTCGACCTCGCCTTCGTATGGCGCGAGCCGCCGACGGACGTCCCCGAGGCGACCCTTCCGGACGGCGACCCGCTGCACCTGCCCGCGGTGCTGGTGGGCGCGGGGCTCGCGGCGTCCCGGTCCGAGGCACGGCGGCTGCTCACCGCGGGGTCGGTTCGCCTCGACGGTGACCCGGTGGCACCGGAGCCGCTCGACCTGCCCCGCAGCGCGCTGGCCGGACGCGTCCTGCAGGTAGGCCGCCGGCACGCCGTCAGGCTCGGCCAGTAGGCCATCGGCCTGGGCGCGGCGCCGCCACCGACTCACGCTGACGGAGTTTGACGCCGGCGGCTCCGCTTTCCTACGGTTGCCAGCCGGCCGCGCACGGGGCCTTCCAATCCCTGGCTAGCGCCGGGGCCCGGCGCCCGCGGGTCGACCGTAAACCGGTTTGACACCGATCCGAGGCCAACCGTAGGCTAGAACGGCTGCCCCGGAGACGGCCCGATCGGCCGTCGATGGTGCGCGTCCGCTCCTTGAGAACTCAACAGCGTGCCAAAAGTTAGTGCCAGCACAACCTCGAACCCCGTCACACCGACCGTGGGGCTGCCTGTGGGCATGCCTCGCGCTCGCGTGACGGTTCCTTTGAAGGGAACGACTATCGGGTGTCAGGCCCGGTCGTTCTCGCCGTCCACAGTGGACGGCACTTCGTATGCCACTTACGCCTGGCCTCCAGTCGGCCCTTCGTGGTCGGCGGGCAGGATCAGGCGCAAGTAGATAAACATTTACGGAGAGTTTGATCCTGGCTCAGGACGAACGCTGGCGGCGTGCTTTACACATGCAAGTCGAGCGAGACCTCGCCTTCGGGCGAGTGCTCTGGCGGCGAACGGGTGAGTAACACGTGGGCAACCTGCCCTCAGCTCTGGGATAACCCCGGGAAACCGGAGCTAATACCGGATACGACCACGGACGGCATCATCTCGTGGTGGAAAGATTCATCGGCTGAGGATGGGCCCGCGGCCTATCAGCTAGTTGGTGGGGTAATGGCCTACCGAGGCAATGATCAGTAGCTGGTTTGAGAGGACGATCAGCCACACTGGGACTGAGACACGGCCCAGACTCC
>QHCD01000040.1 GCA_003244255.1 Pseudonocardiales bacterium | reverse complement strand
CATAGCGATGCTATGGCCTCCTCCTCCGCCTTGCCGGACCGCCGCCCGACCCGCCGCTCGCGACGAGCGACATTGTTCAGCGCCCTCCTTGGGCCGGGTCACGGCGTCAGCCGGAGCGGCGGCCCGTCGTGCTCGCTGCCCGCTTCCGACCGGACGACGACCCAGCGGAACCCGACGACCCAGCGGAACCCGACGATCCAGCGGAACCCGACGATCCAGCGGAACCCGACGATCCAGCGGAGCCCGACGACTCCGACGACTTCGACGACCCCGACGACGCGTTGCCAGCCGATGAGGCAGCAGAACTCGACGAGTCGCTGCTCGACGAAGCGGAATCGCTGGCCGGCTTCGATCCGTTGACCGAATCCTTCTTGCCGTCCTTCTTACCGTCCTGCGTCGCCGAATCGGTGTTCTGCCCGACGTCGACTTTGGTCGTCCGGCTGTCGGTGCGGTAGAAGCCGGAGCCCTTGAAGACGACGCCGACGGGCCAGAACAGCTTGCGCAGGGCGCCCTGGCAGACCTGGCAGACCGACAGTGGTGCGTCGGCGAAGGTCTGAACCGCGTCGAGCCGATCGCCGCACGCTGTACACACGTACTGATACGTCGGCACGCGGAACCTCCTGACTGGCACTCTCGGCCGGTGACTGCTAACTATAGCCGGCCAGCGGCTGGAATCCACCGGCGGGGGTGACCGCCGCCGTGACCCGCACGTCGTGGTGGCCGGACGGCACATCGTCGAGCAGCTCGCCGTCGTGCAGCAGGACCACGATCGGTGCCGTCGGCGGCAGCGCGGCCAACGCCCGGTCGTAGTAGCCGCCGCCGCGCCCGAGCCGGTGACCGGCGAGGTCGCAGGCGAGCGCCGGCGCCAGCACGAGATCGACTCCCCCCAGCGCCGCCGACCCGAGCAACTCGCCCGCGGGTTCCCGTAGCCCGCTGATCCACCTGCTCTCGGCGAGCGCACCGTCGTAGCGGGCCCAGTCGAGGCGGCGATCCCGCGTGACGACCGGCAGCAGCAGCGGGTGACCGGCAGACCGCAGCGCGTCGAGCAGCACGCTGCCCCCCGGCTCGGGACCGACCGGGACGTAGGCGGCCAGCGTGTGTGCGGCGCGCACCGTCGGTGCCACCAGCAACGCCGCCACGATCGCCTCGGCCGCGGCAGCTCGCTCGACTGGCGTGATCGCCGCGCGTGCCGCCAGCAGTCGCCGGCGGAGCAGCCGCTTGGCGGCGATCGCGTCTTCCCCGGTCCCGGTCACGACGTCAATCCTGCGCCCCACGGCTGGCCGGAACCACATCGAGATGCGCACCGTTTACGCTCCGCTCATGGCCGCAGCAACGAATCACACCCCGCCGCGGAAGGTCGTCATCCCGGCGGCCGGACTCGGCACGCGCTTCCTGCCGGCCACGAAGGCGGTGCCCAAAGAGCTGTTCCCCGTCGTCGACACCCCGGCGATGCAGTACATCGTCGAGGAGGCCGTCCGCGCCGGGCTGACCGATGTCCTCGTCGTTACCGGTCGGGGCAAGGAGGCGATCGCGGATCACTTCGACCGCGCGCCCGAACTCGAGGCAACCCTGCTTGCGAAGGGCGACCACGGCCGCCTCGAGGCGGTGATGCGCTCGGCCGACATGGCCGACGTGCACTTCGTCCGCCAGGGCGCGCCCCGTGGTCTCGGGCATGCCGTGCTGTGCTCGGCGCCGTATGTCGGTTCCGAACCCTTCGCCGTCATGCTGGGCGACGACCTGATCGACGTCCGGGATCCGCTGCTGTCGACGATGCTCGAGGTGCAGGGCGCCTACGGCGGTTGTGTCGTCGCGCTGCTCGAGGTGCCGCGAAACCAGATCTCCCGCTACGGCTGCGTCGCAGCCAGCCGCACGCACGACGACTCCGTCGTGCGCATCACCGACATGGTGGAGAAGCCGGACCCGGATGCGGCGCCGAGCAACCTCGCGATCATCGGCCGGTACGTGCTCTCGGCGCGGGTGTTCGATGCGTTGCGGGAGACCGAGCCGGGCAGCGGCGGCGAGATCCAGCTCACCGATGCACTCAAGTCGCTCGTCGCGGCCGGCGAGCCGATGCACGGCGTGGTATTTCGCGGCCGCCGCTACGACACCGGCGATCGCGGCGACTACCTGCGGGCTGTCGTCCGGCTGGCGTGCGACCGCGAGGACATCGGTCCCGGATTTCGCCGCTGGCTCGAGGATTTCGTGGCCGGCCGCGCGTGACGCGCAGATGACCTGGCCGGCCGACAGCCACGGCACCGGCGCTGCCAAGGCACTGATCCCGGTCGACGAGCAGGTCGAGCGGGTGCTGCGGCAGGTACACACCCCCGACCCGATCGAGCTGGCGCTGCTCGACGCCCAGGGCCTGCTGTGCGCAGAGGAAGTCGTGTCCCGGGTGCGGCTGCCCGGCTTCGACAACTCCTCGATGGACGGTTACGCCGTGCTCGCGGCCGACGTATTCGATGCCTCTGACGCCGAGCCCGCGGCTCTGCCCGTCGTCGGTGACGTCGCGGCCGGCGAGCGGGTACCCCACGGCGTGCTGCGCGGCCAGACGGTTCGAATCATGACCGGCGCGCCGATGCCCGCCGGCGCCGACGCCGTCGTACCGGTGGAGTGGACGGACGGCGGCGTCGCGCGGGTGCTGATCCGCAAGCCGGCGCGGCGCGGACTGAACGTGCGGCGCGCGGGGGAGGACGTCGAGCCCGGCGATGTCGCGATCACCGTCGGGACACCGATCGGTCCGGCGCAGGTCGGCCTGCTCGCCGCCGTCGGCCGCGAACGTGTACTCGTGCACCCGCGCCCGCGCGTCGTCGTCATCTCCACCGGCTCCGAACTGGTCGACGTCGGCCAGCGACCGGGACCGGGGGAGATCGTCGACACCAACAGCTATGCCCTCGCGGCAGCGGCGCGCGACGCCGGCGCCGAGGTCTACCGCGTCGGCATCGTGGCCGACGACAAGTCGCGGCTGCTCGAGGTGCTCGAAGGCCAGCTGCTGCGAGCCGACATCCTGATCACCAGCGGCGGCGTGTCGGCCGGTGCCTACGACGTCGTGAAAGATGCGCTCGGTGAGCTCGGCACGGTTTCCTTCGACCGGGTAGCGATGCAACCCGGCATGCCGCAGGGATTCGGCACGCTCGGCGCCCATCGCACGCCGTTCTTCGGGCTGCCAGGCAATCCCGTCAGCGCGCTGGTGTCCTTCGAGGTGTTCGTGCGGCCGGCCATCCGGCTGATGCTCGGCAAGCGGCGGATCTTCCGGCGCACGGTACAGGCCACGCTGACCTCTGACGTGGAGAAGCCCGCCGGTCGCAGGCAGTATCGCCGCGGCCTGCTGAGCCGGGAACGCGGTGGCGGGCACGGGGTCGAGTCCGTTGGCGGCACCGGATCGCATCTGCTGGCGGGAATGGCGCGTTCCAACTGCCTGATCGTGCTCGACGAGGACGCCACATCGGTGCGCGCCGGTACGAAGGTGACCGTGCTCCCGCTGCTGCTCTCCGGCGCGTGAGCTGTCGTGGCGGCGCGTTCGCATCCGGGGTGGCCGGCCACGCTGCGGTCGCGCAACGTGGAACTGCGGCCGCTGCGGGTGCGCGACGGCGGCGCCTGGAGCCGGCTGCGCATTGCCGACCAGGCATGGCTTTCGCCGTGGGAGCCGACATCGTCGGTGCCGTGGGAGCAGCGGCATACGCCGTGGGCGTTCCAGGCGTTGCGGATGCGGCTGCAGTCGCAGGCGCGAGAGGGATCGGTGCTGCCGTTCGCCGTCGTCTACGGCGATGAGATCGCCGGGCAGCTCACGGTCGCCAACGTGCTTCGCGGCGTGCTGCGCTCGGGATCGGTCGGTTACTGGATCGCTCGCCGGTACGCAGGCCGCGGCGTCATGCCGGTCGCCGTCGCTCTCGTCGTCGACCACTGTTTCGGCCGGGTCGGCCTGCATCGCATCCAGGTCGACATCCGTCCGGAGAACACCGCAAGCCGCCGTGTGGTTGAGAAACTGGGCTTCCGCGAGGAGGCGCGGTACCGGCGTTATCTCGACATCGACGGCGCATATCGCGACCACGTCGGCTATGCGCTGACCGTCGAGGACTGCCCGGAAGGCCTCGCCACCCGGCTCGCGGACGATGCCGGTCGCTGACAGGGCGTCGCCCACCGGCGCCGGGGTCTGCGCGGCGAATCTGACGACACACCGCGCCGGTTGCGGTCGGCGGCGCCGCTAGCTGACTAGCGTTTCGCGTAACCACAGTGGTGCCTGTGATCCATGAGTCGGTCGACGAGCGTTATCTTTGGGAGGACGGCGCGATGAGCTCGACCATTCTCACCGCCATCGTCCTCGCCGTAATGTGGGTCGTGGTGCTGGTGCCGATGCTGATGCGCCGCCGTGAGGACACCGCGGAAACGCGTTCGGTGGAACGGTTCTCCTCGGCCATGCGGGTGCTGGCACGTCGCCAGCCGGTCGGTTTGGACGACGCGGCCGACGACGTCGTCTCCCCCGATGCCGCGTCCGACGTCGCCGTTACCGCGGCGCGGACCCGGCCGTGGTCGGCGGCGTTGCCCGGTGCCGCACCGGCGACCGCGTCTGCCCGCGCAGCCAGCGCCACGCCACGCCCTCTCGCCGAACCGGTGGCAGCCGAGCGGCCGATGTTCGACAGCCGGGTCGTGATGATGCGCCGCCGCCGGCGGACTCTCGGCACCCTCACCGCGCTGGCGCTCGCGTTCGTCGGTACGGCCCTGCTGTGGCGGCCGGTGGCGTGGATCGCCCAGGGCGGCGGCGACCTCGCGCTGCTCGGGTATCTGTGGTGGCTGCGGGCCGAGGCGAAGCGCGAGCACATGCGCCGCGAACGTCGTGCCCTTCGCGGGCTGCCGGACGGGCCGTTCTCGAGGGGGCGACCGGAGAGCCGAGCACCGCGCAACACCCGGCCGCCGGCCGATGACGGCGCCGCCTCGAACGGCGGATCGGTGCTCGCCGCATCGATCCACGCCGCCGTCACCGAACCGATCGCGCCGGTGCCGCAGCCGCGGCCGGAGGGGCGCGTGATCCGGCCGGGAGCGGGCGCGCGCGACTCCCCTGGCGCCTCGGATGGCGGGTCGTACCGCGACTCGGACTACTACGGACCGATCGCGCTCGACGACGACGGGATCGACCTGCGCTACGGCGATGCGGCCGGCGATGTCGAGCCGCGGCGGGCGGTCAACGGCTGATTGCCGGCTGCTACGCTCGGCCGGTCGTCGCGCGGGCGGCAACACACCGGCGCATCATCACCGGGGGCTGTGGCGCAGTCCGGTAGCGCACCTCGTTCGCATCGAGGGGGTCAGGGGTTCGAATCCCCTCAGCTCCACCACGTCATGGCGGCGGGGGAATTCGTCGCGTAGCAGGATCGCCTAGCGAGACCCCGCGGAGCCATCCCGATCTGCCGTAGCGACCAGCGACCAGCCGATGCCGCCCCGGAACCGCAACCCTGAGGCGGGTACGGTGCCGACCGTGCCCGCGGATCACCACGCGAGGGCGACGGCCCCGCCACCAGCCGGCTTCGGCGTCGACTTTCTCCGATGGCTACGACAGGTCACCGAACGCACCTGGGCCGAGGTCGAGGAGCCGACGGCGGCGGACTGCGGTGCACGGTGGCGCCGCGGCACCCGGTGGACCGGCGGACTGGACGACGCGACCATCACGCAGGTCGAGCGCCGGTACGGCGTGCGGTTCCCGTCGCACTACCGGCTCTTCGTAAAGACGCTGCACAGCACGACACCGTGGATGCTCGGAGGCGACTTCTCCCGATATGGCGATCGCCTCGCTGAGTACGAAGCACCGGGCTTCTACGACTGGTTGCACGACGGACCGCAGATCCGGGACGCTATGCGCAAGGTCGCCCACACGATGCGCGAACTGCCGTTCGACGGCCAGGATTGGCAGAAGACGTGGACACGCCGCGACCCGAAACCGGCGCTGATACCGGTATTCGGTCACCGCTACGTCGTCGCCGACGACTCCCAGTGGGTGCTCTCGATCGTCGAGTATGACGCGACTATTTTCGTTAGTAACCTGCGTGACTACCTGCCTATAGAACTGGAGGACGTGCTGAGCTAACGCTGGGTCCATCCTATTGCGCCAGCCGAACCAGCTCGGTGGCCATCAGGCTCGGCGCGTCAGGCCGGAAACACCGTTTGTCGGCCAGTCCAGGCAGTCCCGGCCATCGCGGGGTGGCATATCGACGGTTAGTCGTGCGCGGGGCGGGTGCATTTCGTGCTGCCCGGCGCGCCTGCGGGTTGGTAGCCGGCGCCGAGTCGCCGGCAGCGGGCAACCTGCCGGGCGTAGCGCTGGGCGAAGGCGTCGGTCTTCTTCCTGTCCGGGCTGCCGACGGTCGTGATGTGGTGGCCGGTGGACACATAGGACCGGCCGGCGGTGAGGTGCTGTGCGGCGAAGTACAGGCCGTAGGGGAGCCCGGCGACGGCTTCCTTCCAGGTGTGCGACTGGGATGGTTCGGCTCGGAATGCGACCTGCACGCCGCGGGCGAGGAGCAGCCTGACCAGTGCCTGGACTCGGCGCACGTCGTCGGTCGACGCACCGCCGGCGTCGAGGAAGGCAGCGGCTGGATGCCGCAGGTGCATTTGGGCTAGGTAATAGGACGGCGAATTGGCCCGGAACAGTGCCTGGCTGCCGGCGAGCAGTGGGGTGATGACCGATCGGCCCGGGTCACCGTAGGGTTCGAAGGCAAGAATCGTCGAGAATGTGTCTTGATACCGCAGGCCCAGATTCAATGCGCAATACCCTCCGCTGGACGCGCCGCCCATGGCCCGCCCGTCGCGGGTGGCGATGGTGCGGAAATGGGTGTCGACGTACCGCACGACCGTCGTCGTCAGGTAGCTGGCGACCTGCGGCCCGTTCACCTGGTTCAGGCATTCCGAGTCGTGCAGGAAGCCGCCGTCGGCGTCGGGTGCGACCACAATCATCGGTCCGACCAGTCGGTCCGCGATCAGCGTGTTCAACACCTCTGGCAGACCACCGGCGACCATCCAGTCCGCGGGCCGCCCGGGGAAGCCGTGGATCAGGTACACGACGGGGTAGCGGCGGTGGGCATTCGCCGGGTCGCCGTAGCCGGGGGGCAGGTAGACGTAGGCATCGCGGACCGGTACGCGCAGGCGCGGCGCCCCAATGTTCACCGAGACCACGGCACTGTCATGCCGGGGCAGCGCATCACCCACCGTAAGCGTGTCGCCGTGCGCTCCAACGCGACGACCCAGGGCCGCGGCCGTCACCGACCCTGGCACCGACGACCCGCCCGTGACCACGTTCGCCAACGAGGTAACGGTAGGAAAGTAGCCGACATAGCTGTTCAGCAACGCCAGACCGGTCAGAACCACCAGCAGCATGACGCCGGCACCGGACAAGGCTCGGGTCACCCACCGACGGGTCGGACAGCGGCGGACGCCGGCCCTTCGATGGCGGACGCCGAGCCACACCAACAGCACGACGACCAGCACCGTGACGCCCAGGAAACCCCGCCACACCCACGGCGACTCCAGCGGAGCGGACGGATGCAGATGCTCCTGAACCCACGACGGCAGCCGTAGGTGCTGCAGCCGCCCACGCGCGACGCCTGACCCAGCAGGCGGCCGCACCCCGACCACCAACATCCCACCCCCCTGCCCCGACCGCTACCGACGGTGCCGGCCCATCCCGCAAACGACGACTGTGCCCGCAGGAGTTCCCCGCCGCCGGGGACCTTGGCGGCTACCCGATGTTGGCGCGGCGCCTCGCGGACCTGGATGAGTGCGTCAGTCTTCGTGTCGTAGCGTCGGCCATACCGTCCGCCAGCCGCCGATCGGGCCGCGGCATACGGCGATGGGCTCGTGCTGTTCCTCGTTGTCGACGTCGACCCGGTTGTCGAGACGGCCCGCGACGGTGCACGACTGGAAACGGCCGCGCGCGTCGTCGAACTGCCCGCCGACGAAGACCGCCACCGTCGCCGATTCCGGCGGGCGGGCCTGGTAATAGAGCTGGTTCTGTCCGCTGTAGACCGCCGGGAGGTGCAGCGGGCCGCCGTAGCGGGTGACCGCGCCGGCCTCCCCGTAGTTGATCACCGCGCGACGGCGGTCTGCGGGCGGCAGGCCGCCGTAAACGCGCGCGAGCTGGCGGACGTAAGTGGGCCAGCCGACCGTGTCCCGCGCGACCTGATTGATCCCCGGCACCGGCGTCGCGCCGAGCGAGGGCAGCGGGATCAGCGGCAGGCCGAGGACGAGGCTGACCGCGGCGTTCAGCGCCACGCCGGCGACCACGATGCGGGGCCGCCACCGCACCATCCATCGCTCCACTGGCACGCATCCGATCGCGAACAGCACCGACAGCAGCCCGAACGGGTAGTAGAACTGCGCGCCCATCGCGAACACCAGCACCAGCAATGCCGGGAAGGCGGCGGCCAGGAAGCGCAGCGAACGCCACTCGGGTCGGCGGGCGACGCCGACCAGCCCGGCGATCCAGATCGGAACCAGCGGCGGGCCGAGGATCAGCAGCAGGAACGGCCACATCATCACGCGCACCTGGCCGGCGTTGTGCGCGGCGAGGGCGCGCCCCATGCTCAGCTGCTTGCGCGCGCCGTGCACCGCCCAGCTCACGGGTGATCAAGACGACAACGAGAACCGAACCCACGGTGGTCAACGTCGCCGGGATGCGCATGGCCCACGGCGCGTCGGCGATCAGGTTGGTGACGAAACGGGCCAGCAACGGCGTCAGCGGCGGCTGGTCGACGTAGCCCCAGCTCGGGTGCAGCATCCGGAAGTAGAGCTCGTCGCGGTGGTAGCCGTACCGGTTGCTCGTCGCCGTGAGGACGACGGCCAGCGCGACCATCGCCGCGCCGACCGGCCCGCGCGCCAGGACGGGAATCGACGGCCGGTCCGCCGATCGGACGTCGCCCGGCGGCGCCTCCTCAACCACAGCGGGGCATCAGGTGCGGGTCTGATTGTGGCGAAGCATCTCGATCGCCTTGTGGATACGGCTTTCGCGTGTCTCCGCCCGCTTCGCCTCTTCGATCCAGCGCACGTACTCCTTGGCGTGGGTGTAGGCGAGACCGTCGAAGAACGCCTTTGCGTCCGGGGCGGCGTCCAGTGCGGCCACGAGATCGGCCGGTGGCGTGACGGTGCGCGGTGCGGTGTCGAGTTCGACCTCGACGTCGACGTCGTCACCGGCCGAGACCTTCGCCGCCGTCCGGTTCTCGGCGCTGAGGGGCACCATGAACACCCCGCCCATCGAGGCGATCGTGGTCCGGTAGGTGAAGCCGTTGATCGTCACGGCGACGGGCGGGCGCCTGCCCTTGTTCAGGCGTGCGACGACGTCGTCGGGAACGGCGAGGCCGGTTGCGGTCTTGCCCCCCAACTCGACGGTGGTCCGGAACTTCATCTGCGCAGTATGCCGCGTTGGCCAGAGCACTAGCCTGGCTCGATGGCAGGGTGGACCCCAGCGGACATGCCCGACCAGACTGGCCGGCGCATCATCGTCACCGGCGGCAACAGCGGGCTCGGCCTGGAGACGGTGCGGGCCCTGGCCGCCCGCTGTGCGCACGTCGTGATGGCCGTGCGCGATACGGCGAAGGGCGAGGCCGCAGCGGCGGGCATTGCCGGTGACGTCGACGTCCGCCGGCTCGACCTGGCCGACCTGGAATCGGTGCGGGATTTCGCCGCGAAGACGACGGACCCGGTCGACGTGCTCGTCAACAACGCCGGCGTCATGGCGGTCCCGCTCCTGCGCACCGCCGACGGGTTCGAGATGCAGTTCGGCACCAACCATCTCGGCCACTTCGCCCTCACCGGGTTGCTGCTCGAATCCATCACCGACCGCGTCGTCGTCCTGTCGAGCTTCCTGCACCGCCACGGGCGCATCCGGCTCGACGATCCGAACTGGCGGCACGGATATCGCCGCTGGCATGCCTACGCACAGTCCAAGCTGGCCAACCTGATGTTCACCTATGAACTGCAGAAGCGGGCCACCGCCGCGGAGTCCCCGCTGCGCGCGGTGGCCGCGCATCCCGGTTACGCCGCCACCAACCTGCAGTCGCGCACCGAGTCACCGCTGGCCGATCCCCTGATGTGGCTGGGGAATCGCGTCATTGCCCAGTCGGCACGGGCCGGTGCCTGGCCGACTCTCTACGCCGCGACGGAGCCGGACCTGCCGGGCGGCTGGTTTGTCGGCCCGGACGGCCCAGGCGGGATGCGCGGGCATCCCCGGCCGGTGTCGTCGAGCAAGCGGTCCTACGACGACGTGGTCCAACGCCGGCTGTGGGAGCTGTCCGAATCGCTCACCGGAGTGCGATACCACTTCCGTGTCTAGATCCAGGAGCCGAACCACATCCGGTGCTGCCACGCCGTAAGCGTGATCTTCTGCGCCGTGAGGATCGGCCACAGATAGACGAAGTCGGCGACGACGAGGGCGAGATACCCCGCCACGAGAACCAGTCCGACGAGCCGCCGTGTGGTCCAGGCATTCGCACGACCGAGCAGGTCGCCGAGTGCGAACGCCACGCCCATCGCCATGAACGGCACCAGCGGGATCATGTAGAAGAAGAACATCGTGCGCCCGGTGTTCTCCAGCCAGGCGCCCCATCCGGCGGCGAACGCCATCAGCACGGCGCCGGCACGCCAGTCGCGCCGCGACACCAGCAACCACAGCATCCAGAGGATCATCGGGACGAACGCCCACCACAGTGCCGGTGTGCCGATCGCCAGCACCTGGCGCACGCACTGCGACTGGCCGCAGCCGTGCAGCGTGTGGGTGTCTGGGTAGTAGAAGTCGACCGGCCGCCCGTCGACCAGCCAGGACCACGGCTGCGAGCGATACGGGTGGTAGCTGCCGAGTCCTTCGTGGAACGACAGCATCTCGTGGTGGTAGTGCCACAGCGACCGCAGAGCGCCCGGAACGAAGCCGAAGTGCGCGCTCGGATGGGTCTCCGCCCAGTGGCGGTCGTAGCCGTTCTCGCCGAGGAACCAGCCGGTCCACGTCGCGAGGTAGGCGATGACTGGCATCACGCCGAGCGTCCACAGCGCCGCCGGCAGGTCGCGCAGTGCCGTCGTCAGCGCCGGGCGCCGTACACCCGCCGTGCGCAGAGCCCCGCGATCCCACAGCACGGACATGATCGCGAACCCGGCGAGGAAGTAGACGCCGCTCCACTTCACGCCACAGGACGCGCCGAGCAGCACGCCGGCGGCCAGCCGCCACGGGCGGGGACCGATCGCCACCCGGGATCGGAACGGCTCCTCCGGCGTCGCCGCAACCGCCTCGGCGAGTCGGGATCGCACCTGGTCGCGATCGACGACGAGGCAGGCGAATCCGGCGACGACGAAGACCTGAATGAAGATGTCGAGCAGCGAGGTGCGGCTCATCACGACCGATAGCCCGTCGATCGCGAGCAGGAGACCGGCGATGCCGCCGATCATCGTCGAGCCGCTCATCCGGCGTACGACGCGGACCAGGATCACCACGGCGATGGCGCCGGCCACGCCGGACGGCACCCGCCAGCCGACGGTGTTGTCGCCGAAGAGCTTGATGCCCGCCGCGATGCACCACTTACCCAGCGGTGGATGCACGACGTAGAGCCGGCCGGGTGAGCTCTCGTATCCCTGCTGCAGCAGCTGTTGGGCGTTGGGCGGGTAGTAGACCTCGTCGAAGATCTTCGCGTGCGGGTAGTCGACGGACCACAACCGGAGCACGCCGGCGAGCAGGCCGACGACCATGGTGGTGACCCATCCGGCCAGCCGGTCCGACGGCAGCACGCTCTGCAACCGCTCGAGAGCCGAGCGCGGGCCTTCGGGCGGAGGCAGTTCATCGACCGCACGGTCGGCAAGAACGGTCCCCGTCGTCGCCACGTCGAAGATCCTAGGCCGCGCATCATCGCGCCGGGCGGCGTCGGTCATCTCGCTGCGGCCCATGTGCTGGGGTAATAGTTATTCGCTGTCGTCATCACCCGTCGGAGCGGAACGCTGCCGAGGCGCCGAAGCGGGCCGCGGCCGACCCCGCGGTGGTCGCCGTAGGCTCGCCGGAGTGACGACTGGGAGGCTGCTCCTCGGCGGTGCGCCGATCGGCGATCCCGGCGACGTCGGGCCCCGGTTCCGGCGCGCGCTGGCCGGAGCGACGATCATCGCGGCCGAGGACACGCGTCGGCTGCGCCGCCTCGCGACGTCGCTCGAGGTCGAGCTGCGCGCCCGCGTCGTCTCCTACTTCGACGGCAACGAGGCACAGCGCACGCCCGAGCTGCTGGCCGATCTGCTGGCCGGATCCGATCTGCTGCTGGTGACCGACGCCGGGATGCCCAGCGTCTCCGATCCCGGATATCGCCTGGTGACGGCCGCAATAGAGCACGACGTGCGGGTGACCTGCCTGCCCGGTCCATCGGCCGTGACGACGGCGCTTGCGCTCAGCGGCCTGCCGTGCGACCGGTTCTGCTTCGAAGGATTCCTGCCCCGCCGACTCGGTCCGCGACGTAACGCGCTGAGGGCTGCGGCCGCCGAACCGCGCACCCTCGTCTTCTTCGAGGCACCGCACCGCATCGCCGAGTGCCTCGCCGATATCGCCGCGACGTTCGGTGGTGACCGGCGCGCAGCCGTCTGCCGCGAGCTGACGAAGGTGCACGAGGAGGTGCGCCGCGGATCGCTCACCGAGCTTGCGAGCTGGGCGGCCGCTGGGCTGCGGGGCGAGATCACCGTCGTCGTCGCCGGTGCACCATCGGCCACGGCGTCCGACGACGAACTGGCTGCCGCGGTCGACCACATGGTCGCGACCGGCCAGAGCCGGCGCGACGCGATCACGGCCGTGGCGGCCGAGCGCGGCGTTTCCCGTCGCGTGGTCTACGCGGCGGCGACCGCTCAGAGCCAGCCGTTGCGGCGGAATCCGCGGTAGAGCACCAGGCAGATCACGATGATCACGGCCATCACGATCGGGTAGCCGAATTGCCAGTGCAGCTCCGGCATGTGCTTGAAGTTCATGCCGTAGATCGCAGCGATCGCCGTCGGCACGGCGGCAATCGCGACCCACGCCGAGATGCGCCGCATGTCCTCGTTCTCGACCATGGTCACCCGGGCGAGACAGGCCTGCAGGATCGCCGTCAGCAGCTCGTCGAACCCCGCGATCTGCTCGCGCACCTTGGTGAGGTGGTCGTGGACATCGCGGAAGTACTCCCAGATGTCCTCGTGCACAACGGTGAGCCGACGCCCGGAGAGCAGGCGAAGCGGCTCGGCCAGCGGTGCGACCGAACGACGGAGCTCGAGGATCTCGCGCTTGAGCTGGTAGATCCGGCCGATGTCCTGCGATCGGCTCGGTGTGAATACCGAGGTCTCCACCTCGTCGACGTCCTGCTCGATCTCGATGGTCACGCGCAGGTACTCGTCGACGATGCGGTCGGCGACGGCGTAGAGCACGCTGCTCGGTCCGAGCCGCAGCAGGTCGGGGTCCTGCTGCAGCCGGGCGCGGACCTCGCGTAGCGCGCTGTGCTGGCCGTGCCGCACGGTGATGGCGAAATGGCTGCCGAGGAAGATCATCACCTCGCCGGTGTCGACCACCTCGCTGGTTGCCGTCAACGCCTCGTGTTCGACGTAGCTCACCGTCTTGAACACGACGAACAGCGTGTCGTCGTAGCGCTCCCCTGGGTGGGTGGACCGGGGGCGCACCGCGCCTGCCCCGCAGGTACGACTCGCCGTCCCGCAAAAGATGATCTTGCGCCACGGAGTGGATCCGGTACGGCTAGATTACATCCTGTGTCGCAACCGATCCGCCTCCTCGCAATGCGGGGATCGGACCGCCCGGCCGGTTGCGGGCGAGGCCGGTAACTTGCTGCCGCGGCAGGAACTCGGCACGACCGGCCTGCAGATCACCAGGATCGGCTTCGGAGCGTGGGCTGTCGGTGGCGGTGGATACGCCTACGCCTGGGGCGAGCAGGACGACAACGAGTCGATCGCGGCGATCCGCCACGCCGTCGAGTCGGGGATCAACTGGATAGACACCGCCGCCGTCTATGGGCTCGGACATTCCGAGGAGATCGTCCGGGCGGCGATCGAGCCCTACGACACGGACGATCGTCCGTTCGTCTTCACCAAGTGCGGCGTGGTGTGGGATCCGAGCGACCGTGCGAAGACTCCGTGGCGCTCGGCTCGGCCGGAGTCGGTGCGCCGGGAGTGCGAGGAATCCCTGCGACGCCTCGGCGTCGAACGCATCGACCTCTACCAAGTGCACCGGCCGCCCGATGACGACGTCGCGATCGAGGACTACTGGGCCACCATGGTGGAGCTGAAGGCCGCTGGCAAGGTGCGCGCAATCGGCCTGTCCAACCACGGGCGCGGCCTGCTCGATCGCGCCGAAGCCGTGGGGCATGTGGAGAGCCTGCAGCCGGCGTTCTCCGCCATCCATCGGTCCGCCGCCGCCGATGAGCTGCCGTGGTGTGCCAACCACGGAACCGGCGTCGTCGTCTACAGCCCGATGCAATCCGGCCTGCTCTCGGGCGGCTTCACCCGGGAACGCGCGGCCGAGCTCCCTGACGACGACTGGCGCTCGCGCAGCGCCGACTTCGCCGGCGCCGGACTGGATCGCAACCTCGCGCTGGCTGCGGCGATGCGCCCGGTCGCCCGGCGGCACGATGTCTCCGTCGCCGCCGTCGCGATCGCCTGGACCCTCTCGTTCCCCGCGGTGACAGCGGCAATCGTCGGCGCCCGCCGATTCCAACAGGTCGACGCGTGGCTGGTCGCTGGTGACCTGATCCTGACCGACGGCGACATCGACGAGATCGCCGAGGCGATCGAGCGCACCGGCGCGGGCGAGGGCCCGGTCCGGCCGTAACGTCGTCGACAGCTCGACGTGGAGACCGGCCCGACGCCGACAAACCCGTTGCCGCCGAACCGTAGGCTGGCCGCATGGACAGCGCCCGTCACATCCTCACCTGCGTCGCCTGGCCCTATGCCAGCGGTCCGCGGCACATCGGTCACATCGCCGGCTTCGGCGTGCCCTCGGATGTCTTCGCCCGGTACCAGCGGATGGCCGGCAACAAGGTGCTGATGGTGAGCGGCACCGACGAGCACGGGACGCCGATCCTGGTCGCGGCCGACAAGCAGGACGTGCCGCCGCGCGAAATCGCCGACAAGTACAACCGGCAGATCGGTGCCGACCTGCGCGGACTCGGCCTCTCCTACGACCTGTTCACCCGGACGACGACGCGCAACCACGCGCGGGTGTCACAGGAGATCTTCACGGGCCTCTACGACAACGGCTACATCTTCGCGAAGACCACGCTCGGCGCGATCTCGCCGACCACGGGGCGCACCCTGCCGGACCGTTACATCGAGGGCACCTGTCCGATCTGCGGATACCCGAGCGCGCGTGGAGATCAGTGCGAGAACTGCGGCAACCAGCTCGATCCCGTCGACCTCTTCGGGCCGCGTTCGGTCATCAACGGCGAGACGCCCACGTTCGTCGAGTCCGAGCACTACTTCCTCGACCTGCCCGCGTTCGCCGATGCACTCACCGAATGGCTGAGGTCGCGGCAGGGCTGGCGCCAGAACGTGTTGAAGTTCTCGCTCAACCTGCTCGAAGACCTCAAGCCGCGGGCCTACACGCGTGACCTCGACTGGGGCGTCCCGGTGCCCCTCGACGGCTGGCGGGACCGGTCCGACAAGCGCATCTACGTCTGGTTTGACGCCGTCGTCGGATACCTGTCGGCGTCGATCGAATGGGCGCAGCGCACCGGCGACCCGGACGCGTGGCGGGCCTGGTGGCAGAACCCCGAATCTCGCGCCTACTACTTTATGGGCAAGGACAACATCATCTTCCACGCCGAGATCTGGCCGGCGCAGCTGCTCGGCTACAACGGCGAGGGCGCCAAGGGCGGGTCGCCGGGCTCGCTCGGGCACCTGAACCTGCCGGACGAGGTGATCTCCAGCGAGTTCCTCACGATGGAGGCCCGAAAGTTCTCCGCATCCCGCGGCGTCGGCATCCTGGTCTCCGATTTCCTCTCCCGCTACGACGCCGATTCGCTGCGCTACTACCTTGCGGCGGCCGGACCGGAGACCCAGGACACCGACTTCACGTGGTCGGAATTCCTGCGCCGTAACAACTTCGAGTTGGTCGCCGGATGGGGCAACCTGGTGAACCGCTCGGTGTCGATGGCCGCGAAGAACGTCGGATCCATCCCCGAGCCGGGCGAACTGTCCACTGTGGACCGGGCGCTGCTCGAGACGACCCGCGCGGGCTTCAAGACCGTCGGCGACCTGATCGCGGCGTCGCGGCAGAAGGCCGCGATCGGCGGGGCGATGCGGGTCGTCGGCGAGGCGAACAAGTACCTCTCGGATCAGGCACCGTGGAAGCTGACGGAGACCGACCCCGAGCGGATGCGCACGGTGCTGCACGTGGCGCTGCAGGCCGTCGATGACTGCAAGGCATTCCTGACGCCGTTCCTGCCGCACTCCGCGCAGCGCGTGCACGAACAGCTCGGCAACGACGATCTGTGGGCCGCGCTGCCCGAACGCCGCGAGGTGGATGAGGACGGCGGCCCGAGTTACGACGTGCTGATGGGCGACTACGACACCGGCGCCCGCTGGGAGTCGACACCGATCAAGCCGGGAACGCCGCTGGCGGCGCCAACGCCGATCTTCCGCAAGCTCGATCCGTCCATCGTGGACGACGAGCTCGAGCGGCTCTCCGGCTCGTGACCGAAGAGCGTCGCGGCGATCCGCCGCCGGCGCCCGAGCCACTGCCGGCACCCGCTCTGGACGCGCACTGTCACCTCGACGCGATGGGCTGCCGCGACGCGGGTGACGTCGCCGCCGTGATGACGGCCGCCGCGGCCGTGGGCGTCCGGCGGGTGGTCACGGTCGGCGACACGGTCGCGAGCTCGCGGTGGTGCGCGTCGGCCGCGGCGGCACACGACGATGTGTACGCCGCGGTCGCCGTACATCCCAACGAGGTGATGGGCCTCGACGCCGACGGTTACGCCGAGCTGGCACGGCTGGCAGCACGGCCGCAAGTGCGTGCGGTCGGTGAGACCGGACTCGACTACTACTGGGATCGGGTGCCGAAAGCTGCGCAGCAGCAGGCGTTTCGTCGTCACATCGCGCTCGCGAAGGCCATCGGCAAGGCCTTGGTGATCCACGACCGCGACGCGCACGACGACCTGTTGGGAATCCTCGACGACGAGGGCGCACCGGAGCACACGGTCCTGCACTGCTTCTCCGGCGACGCCGCGATGGCGCAGCGATGTGTGGACGCGGGCTACGTCCTGAGCTTCGCCGGCACGGTATCGTTCGCGAACGCGCCCGCCCTGCGAGAGGCCGTCGCGCTGGTGCCCGACGAGCAGCTGCTCGTCGAGACCGATGCGCCGTTCCTCACGCCGGTGCCGTACCGGGGTCGGCCGAATGCCCCGTATCTGATTCCGGTCACTCTGCGTTCGATCGCGGCGGCCACCGGACGCCCGCTCGCACGGCTGTGCGATGCCGTAACCGCCACGGCCACGCGGGTTTTCGGGTTGGAGACCCGCTGAGCCGGGCAGCGGCGAGGTTGCGGGCGGCGCGGCGCGCACCTTCATTCCGGGGTGGTGTGGTCGCGCGGCGGGGAGTCGGCACGCAGGTCCAGCTCGTAGTTCTGGCCGGTCAGGTCGACGCCGAAGCTGTGGTGCGGCTGCTCGTCGATCAGCCGAAATCCTCGGGACAGGTAGATGTGCGCAGCGGCGGCCAGCGGATCGTTGGTCCAGAGCCGCATCCGCGTATAGCCCGCACCGCGGGCGAACTCGACGCACGCATCGACCAGCAGGCCACCGATGCGATGTCCGCGCGCGGCGGGGTCGACCAGCAGGATCCGCAGTTGCGCGGTCGAGCCGTCAGCGGCGACGCAGAACACACATCCGGCGCGCCGGCCGCCGAGCTCAGCGATCCACGCCGCCTCCCGTGCCGGGTCGTGATCGGCGGCGTAGTCGGCGACGATTCGCGCGACCAGCGCCTCGAAGCTGGTGTCCCATCCGAACTCCGCGGCGTAGACCTCGCCGTGCGCCATCACAACCCAACCGAGATCGCCCGGCTGATCGAGGCGCCGGAGCGTGACCTGCGAGCCCATCGGACCTCCAACTGAAACAGTCGTGTCAGTGCAACCATAGTGCCATGCCCAAGCCCGAACGAGCGACGTCGGCGCGATACGACCAGCTGCTCGATCTCGCGTACGGCTACGTGATCGAGAATGGCATCGCTGAGCTGTCACTGCGGCCACTCGCAACGGCGATCGGAACGAGCCCGCGGGTGCTGCTGTTCCTGTTCGGGTCGAAGGACGGCCTGCTGCGGGCCCTGCTCGCCCGCGCCCGCACCGAGGAACTGCGGCTGTTACGGGCCTGCCGGCCGCCTGGATCGACAGACCTGGCAACGTGCGTGCGCGCGACCTGGACGTGGCTGGCCGCGGAGCATCACCGGGCGTTGCTGACGCTGTGGTTCGAGGCCTACGCACGGTCGCTCGTCGAGCCGGACGGACCGTGGTCGTCGTTCGCCGGCGAGACGGTCGCGGACTGGCTGGAGGTGCTGGCATCGGCGCAACCGCGCCGCAATACCAAGCGCGCGATCGCCGACCGGACGCTCGCCCTGGCGGTGCTGCGCGGCGCAGTGCTCGACCTGCTCGCGACCGGCGACGTCGCCCGGACCACCCTGGCGCTCGATCGCCACCTGCAACGGCTCGCGCCGAACGCTCCGGCGGCCCGAGCCTCGTCGGCCCATCGAGTTGATCATGCGGTTTCGGGACGTGACACGCCGATAAAGCGTCCCGAAAGTGCATGATCAACTCGGGCGCAGGCGCGGATGGGACGCCACGGAGCCCGCGAGCGTCGCTGCGCTGCCGGTAGGCTCTCGCGGTGCCCGATGCCCTGCTCGGCCCGGTAGAGATCCGCGCAATCGCGAGCGAGCTGGGGCTGACACCGACCAAGCGGCTGGGCCAGAACTTCGTACACGACCCCAACACCGTGCGGCGCATCGTCCGCACCGCGGCCCTGCGGCGAGACGACGTCGTTCTCGAGGTCGGACCCGGTGTCGGATCGCTAACCCTTGGCCTGCTGGCGGCAGTGGCGAGCGTCACGGCGATCGAGATCGATCGGCGGCTTGCAACAGCACTACCGTCCACAGTGGACAGACAGATGCCGGGCGCGGCACAACGGCTGACGACGGTATGCGCGAACGCCGCCTTGCTCAGCGAGATACCCGGCCCGCAGCCGACGGCACTAGTCGCGAACCTGCCCTACAACGTCGCTGTCGCGGTGCTGCTGCAGGTGCTCAGGGCGACGCCGACGTTGCGCCGCGGGCTGGTGATGGTGCAGAGCGAAGTGGCCGACCGGCTCGCGGCCGAGCCGGGCTCCCGGGTCTACGGCGTCCCGTCGGCGAAACTCGCCTGGTATGCACATGCCCGTCGCGCCGGCAGCGTCCCTCGCACGGTGTTCTGGCCGATGCCGAACGTCGACTCGAAACTGGTCGCTTTCGTTGCCTGCGACCCGCCGCGGCAGGCGAAACGTGCCGATACCTTCGCGGTGATCGACGCCGCGTTCGGTCGGCGGCGCAAGATGATGCGTTCGGCGCTGGCCGAACTCGCCGGCTCCGCGGATCACGCTGCAAGCGCCCTGCGAACGGCCGGAATCGACCCCACCCGTCGGGCCGAATCGCTTGGTATCGGCGAGTTCGCCGCGATTGCCGCCGTGCTGGCCTCGACACACGACTAATAGGTCGGCCGCCGCCGGATTCCCGCCACTGCGCGCGGACTCCCCGGCTGGACACTACGATCGGCGCGATCGGATCGCAGCGAAGGGGGCCCAGACTGTCCGCACCGCGGCTCATCGGCGTGCCCGAGCCGGTGACCGTGCGGGTTCCTGCCAAGGTCAACCTGCACCTCGCGGTCGGCGACGGCCGGACCGACGGTTATCACGAACTCCGCAGCGTCTTCCACGCGCTCTCGCTCTACGACCATGTGACGGCGACGCCGGCGCGGTCGCTGTCGTTGGCCGTCACGGGTGAGGGCGCGACCGAGCTGCCGACCGACGACGGCAACCTCGCCCACCGCGCCGCGCGCATGCTGGCGCGCCGCACAGGGGTCGAGCCGGCCGTCCGCATCGACATCGACAAGGCGATTCCGGTGGCCGCCGGCCTGGCCGGTGGTAGCGCTGACGCCGCAGCGGCCCTGATCGCCTGCGACGCGCTGTGGGGCACCGGGCTGGCCCGTGACGAGCTGCTGGAGATCGCGGCCGAACTGGGTAGCGACGTCGCGTTCGCGCTGACCGGCGGCACGGCGCTCGGCACCGGCCGTGGCGAGCAGCTGAGCCCGGTGCTCGCTCCCGGCCGCTGGCACTGGGTGCTCGCGATTGCCGAGCGCGGCCTGTCCACCACGGCGGTCTACGCCGAGCTCGACCGGCTCCGCGCGGCCGGCGACCTGCCCCGTGCGGGCAGCGCGGACGCCTTGCTGAACGTGCTCCGCGCACACGACACGGCCCGGCTCGGTGGCCTGCTCGTCAACGACCTCGACGCTCCCGCGCGGTCGTTGCGGCCGGACCTCGCCCGCACGCTGCGCGAGGGCGAGGATCTCGGAGCGCTCGGGGCCGTGATCGCCGGCTCCGGTCCCACCTGTGCATTCCTCGCCCGCTCCAGCGACGGGGCGGTGCGGCTGGCGGCGGCGCTGTCCGGCGCCGGCGTGTGCCGCACGGTGCGCGTCGCGCACGGGCCGGTGCCCGGCGCCCGCGTCGTCGCCGAGACCGACTGATGCCGCGGCGTGATCACGAAGAGGGGGCGGCCGGGTGCGTGCTGGTTAGCAGCGTTGCCGGCTTGGCCTCGAGGTGTGCGAGACCGTTCCACGCGAGGTTGACCAGGTGTGCTGCGACCTCGTTCTTCTTCGGTCGCCGTGCCTCCAGCCACCACTGGCCGGTCAGCGCCACCATGCCCACGAGCGCCTGTGAATACAGTCCTGCGAGCTTGGGGTCCAGGTCGCGAGAGGAGAACTCGCCGGCGAGGATGTACTCGACCTGGCTCGCGACGTCGCCGAGCAGGCTGGAGAAGGTGCCACTCGTCGTCGCGACGGGGGAGTCTCGAACCAGGATGCGGAAGCCGTCGGACTCCTCCTCGACGTAGGCCAGCAGCGCGAGCGCCGCCTGCTCCAGCATCGCCCGCGGGTGAGCACCGGACAGCGATTCGGTGACCCGGTTCAGCAGCGCCTGCATCTCCCGGTCGACGACGACGGCGTACAGCCCTTCCTTGCCGCCGAAGTGCTCGTACACCACCGGTTTGCTCACTCCGGCGCGCGCGGCGATCTCCTCGATGGAGGCTGCCTCGAAGCCGCGCTCGGCAAAGAGCTCACGTCCGACGTCGAGCAGCTGCTCGCGCCGCTCGGTGCCCGTCATCCGGGCCCGCGCAGCGGTCCGTGCTCGGGATCGGGTCACCCCGCAGCGGAGCCCCGAGCAGGCGGCACCACGAGCTTGCTCGCGATCCGCTCGGCCGAGGGCCAGCGCACGTCGTACACGAGGTGCAGGTGCTCGGCCCACCGGATCAGCCGGGCCGTGGAGTCCAGCTGCCAGCGCAGCACGCCGTGCCGCGCGGCGGTGGGGTCTGCGTGGTGGGAGTTGTGCCACGACTCGCCGAGAGAGGCGATCGCGAGCGGCCAGAAGTTCGCCGACTTGTCCCGTGCGGCGAACGGCCGTTCGCCGATGGTGTGGCAGATGGAGTTGATCGACCAGGTGATGTGGTGCAGCACGCAGATGCGCACCAGCGTTGCCCAGAAGAACGCGCTCAGCGCGCCCTGCCACGACATGCTCCACAGGCCGCCGGCCAGTACCGGGCCGAAGAAGCTCACCAGCATGATGAACGGGAAGTACTTGTCGATGCGGGCGATGTCCGGATCGCGCAGCAGGTCAGGGGTGAACCGCTTCTTGTTGGTCTTCTCGCGGTCGAACATCCAGCCGGTGTGCGCGTGGTACAGGCCCTTGGCCAGTGCTCCCGTGGTTTCGCCGTAGCGCCAGGGGGAGTGCGGGTCGCCTTCGCGGTCGGAGTAGGCGTGGTGACGGCGATGGTCGGCGACCCACCGGATCACCGGACCCTCGATCGACATGCTGCCGGCGATGCCCATCGCGATCTTCAGCGCCCGCTTGGCCTTGAACGCCCCGTGCGTGAAGTACCGGTGAAAGCCCATGGTGACGCCGAAGCCGGAGACCAGGTAGAAGGCAACAAAGAGCACGACGTCGTGCCAGCCAAGCCCCCACCCCCAGGCGACCGGGATCGCCGCCACGACGGCGAGGAACGGCGCGATCACGAAGAAATACAGCGCGCCCTGCTCGATGGAGCTGCGCCGACCCGAGACGATCGGCTTCGGTTCCGAGCGCGCGGACGGCCGGGTGACGGCCGCGCCGCTCGCCGTCGCCTCGGTGGTGGCGACGGCCGGAGTGCGGTCAGTAGATACGGTCATGGTTCGCGATGGCCCTTCGTCGCGGACGCTTACCTACGCAACCGTAACCTACGCAAGCGTAGGTTGTCACGGCCGGCTGGTCTGGACAGGCAACCTGCGCTGTCGGTGAACGTTCGTAGCCGCCGCCCAGGCGGATGCCGGCTGGTGACTTGCGCCGAGATCCGGATGTACCACCGTTCGGGTGCCGGTTCGCGGTGGCACATCCGGATCTCGGCAGTGGGCGCTCGAGTGCACGGGTTGCAGGGTGCGGCTGGTCAGTTGGTTTGATGGTGCCGCTGTACGTGCTGGACCCAGGCCCGCAGCGTCGGCGACATCGGTTGTCCTCGATGGCGGATCAGGCCGATGGGCGGGTGCGGCGGTGTGGGCTTGAGCCGGTGGACGTCGATGGCGGGCCCGTCGCCGTGCGCGGCCGATTCGGCGAGCAGCGCGACGCCGAGGTCGGCAGCGACGAAGCGTCGGATGCTGGCGGGGTCGGGAGCCTCGAACTGGATGCGGGGTGTGAACCCCTGCTCGGCGGCGGCGGCGGTCAGGATCGCGTGTAGGCCGCTGCCGGCCGGCAGGCAGACGAACGGCTCGTCGCGGACGGTGGCCAGCGAGATGGTGCGCGGGCCCGCCAGCAGGTGGGCGGGCGCGGTGACGAGGGTCAGCCTTTCGGCAGTGAGCGGTCGGGCGAGGTAGCGGTCTGGCAGGTCGTCGTGGATCGGGGCGATGACGGCGTCCACCGTTCCGGCGGCCAGTTCCCCCAGCAGTTCGGCGACCAGGCCGCTGCGGACCGCCAGGGCGACGTCGGGGTAGCGGCGGTGGAAGGCCGCGAGCAGCCCGGCAAGGTCGACTGATCCGAGTATCTGGGTGACGCCGAGGCGCAGCGCTCCGCGCAGCACCGCGCCGAGTTCGTCGAGGTCTGAACGGACTCCATCGAGTTCGGCGAGCACAACCCGGGCGCGCACGAGCAGCAGCCGACCGGCGTGGGTGAGCCCGACCCGGCGGGTAGTGCGCTCGAGCAGGGCGACGCCGAGTTCGCGCTCCAGGCGGCGGACCTGGGCGGAGATAGCGGGTTGGGCGATGTGCAGCTGCTCGGCGGCGCGGGTGAACCCGCCGAGGCGCGCGACCGCCTCGAAGTACACGAGCTGACGCAGCTCCACCGATTCAGAGTCCCGTGCTCTAGGTGTCAGCGCAAGCCGGTCTTGGACATATCAATCCCGCGGCCCGACGCTGGATGCATGCAACCACGCACCAGCAGGACCAAGGCATGACCGGCCGCCGGTACTGCCTGAGCGAAAGCATCTACATCGACGTGCCCGGCTCCACTTCGATGGCCGCCTACCTCGCCCGCCCCGACGGCACCCACGCGCGCGCACCGCGCACGGCTACGCGGCCATCGCACCCGACTTCTACCACCGCACCTGCCCCGGGATCGAGCTGGCTGCCGACGCCCACGGACGCGAGCGCGGGTTCGAGTTGCTCCAGCAGCTCACTCGCACGCAGGCACTCGACGACCTCGCGGCGACGATCGAGTGGGTCGCGGTCAACCGTGCCCCGCTGGCGGGCGTGGTGGGTCTCAGCCTCGGCGGCCACCTCGCCTACCTCGCCGCCACCCAGTTCGAGCTACCCGCCGTCGCGATCTTCTACGGCGGCTGGATCCCGACCACCGACATCACCATCAGCCAGCCCGAACCGACCATCGCGGCCACCGCACAGATCGG
Source organism: Pseudonocardiales bacterium (assembly GCA_003244255.1). Classification (GTDB taxonomy): domain Bacteria; phylum Actinomycetota; class Actinomycetes; order Mycobacteriales; family QHCD01; genus QHCD01. The sequence goes on along the minus strand of QHCD01000040.1, from coordinate 6,971 downwards.
CGGACGCGTCCAGATGTTCGTCGGCTGCAACGACCCGATCGTCCCAGCAGAGCACCGGCGCCAGATCACCGACGCCCTGACCGACGCCGGCACCGACCACCAGCTGATCGAATACCCCGGCGTCGGGCACGGCTTCCTCTGCGACCGGCGCGCGAGCTTCCACCCCGAAGCAGCCAACGACGCATGGAACCGGCTACTGCGATTCCTCGAGCAGAGCTGACGCGACGCGCGGCGACAGGACATCCCAGGAGGACACGGCGACCGTGTATCAGTTGCGGACCCGCGATTGGGACGAGACGTTCGGGCGGCCGCATGCCGACGCCCACATCCTCGAAACCGGATCCCAGTCCTACCGACTGCACACCAGCAAGAGCGCGGCACGTTACAAGCGCCAGAGCAGCACGCTGCTTCTGGCCGCGGCGACTGCTCTAAGCGTCCTCCTGGACAACCTCACCTGCGACCTCAACGTCGAAGGGATCCACCGGCTAGCGGCCGCGGGACTCTCCGCCCAGAACGACGAAGCCTGACCTCCCGCCCAACCGCCGGAGCCAACATTCGCGCACCTCGGCCTCAGCCCGGACAGTCGACCGCCACTGCCAGGGCGGCGCAAACGTCCCGCATGCGGATGTCCGCCAATCGGCCAAGGCGGTCGACGAGCACCGCGACCGCCACGCTTTCGACCGAGTCCAGATTGACTGCCGAGTGCCTGGGCACGGGATCGTCACCGGGCTCGAGAACGACCTCGCTGGCAAGACCTCTGATCGTCGTTGTGCAGGGAGCGACCAACGCACGTCGAAGTCGCGGTATCGCGGCGTCGCGGGACAGGACGACGACGGGGCGGCGGCCGATCTCGGCGAACTCGCACCACCACACTTCTCCTCGCGCTGGTAGAGGGCTCACGAGGCAGCTGCGGCTCGCCGAAACGACGCCAGGTCGCCCCACGCATCGGGCTCATCGATCGGATGCTGGTCGTAGGCCCCGTAACTCGCGTCGACCTCCGCCGAGCGGTGACGAATGAGCAGCGCTTGGAGTGCCTCATCGATCAGCGCAGCGTCGGTGATCCCCGAACGCAGTGATCTGGCGCTATCGAGCAGTTCGTCGTTGACGGTAGTGCTCAGACGTATGCGACTCATGCCACGAATATGCCACGACTCGGCTGGGTCGGCTCGCAGCCCCCTGGTCACCGCGAGCCAGACGGTCACTGACATGTGTCAGCCGCGGCGTAGCTTGTCGATCCATGGCTGCTTGGGACGCGGCGGCTCCCGGAGTGCTGCGGCTGCCGTCCGGGCGGCTCCTTCGAGGGCGGGGGCTGCGTCGGGCACTGCCGGACGGCGCGCTCCCCGAGTTCGGGGTATACCTGCTCGGCCACCCGCCGCCTTCCGTGCCCTGGGGCGCCCGATGGGTCTGCTGGCCGGACTTTCGGTTGCCCGCGGATCACCCCGACGCGTGGGACGCGCTGCGCGATGCATGGCATCGGGCCGAGTCGGAGCGGGTGGAGATTGCGTGCCGTGGGGGGCGTGGGAGGACCGGGACCGCCCTGTCCTGCATCGCCGTGCTGGACGGCGTGCCGCAGTCCGAGGCGGTGGCCTTCGTTCGGCGGCACTATGACCCCCGGGCGGTCGAGACGCCCTGGCAGCGGCGCTACGTCAGCCGCTTTCCCGCGTCCTGACGGCGTGCCGCGAGCGGACCGCTGTGCGGGCGCTCGGGCAGCAACGGCATGGCATTTACCCTGCGCTATGGCGGAGGAGGCGACGTCTTCGCGTGACGTCGGTCGGGTTCAGAGCCGCGGCCAGTTTGCGCATCGCCGACGCAGCGCTCTGGCTCACACTGGGTCCGAGCACCGCAAGGCTGGACATCAGCGCGGGCAACCGTGCGCACAGACACGCCGAGGTCGCGCGCCAGCTTCTCCAGCTGTATCCGTTCGCCGTGGGCGTCGTGGAGCCGCTCGATCAGTTGCCTGCTGGCGTTCGACGCGCCGCAGTGCCAGGTGCCCGTCGCGGGAGGATGCGGCGAGCTGGGTGCGAGCGCCGCGGCGCACGAGTTCTTCGAGCGCTACGCGGCCGCACTGCTGGCTCGAGATGAGAAGGCGATGGCGCAGATGTACGCGGTCCCCTCGCTGGTCTTGTTCCCCGGGCAGTCGATCGCCGTCAGCGACGCCAGCCAGACCGAGGAGTTCTTCGCCGCCTCCTGGAACCAGTACGAGGGAGTCGACGCGGTCGACAACCAGATCGTCGTGATGGGCGAGGCGCCGGGCAGCCTGTGGGTCGATGTCACATGGTCCTACGGCGGCCAGGCGCGAGAGCGCTTCTGCTACCAGCTCGTCGCAGCAGCTGACGGGTACCGGATCGCGGTGCTCACGCCCATGGCATGAGAACCATCGCGACGCATCCCCGCCTATGCTCAGCCCGGACGGTGGCGTCCGGGTGAGGGGCCGAAGCCGGCGAGCAGCTGATCGGTGATCCTCTCCGGGAGGTCGTCGGTCAGCGGCATGCGACGCAGCAGCACCCGCTGGGCGATGATCCCCGCGAGTAGGTCGAGCAGCAGGTCGCCGTCCGCGTCTGGTGAGAGGTCCCCACGCTCGAGTGCGCGCGCGATGATCGCCGACGTCGCGGCGCGCCGGTGCTCGAACTGCTGCTGGTAGGCCCGCGCGAGCTCGGCGTTCTCGTGCTGGGCTGCGACGAGTGCACTGAGGTACTGCACATGCGCGCGGTCGCGCCAGACGCTGACGACCTCGCGCATCAGGGCGACGAGGTCGTTGCGCAGGGAGCCGGTGTCGGGCACCGGCACCTGGGCGTAGATGTCACCCATCAACAACAGCAGCACGCCGTGCACGGACCCGTGCCGGCGGTAGACCGTCGAGCGGGCGATCCCCGCGCGCTCGGCGACGCGCTCGACGGTCGTGCCCCGCCAGCCGTGCTCGGCCAGCACGTCCTAGATCGCCTGGCGCAGAGCTCCCTCATCCGTCGTTACGCGGCATGCTGGACGGCGTGCGACGCGGCCTCACCGGCTGCCGGCGGTGGATCCGGTCGGCACCGGCGACCTACACCTGGCTTGCGATCATCGCCGTCACGACCGCGATCCTGCTGCCGAGATCCGATCGCGTCCGGGACCGATTCCTGCGTGCCCACTCGACGGACGTGCACGAGCTGCAGATGCACCCGTTGCGGGTGCTCGTCGCCAGTGCCCTGTGGACGAGCGGCCCGCTGATCCTGGTCTACGCCGTCCTCTTCACGATCTTCCTCGCGCCCGCGGAGCGGTGGCTGGGCACGCCGCGGTGGCTGGTCGTGGTCGTCGCCGGGCACCTCGGCGCCACCCTGATCAGCGAGGGCGGGCTCGCTGGCCGTGACAGCCTGATCTGGCCCCGGTAGGACGGTTCGATACGGCCCCGCTTCGCCGCACGCAGCGATGGTTTGATGTGGCCCCACCTCGACACGCCGGGCTTCCTGTGACGGTTAGATCTGGCCCCACCCGAGCGTGGTCCCCGAGACATCGGTGACCACGAGAGGCAGGGCGGGGATGGGGTCGAGAGTGGAGCTGTTCGCAGCGATCAGGCGCGACGAGCGGGTCGAGGGGTTGTCGATCCGGCAGCTCGCGGAGCGGCACAAGGTGCACCGCCGTACGGTCCGGCAGGCGTTGGAGTCGGCGGTGCCGCCGGAGCGGAAGACGCCGGTGCGGGTGTCACGACGGTTAGCGGAGTTCAAGCCAATCATCGACGCGATGCTGCGGGAGGACCTCGACGCCCCACGCAAGCAGCGCCATACCGCCCGCCGGGTCCTCGCCCGGCTGGTCGACGAGCACCAGGCCGGCGAGGTGTCGTACTCGACGGTGCGGGACTACGTCGCCCGCCGCCGGCCGGAGATCGCGATCGAAGCCGGCAAGCAGCTGGCAGCGGGGTTCGTGCCGCAGACCCACGCCCCCGGCGCGGAGGCCGAGGTCGACTTCGCCGACCTCTGGGTGATCCTGCGCGGGGTGAAGACCAAGACGCAGCTGTTCACGCTGCGACTGTCGTACTCCGGGCGGGCGGTGCACCGGGCGTTCCCCACCCAGGGCCAGGAAGCGTTCCTGGAAGGGCATGTCTGGGCGTTCGAGCAGCTCGGCGGCGTCCCGACGGTCCACATCCGCTACGACAACCTGAAGTCGGCGGTGTCGCGGGTGCTGGTCGGGCGCAACCGCGACGAGTCCGAGCGGTGGAAGATGTTCCAAGCCCATATGGGGTTCGACGCGTTCTACTGCCAGCCCGGGGTCGACGGCGCCCACGAGAAGGGCGGGGTCGAGGGTGAGGGCGGCCGGTTCCGCCGCAACCACTGCGTTCCGATGCCGAAGGTCGACTCCATCGCCGCCTTGAACGATCTGCTCGCTGCCGCCGACGCCAAGGACAACTACCGCCGCATCGCTAACCGCACCCGCACGGTCGGCACGGACTTCGCGGTCGAGGCGCCGCTGCTGCGTCCGCTGCCGAGCTCGGAGTTCCCGACCTGGCTAACCCTCGAGCCCCGCGTCGACCGCTACGCCCGGGTCACGGTCCGGCAGTGCTTCTACTCGGTGCCGGCGAAGCTGATCGGCCGCCGCGTCCGGGTCCGGCTCGGCGCCTGCACCGTCACCATCTTCGACGGCACCAAGCAGGTCGCCGCACATGAGCGGATCACCGTCCGCGGCGAGCAGTCGCTGAACCTGGACCACTATCTCGAGGTCCTCCAGCGGAAGCCTGGAGCACTGTCCGGGGCGACCGCCTTGGTCCAGGCCCGGGCGTCGGGGGCGTTCACGCAGGCGCACGACGCGTTCTGGGCCGCCGCCCGTCACCAGCTCGGCGACTCCAAAGGCACCCAGGCGCTGGTCGAGGTGCTGCTGCTGCACCGCCACCTCCCCGCCGAGGACGTGATCGCCGGGATCACCGCCGCGTTGCGGGTCGAGTCGATCAGCGCGGACGTCGTCGCGGTCGAGGCCCGCAAGAACGTCCACCCAGACGGACCAGTCCCGCTCGGGTTGATCCTGCCGCGGGTCGTCGACCTCCGCGCTCGCCGAGCCGAAGCTGACGCCGAGGTACCGGTCGAACTGCCCGCTGACCGCAGGCCGTTGCCGTCGGTGGCGCCCTACGACGACCTACTGACAGGAGCCGGCTCGTGACGACGAGGAAGGGCGTGACGGAGCAGGCCGCGGTCGCAGCGATCGACGGTGGCTGCCGCACCCTGCGCCTGCCCACGATCCGCTCCCGGTTCGGCGAGATCGCCGCCGCCGCGGAGCGGGAACAGCTGTCCTACCTGGGGTTCCTCCCCGAGCTGGTGATGGCCGAGTGCGACGACCGCGACAGCAGACGGTCGGTGCGGCGGATGAACGCCGCCGGCTTCCCCCGCGACAAGAGGGTCGACGAGTTCGACTTCGACGCCAACCCGAACGTCCCCGCCGCCACCGTCCACCAGCTCGCCGGCCGCGGCTGGGTGAAGGCCGGGCAGCCGCTCTGCCTGATCGGCGACTCCGGCACCGGCAAGACGCACTGTGAGACTCGCAGCTGGTAGCTCACGCCTTGAGCGCCACTGGTGCAGGACGGATGATCGTTCGGGCTGACCTTCACCCGACATCGCGTACAGCGCGGTGCGAGAACGCCTCGGGATTGTCGCCGCAGAGGTCATAGCGTCTGGCCGGTTCGCACGACGCAGCCCGGCCGTCGGCCTGGCTGTTGCGGTCACATCGTGTCCGCTGCGAGGTTGGTGCCGGTGAACGCGACTGACCCGAAAGTCTCACTGGCCGCTGCTTCTCGGCGCGTCTTTGCTTTGGATTTGTCGTCGTGATCGCCGGCACCGGCCTGGCCCACCGAATCGCTGGCCTGATCAGAAGCCTGGCCGACCACACGGGTCGTGCCTCATCACAGTCCTGCCGCGCGGTGACCGCATCCAGGCCGGTGCCGACATCCAACGGCTCCACCGAAGGAGGAACCACATGTCCATGCTGGCAGGCCAAGTCGACTACGTCATCGGCGTCGACACTCACCGCGACACGAACACCGCCGCCGTGCTCACTGCGTCAGGCGCCGTGCTCGCCCATCAACAGTGTTCGACCGACGCGATGGGCTACCGCCGTGTCGTAGCGTTCGCCGACGAGCACGCATCCGGCCGGCGAGTCTGGGCGATCGAGGGGTCCGGCAGTTTCGGCTCCGGCCTGACCACGCACTTGCTCGAGCGTGGCGAATGGGTCGTCGAGATTGACCGCCCGGCCCGCCCGGCGCGCCGCAACGGCGCCAAGTCTGACGACCTCGACGCCGTCCGCGCCGCCCGCGAGGCGCTCACGCGCGACCACCTGGCCGCGCCACGTGCCCGCGGTGACCGGGAAGCGATGCGGGTCATGCTCGCTGCCCGCCAGGGTGCCGTCGTCGCGCGGACGAGGCCATCGGTCAGCTCAAGGCGTTGATCGTCAACGCGCCCGAGGCGCTGCGCGAGCAGCTTCGCCGCGGCACCACCGACCAGCAACTCGACAAGTGTGCGCGGCTACGCACGCTGCCGGCACACTCCGTCGAACACCGCGCAACCGTGCGCGCCATCCGAGCCGTCGCACGACGCGCGCTGTTCCTCGAAGCCGAGGCGGCCGAACACGAGAGCGAGCTCGAACAGCTTGTCGTCACCGCCTGTCCCGAGCTGCTCGCCAAGTCCGGCGTTGGCGCGATCACCGCCGCGCAGTTCCTGGTGTCCTGGTCGCACGCCGGCCGAGTCCGTAACGAAGCAGCGTTCGCCGCCCTCGGCGGCGTCGCGCCCATCCCCGCCAGCAGCGGCCAGACCACGCGGCACCGCCTCAACAGAAGCGGCGACCGCCAACTGAACCGAGCGCTGCACACCGTCGCGCTCTCTCGACTGCAACACCATCCCGAGACGAAGACCTACGCCGCCCGACGCACCGCAGAAGGCAAGACCCGCCGCGACATCAAACGGTGCCTCAAACGTGCCATCGCCCGCGAGATCTACTGAACCGCCCCGGGTTCTGTA
>QHCD01000039.1 GCA_003244255.1 Pseudonocardiales bacterium | reverse complement strand
TTGGCGAACGCGAACACCAGCGGTGTCGCGAACAGCAGCAACATGATCGTGCCGTGCATGGTGAACAGCTGGTTGTACTGCTCCTGGGAGAGGATCTGCAGGCCGGGACGGGCGAGCTCGGCGCGCATCAGCATCGCCATCAGCCCGCCGGCCAGGAAGAACGCGAACGAGGTGACCAGGTACATCTGTCCGATCGTCTTGTGATCGGTGGTGCCGATGTAGGACAGGAATCGCGAGCCCTTCCGGACGGTGCGCTCGGGGTAGGGCTTCGCGACGATCGACGTCGGGGCGATGGTCACGAGGCCGAGGATAGTGCCCGGTCGCGGGGTGGGAACGCGGGGTCCGCGTCGGCCCCCCGGCGTGTTCGGCCGGGTGCCGTTGGACGTCCGCCGTCGGACGTCCGGCTGCCGGCCTACGGCCCCCCGTGGAGCGCGCGGACGGCGTCGATGGTGTCGGCGTCGGCCGGGGACTTGTCGTTGCGATAGCCCTTGACCCGCGCGAACCGCAGCGCCACCCCGCCGGGATAGCGGGTACTTGCCTGCACGCCGTCGAAGGCGACCTCGACGACGAGTTCGGGGCGCACCGTGACGACCCATTCGCCGCGATCGACGGCCAGCTCCTGCAGCCGCTCCGTCTGCCAGCCGAGCATCTCGTCGGTGAGGCCCTTGAACGTCTTGCCGAGCATCACGAAGCCCCCTGTCACCTCGCGCGCGCCCAGGTGCAGGTTGGAGAGGTAGCCGCGGCGCCGGCCATGTCCCCACTCGGCGGCGAGCACGACCAGATCGAGGGTGTGACTCGGCTTCACCTTGAGCCAGCCGCCGCCGCGCCGTCCCGCTGCGTAAGGACTGTCGAGGGACTTGACGACGACGCCTTCGTGCCCGGCAGCGAGGCTGCGCGCGACGAAAGCCGCGGCGTCGTCGGCGCCGGGGGCGACCACCCGATCCACCACGAAGGCGGCCGCCGCCGCACCGGTCAGGGCATCGAGGCGAGATCGCAGTGGCTCGTCGACGAGGTCCGCGCCGTCGAGGTGCAGCAGGTCGAAGAACACCGGCGTGAGCGGTGTGCGGTCGCGGAGCACGGCGATGTCGGTCCGGGAGCCGAGCCTGCTGGACGTGACCTGGAACGGCTGCGGCCGGCCGTCCACACGCAGCGCGATCGCCTCGCCGTCGAGCACGAACTCGCTGGCGTCGATCCCGAGTGCGGCATCGACCACCTCGGGCACCCGTGCGGTGATCTCGTCGAGGCTGCGGGTGAAGACCGCGACGTCGGCGCCGGACCGGTGCACCTGGATGCGCACTCCGTCGAGCTTCGTATCGACCGCCGCTGGCCCGGCGGACACCAGGGCCGTCGCGACGTCTGGCGCCGTGCCGGCGAGCATCGGCGCGAGCGGGCGGCCGACCCGCAACCGGAAGCCCGCAAGTCCGGCCGCGCCGTCGTCGAGCGCGGCGACCGCCACCGCGCGCAGGTCGCCGCCGAAGAGCAGGGCACGGCGGATCGCCGCGAGCGGCACGTCGGCCGCGCGGGCGACGGAGTCGGCCATCACGCCGGCGGCCGCGCCCTGCCGCAGCTCGCCGACGAGGAGCTGGGAGAGGAAACGCTGCTCGGGCTCGGTCGCGGCGCCGAATAGTCCCATGAGCAGGTCGCGGCGGTGCGCCTGGGATCCGGCGCCGGCGGTCGCGCCGATCTCGGCGAACGCCGAGTCGACGCCGGCCACCGACAGCGTGGCCGCGGCGGCCGGCGGCGGCATCGCGCGCACAGCGGCCCAGCCGACGCCGATCTGCCGCTGCCGCAACACACCGGTCAGGAACGCGACGCCGGCCAGCCGTTCGCCGGGGGCGAGCTCGCGCAACCGGGCCGCGAGCAGATCGACCTTGCCGCGGCGCGCCGGCGTCGCGGCCACGGCAGCCCAGGTCTCGACCAGCTTCGCCAGCAGCACGAGGTGATCATCGCGCGTCGCTACCAGCGACCGTGATGCACCACCTCGTCGACGCCCCGGCGGCCGCGGGCGAGCGACGGCGAAGGCCGATCCGGCGCGCGGTAGCCGATGGCGAGTGTCCCGATGGGCGTGAACTCGGCCGGCACCCCGTAGGCGGATCGGAACGGCGCGATCCGCGCCGGCGGGATGCCGAAGAAACAGGCGCCGAGCCCCTCGTCGACCGCGGTGAGCAGCATCAGCAGCGACGCCATGCCGGTGTCGATGTGCCAGTACGGCACCGGCCAGCGGGCCTCATCTCTGTCCGTCCAGCCCTTGTCCGGCTGGGCGTAACGGTCGAGGTAGGCGTTGCGGTGCGAGAGCGGGACGACGAGCAGCGGCGCGTTCATCAGCCCAGCGAGCCACGAGTCCGTGCCGTCCTCGCCCTCGGTCATAAGCGCCCAGAACCGACGGCGGTCGGCGTCGTCGGCTAGAACCAGGAAGGCCCAGCCCTGGCTGAATCCGGCCGACGGTGAGTGCAGCGCGTTGGCGAGGATGCGATCCAGAATCTCGGCGGGAACCTGCCGGCCGGGGTCGAAGTTGCGCACCATCCGGCGCTTGTCGACGACGGTTTGGAACTCCACCGGCTCCTCCAGATCCGCCTCCAGATCGGCCATCAGGTCGAGGCAGTGTAGTACGGCCGGACGATCCCTTAACTGCCACACACCCCGGTCCCGGGACCCCTCCGCCCGCCGGGCGCCAGGTGACGATCGAGTGAACCCTGCGCCGCGGGAGCCCGATCTGCCTGGCTCCTGGTAACTTGTCCGTACCGCGATGGCGGAGCAGGAACCGGCGGCGAGGGAGGCTCGATGGCCTGGGCGATCATCGGCATCGTGTTCGCGATGTTCGTCATGTTGCTCGGCGTCTACAAGCAGAAGAACGGCTTGGGCCGCAACCGCAACCGGAATCGCAACCGCGACTGACGCCGACCGCGCCGCGGTTCAGGCGTCCCGCGCCGCGACCAGCACCCGCTGCGTACCCGGCCTGCCAGACTGTGTCCACGGCAGTGCAGCGTAGGCGGCGGCGTATACCTCGCTGAGCAGGCGCTGACCCGTGCGAGCCTCGTCGTCGAACTGCTGCTGCGCACCCTCGTGCGACCGCGTGTACGTTGACGTCTCCCGCAACGGCACCAAGCGGTTCTGCTCGACCGCGTGCCAGAGCCGGGTGAAGTCGGCGTCGCACCGGGCCCGCGCTTCGGCCTAATGCCTACCGCTAGCGTTGGTGCGCGGTCGACCGGCGGCGGGGCAGGGAGGACAAGGTCGTGGCGGACTTCGTCGGAGCCCTGGACCACGGCACCACGAGCACCCGCTTCATGCTGTTCGACCACGCGGGCACCGTGCGCGCAGGCCATCAGCTCGAGCACGAGCAGCTGCTGCCGCGGCCGGGCTGGGTCGAGCACGATCCGGTCGAGATCTGGGAGCGCACCCGCACCGTGATCGAGACGACGCTGGAATCGGCCGGCATCGCGGCGTCCGACATCGCGACGCTGGGCATCGCCAACCAGCGGGAGACCACAGTGGTGTGGGACCGCACCACCGGACGCCCCTACTGCAACGCAATCGTCTGGCAGGACACCCGCACCGACCGGATCGTCCATGCGCTGGATCGGGACGGACGCGGCGACGTCGTGCGGCACACGGCCGGCCTGCCGCCCGCGACGTACTTCTCCGCGGGAAAGGTGCAGTGGATCCTCGAGCACGTCGACGGCGTGCGGGATGCCGCGGCGGCCGGCGACGCGATCTTCGGCACGACCGACAGTTGGCTGGTCTGGAACCTCACCGGCGGCACCGCCGGCGGTGTGCACAGCACCGACGTTACGAACGCCAGCCGCACGATGCTGATGAACCTGCAGACGCTCGACTGGGATGACGAGCTGCTCGGCTTCTTCGACATCCCGCGGCAGCTGCTGCCGACGATCCGTTCGTCGTCCGACCCCGAGCCCTACGGCGCCGTTGCCGGAATCGCCGCGCTGGCCGGCATTCCGATCACCGCGGCGCTCGGCGACCAGCAGGCGGCCATGGTCGGGCAGGCGTGCTTCGCCAGGGGCGAGGCCAAGAACACTTACGGCACGGGCAATTTCCTGCTGCTGAACACCGGCGAGGCGCTGGTTCGCAGCGATCGCGGCCTGCTCTCTACGGTCTGTTACCAGTTCGGGGATCAGCGGCCGGTCTACGCACTCGAGGGATCCATCGCCGTCACCGGATCCGCGGTGCAGTGGCTGCGGGATCAGCTCGCCGTCATCAGCGACGTAGCCGAGATCGAGGCGCTGGCCGGGCAGGTCGACGACACCGGCGGTGTCTACTTCGTGCCCGCGTTCTCCGGGCTGTTCGCCCCGTACTGGCGCAGCGACGCGCGGGGCGCGATCGTCGGGCTGTCGCGATTCTCCGGCCGGCCGCAGCTGGCGCGGGCGACGCTGGAAGCGATCTGTTACCAGAGCCGCGATGTCGCGCTGGCAATGCAGCAGGACTCAGGCATCGCGCTCGACGTCCTGAAGGTCGACGGCGGCGTCACGGCGAACGGGCTGTGCATGCAGCTTCAGGCCGACATCCTCGGCGTGCCGGTCAGTCGCCCGGTCGTCGCCGAGACGACGGCGCTCGGTGCCGCCTACGCCGCCGGTCTCGCGGTCGGCTTCTGGCGCGACACCAACGAGCTGCGAGCACACTGGAACGAGTCACAGCGCTGGACTCCACAGTGGACGGACGAGCAGCGGAAGCAGGGATACGCCGGATGGAAGAAGGCAGTGGAGCGGACACTTGACTGGATCGACGTCGGCTGAAGGGACGTGACGCTGTGTCCACCGGTCCCCTGTCGCCGTCATCGCGGACGGATGCCCTCGCGCGCATGACCCAGGGCGAGCTCGACGTCCTGGTCGTCGGCGGTGGCGTCGTCGGCGCAGGTGCCGCACTCGATGCGGTCACCCGGGGCCTGACGACGGCGATCGTGGAGGCCCGCGACTGGGCGAGCGGCACCTCGAGCCGGTCGAGCAAGCTGATCCACGGCGGGCTGCGCTACCTGGAGATGCTCGACTTCGGCCTGGTCCGCCAGGCGCTGTCCGAACGCGGGCTGCTGATGGAACGGCTCGCACCCCACCTGGTGCGGCCGGTGCCGTTCCTGTACCCGCTCACGCATCGGGCGTGGGAGCGGCCCTACGTCGGATCGGGCATCCTGCTCTACGACCTGATGGCACGGGTGTCACCGGAGAGCCGCGGCATGCCGTGGCACCGGCACCTGACCCGCCGGCACGCGCTGCGGATGGCGCCGTGCCTGCGCAAGGCGTCGTTCACCGGCGCCGTGCAGTACTGGGATGCACAGGTCGACGATGCCCGGCACACCATGACGGTCGTCCGCACGGCTGCGTCGTACGGCGCACTCGCCGCGAATCGCCTGCGCATCAAGGGTTTTCTGCGTGCGGGGGAACGCGTCACCGGCGCGACGGCGATCGATGTCGAGACCGGCGCCGAGATGACGATCCGCGCGCAGCAGGTGATAAACGCGACCGGTGTCTGGACCGACGACACCCAGGCGCTCGCCGACACCCGTGGCCAGTTCCACGTCCGGGCGTCAAAGGGCATCCACCTCGTCGTCCCGCGCGATCGGCTGCAATCGTCCACCGGCCTGATCCTGCGCGCCGAGAAGAGCGTTCTGTTCGTCATCCCGTGGGGCCGGCACTGGATCATCGGCACCACGGACACCGACTGGAACCTCGACAAGGCCCACCCCGCGGCGACCGCTAAGGACATCGACTACCTGCTCGAACACGTCAACTCGGTGCTCTCCCAGCCGCTGCGCCGCGAGGACGTCGAGGGCGTCTACGCGGGCCTGCGACCACTGCTCTCTGGTGAATCGGATTCCACATCCAAGCTCTCCCGCGAACACGTCGTGGGACACCCTGTTCCCGGCCTGGTGATGATCGCGGGCGGCAAGTACACGACGTACCGGGTGATGGCCGCCGACGCCGTCGACGAGGCCGTGCGCGGCATGGATGGGAAGGTGCCGGATTCGTGCACCGAGCGGGTGCCGCTCGTCGGCGCCGCCGGCTATCCCGTGCTGTGGAACCAACGGCACCAGCTCGCGGCCTCGGCCGGTCTGCACGTCGCGCGCATCGAGCACCTGCTGCACCGCTACGGCGACGCGATCACCGACCTGCTCGACCTGGTGCGCGCCGATCCCCGGCTGGCCGAGCCGCTGCCGCGGGCAGATGACTACCTGGCGGTCGAGATCCTCTACGCCGTCACCCACGAGGGCGCACGACACCTCGACGACGTACTCGCGCGGCGGACCCGGATCTCCATCGAGGCCTGGGATCGCGGGCTCGAAGCGGCCAGTGTCGCGGCCAGCCTGATCGCCGAACCGCTCAGCTGGGACGACGCGCAGGTTGCCAGCGAGATCGAGCACTACCGGCTCCGGGTGCGGGCCGAACGCGACTCGCAGAACCAGCCCGATGATGCCGCGGCCGACGCCGTCCGGCTCGGTGCGCCGGAGATCCTGCCGATCATCCCGTGACGAAGCCCGCGGCCACGCTGTGTGCTGTGCGCTGTGCGCGAACAGCGGGCCGGTAGCCGCGGTTGCGGAGTTGTCTGTCCCATGAGCACCGTCGAGGCAGTCGTTACCGGCGAGGCGGCATGAGCACGGAGCGGCGCGCGCTCGACGCGTACTCGCAGGTCGTCGTCGGCGTCGCCGACGCGCTGTCCCCCAGCGTCGCGAGCGTGCGGGTGCGGACGACGCAGGGCTACGGCGGCGGCAGCGCCAGCGTGCTGAGCGCCGACGGCTTCCTGCTCACCAGCGCCCCTGTCGTCCGCGGCGCGTCCATCGCCGGAATCGACTTCTCCGACGGCCGGTCGACCGACGCCGACGTCGTCGGACGCGATGCGCTGTCCGACCTCGCGGTGCTTCGCGCGCGAACGGCCGTGCCACCGCCGGCATCGTGTCCGCGCTCGGGCGATCGCTGCCGACCCGCGCTGGGCGCGTCGTCGACGAGGTCATCCAGACCGATGCCGCCCTGAACCCCGGCAACAGCGGCGGTGCCCTCGCCGACAGCACCGGAGCGGTGGTGGGCGTCAACACCGCCGTCGCGGGAATCGGGCTCGGCTTCGCGGTGCCCATCAACGCGACGACGCGGGAGATCATCGCGACGCTGATGAGCCACGGCGTGGTTCAGCGGGCTTGGCTCGGCATCGCCGGATCCCAGCAGCGGCTGCCGCCCGCGCTCCGCCGCACACTCGGGCAGGACCGCGGTCTGCGGATCGCCCAGCTCGTCGTGGGCAGCCCCGCCGACCAGGCCGGCTTACGCGCCGGCGACATCGTGGTGAGCGTCGGGCCGGAGCTCGCGCCGTCGGCCACGACGATCCAACGGCTGATGGTGGCCGCGGCGATCGGGCGACCGGTCGAGATCACCGTGTGGCGCAACGGCGCGCTGGTCGATGTGATCGCCGTCCCGCGCGAGCTCGCCGACTGACGGCGAGGAAGGTCCGCGTGATTCACTGCCGGCGTGAGTTCCGGTGCGCCGAAGGGCATGGCGTGGATTCCCGGCGGCACGTTCACGATGGGTTCCGACCTCGCCGACTACCCGGAGGAGGGCCCGCCACACGAGGTGGCTGTGGACGGCTTCTTCATCGACGAGACGCCGGTGACGGTCGCGACGTTCCGCCGGTTCGTCAAGGCCACCGGATACGCCACCGTCGCCGAACGCCCACTGGACCCGGCCGAGTATCCGCGACTGGATCCGGCCCTGCTGGTTCCCGGCTCGCTCGTCTTCTCTCCTACCCCACGCCCGGTTCAGCTCACCGACATGCGGCAGTGGTGGCGCTATCTGCCGGGCGCGGACTGGGCGCACCCGGAGGGTCCGGGCAGCGACGTTGGCGGCCGCGAACGGCATCCGGTTGTGCACGTCTGCTACGACGACGTCGCCGCCTACGCGGCGTGGGCCGGTAGGCAACTGCCGACCGAAGCCCAGTGGGAACGCGCAGCCCGCGGCGGTCTGGACGCCGCGGTGTTCGCCTGGGGCGACGAGGAGACGCCGCGCGGCAGGCGGATGGCGAACACGTGGGCCGGCGATTTCCCTTGGCGCAGCGAGAAACCGGCCGGTCGCCAACGCACATCCCCGGTCGGCCACTACTCGCCCAATGGCTTTGGCCTCTACGACGTCACCGGCAACGTGTGGGAGTGGACCGCCGACTACTACCGTCCGCAGCACCAGAGCACCCACCCGTGCTGCGCACCGGCCAACCCGCGGGTCGATGACCCGGACCCGAGCTTCGAGGACTCCGAACCCGGTGGCGCGCACGTGCCGCGCCGGGTCATCAAGGGCGGCTCGCACCTGTGCTCACCGAGCTACTGCCTGCGCTACCGCCCGGCCGCCCGCCAGGGCCAGCAGGTCGAATCGGCGATGTCGCATCTCGGATTCCGGACCGTCCTGCTGCCGTGACGCCTGCGATCGTGGATCTGTCAGAGCCGCCGGCTAGCGTCCCGGGCGACGATTACCCCGAGCCGGTCACCGACCAGATGGGACGGGAACCTCATGCCGTTCGAGCCGAAGGATCTGCGAGTGCTGCCGGCGATCCAGATCTCCGGCCGCCACGTCAAGCGCTACGAGGTGAGCACCCCGGGCCTGTCGATCGACGCCGACGTGCGCGAGGCAGCCGGGCGGTTTCTGCCGTCTCTACTGCCCGACTTCGCCGACGACGAGGCACCGC
This sequence comes from Pseudonocardiales bacterium, assembly GCA_003244255.1. Lineage (GTDB taxonomy): Bacteria > Actinomycetota > Actinomycetes > Mycobacteriales > QHCD01 > QHCD01. The sequence continues at coordinate 16,819 of QHCD01000039.1, read as the reverse complement.
CCGCGACGTTCACCGTCCTGCATCGCGGTGCGGCCGGGATGTACCTCGACGCCTACAGCTGGGTGTGGGGCAACGTGATCTACTGCCGCACCGCCGCCTCCGGCGACCAACCGTTCCTGGGCAGTACCGATCCGGACCTGCGGGTGTTCGCCGAGCTGTCGAAGCCGCTGATCGGCTGCGTCTGGGAGCTGCCACCGATCGAGCACGAGCGCGCCGCCTGGGTGCGCCACATCCTGATCCCCGACGAGCCGGATCTCGACGGGTATCTCGCCGACACCATGGGCGAGGGCCCCGTGGGCGCCCCCGACCAGTACGCGGGCGCGCGCGGCTGACGCCTAGCTGAGGCCTAGTCTTGCGGTGCCCCGCCGAGGAGAACGGAGCACCGCATGAGCAGCCCGCGCGATGACGTCGTCGTCACGACCGGCTGGATGGCGCAGGGCACCAGGCTGCTGCTCGGTGAGATCGACGCGCTCGACGACGACGCGCTCGCCGGGCCGTCGCGGCTGCCGGACTGGACGAACGCCCAGCTGGTCGCGCACGTCGCCCGCAACGCCGATGCCCTGATGCGCCTGATCAGCTGGGCCCGGACCGGCGTCGAGACCCCGATGTATGTCTCGCCCGGAGCCCGAGCCGCCGAGATCGACCGCGACGCGGCGCGCCCGGCCGAGGTGCTGCGGGCCGACGTGCACGACTCCGCCGGAGCGCTGGCAGCGGCCATCGCCGCCTGCACCGGGAAGGACTGGCGGCGGCAGGTGCGCAGTGCGCGCGGCCGCGCCATGCCCGCCGCGGACGTGCCCTGGATGCGGGTGCGGGAGGTCTGGCTGCACGCCGTCGACCTCGGCGGCGGCAGCGCGACAATGGCCGACCTGCCGGGCGATCTGGTGGTGACGATGCTCGACGACGTCGCCGGCATGTACGCCCAGCGCGGCGACGCACCGGCGGTGCTGCTCACCGACGACGACGCGCACAGCTGGTCGTTCGGCTCGGGTGCGGACGTCGCCGACGTGACCGGCAGCGCCGCTGACCTGCTCGGCTGGCTCACCGGGCGCTCGGACGGCAGCACCCTGCAGCCGCCCGGCGGCCTCCCCAACCTGCCGGCCTGGCTCTGATCGCACGTGACGCTACGTCGAGATCGCAGTTGGCCACCTGCGATGCGGCGTGTCGAGGTGGTTACATGCGATCTCGGCGCCTGCGCCATAGGGACCCTCAGCGATGGGGCCGCTCGTCGATCACCCGGCGCATCTTGCCGGCCGACCGCTCAACGCCCCCCGGGTCGACGACGTCGATGTCGACGCTCACGCCAAGGGTGTTCTTCACCAATGCGCCCAGATCTGCCGCTACCGCAGGCGACTGCGCGGCCGGGCAGTCCGGGCGCCGTTCAACTCGAACCGTCATGACGTCCATGGTGCCCGGCCGCGAGAGCACGCACTGGAAGTGCGGCGAGAGCGCCGGCGTGCGCAGGATCAGCTCCTCGATCTGGGTCGGGAACAGGTTCACCCCGCGCAGGATGATCATGTCGTCGGTGCGGCCGGTGATCCTCTCCATCCGCCGCATGGTGCGGGCGGTGCCGGGAAGCAACCGGGTCAGATCCCTTGTGCGGTAACGGATCACGGGCATCGCTTGTCTGGTCAGCGAGGTGAACACGAGCTCGCCCTGCTCGCCGTCGGGCAGCACCTCACCGGTCTCGGGGTGGACGATCTCGGGGTAGAAGTGGTCCTCCCAGATGTGCAGCCCGTCCTTGCTCTGGACGCATTCCTGCGCGACGCCGGGCCCGATCACCTCCGACAGCCCGTAGATGTCGACGGCGTGCATGTCCAGGCGCTGCTCCATCTCCTGCCGCATGTCGTTCGTCCACGGCTCGGCGCCGAAGATGCCGACCTGCAACGACGTCGCGCGCGGATCGATCCCCCGCCGGTTCATCTCGTCCACGATCGCGAGCATGTACGACGGCGTCACCATGATGACGTCCGGTGCGAAGTCCCGGATCAGCGTCACCTGCCGCTCGGTCATGCCGCCGGAGACCGGGATCACCGTGCAGCCCAGTGCTTCCGCGCCGTAGTGCGCGCCGAGCCCGCCGGTGAACAGGCCGTAGCCGTAGGCCACGTGCACCCTGTCCCCGGGCCGCCCGCCCGCCGCGCGGATCGACCGCGCCATCACCGCCGACCACGTGCGGATGTCGGCCGCCGTGTATCCGACGACGGTGGCCCGGCCGGTTGTCCCGGACGACGCGTGGATCCGCGACACCTGCTCGCGCGGCACGGCGAACATGCCGAACGGATAGTTCTTCCGCAGGTCGTCCTTGGTGGTGAACGGGAACGCCGCCAGGTCGGCGAGTTCGCGACAGTCCTCCGGGTGGATGCCTTCGGTGTCGAACGCGGCGCGATAGTGGGGCACGTTTCGGTAGGCATGCCGCAGCGACCAGCGCAACCGATCGAGCTGCAGCGCCCGCAACTCGTCGACAGAGGCGCGTTCGATCGGCTCGAGGTCCGCCGGTGCGGGCGTGCGGTCCTGCAACTCAGCCGATCCAGACCGTCTTGGCGTTGCAGAACTCCTTGATCCCCAGATCGGCCAGCTCACGGCCGTAGCCCGAGCGCTTGACGCCACCGAAGGGCAGCTCGGAATACGACGTCGTCATCCCGTTGATGAACACCTGGCCGGCGTCGAGCTCCTCGACGAACCGCTCCTGCTCATCGGGATCGTCGGTCCACGCGTTCGAACCCAGCCCGAACGACGTCGCATTCGCCACCGCGAGCGCTTCGTCCACAGTGGACACTTTGAACAGCGTCGCGACCGGTCCGAACGTTTCCTCGCGGTAGACCCGCATCGAATCGGTGACGTCGGCCAGCACGGTCGGCGGGTAGTACCAACCCGATCGGTCCAACCGCTCGCCGCCGCAGAGCACGCTCGCGCCGCCCGCCTTCGCATCGTCGACCAGTTCCTCGAGATCCGCGCGGCCCCGCTCGGAGCAGAGCGGTCCGACGTCCGTGCCGTCGTCCATCGGGTCGCCGGTGGTGAGCGCCTGCATCGCGGCGGTGAACCTCGAGGCGAACTCGTCGTAGACACCGGACTGCACGATGAAGCGTTTGGCCGCGATGCAGGACTGACCGCAGTTCTGCACCCGCGCCTTGACGGCGGTTTCGACTGCGGCATCGAGGTTCGCGGCATCGGTGACGACGAACGCGTCGGCGCCGCCGAGCTCGAGCACCGTCTTCTTGATCTCGTCCGCGGCGATGACGGCGACCGCGCGCCCTGCGGGCTCGCTGCCGGTGAGCGTCGCGGCGACGACTCGCTCGTCGCGCAGGATCTTCTCGATCGCATCGGAGCCGACCAGCAACGTCTGGAAGCAGCCGGCGGGGAAGCCGCCGCGGGCGAACAGTTCACCGAGGTACAGCGCCGTCTGCGGGACGTTGGACGCGTGCTTGAGCAGCCCGACGTTCCCCGCCATCAACGCCGGCGCCGCGAATCGGACCACCTGGAACAGCGGGAAGTTCCACGGCATGACGGCGAGCACCACACCCATGGGCTGGTAGCGGGTGAAGGCCCTGCTCGCGCCGACGGCGTCGGCATCGCGGGCGACGTCGGCGAGGAATCGCTCGGCGTGCTCGGCGTAATAGCGCATCGTCTTGACGCACTTCGCCGCCTCCGCTTTCGCGGCCGCGAGCGGCTTGCCCATCTCGGTGGTCACCGTCGCGGCGAGTTCGTCGGCCTCGGCCGCCATGAGGTCCGCGGCCGCGCGCAGCCGGCCCGCGCGCTCGGCGTAGCCGGTACGGCGGTAGCTGGCGAACGTCTCCGCGGCCAGCGCGACCTTGCGTTCGACCTCTCGGGCGTCCTCGGGGTCGAACGTCTTGACCGTCTCTCCGGTCGCCGGATTGATCGTCGCTATCGCCATCGCGGCCTCCCTCGCCAGGTGCCCTGCGTTTACTGTGCCACCAGGGCCCTTAGCATGCCGGGCGTACCCGGGTCACCCGTCGGCAGACGCGCCGGGTTGCGCGACCCGGCGGGTTGCGCGCAACGACAGCCCGAGCGCTACCAGCGAGAGCACGACGGTCAGGCCGAGCGCGGCGGCGAAGCCGTGCCCGAACTCGCGGGCGCGTGCCCGCCCGCCGGACGCCGCCGCCGATACGACCGCATAGAAGACGGCGCTGCACAGCGCGGCGCCCAGGGCCGCGCCGATGCGCTGCGCGGTCTGCAGCATGCCGCCTGCGGTCGAGCCCTCGATCGGGTTGACCTCCTGCAGCGACAGCGCCTGGTTCGGCGTGATCACGCTGCCGCCACCGAGGCCGGCGACGAACAGCGGCCCGAGCAGGATCAGTCCCACGGTCGTCGAGCTCACCGAACCCGGCACGGTGCTGCCGACGACGATCGCGCCGACGACGCCGACGCAGAAGATCGTGAGCGCGCCGACCAGCAGGCGCCGGCCGAGCCGGGAGACGAGCGAGCCGCCGATCGGCGCCGAGACGGTGACGCCGATCGCGAACGCCGACGCCGTCAGCCCCGCATGCAGCGCGGAATAGTGCAGGCCGAGCTGCAGGAAGAGGGTGAGAACGAGCGGAAGCCCGCTGTAGCCGGTGAAGTAGGCCAGCGCGGTGCCGAGGCCACTGGCGTAGGACGACACCCGCAGGAGAGTGGTGTTGATCAGCGGGTGACCGCGCCGGCGGGCCGGGCCGCGTTCCCACAGCGCGAGCGCCACCAGGAACGCCGCAGCCGGGATCAGCGCAAGCGCTAGCCGCGCGTCGTGGTGGGCGTCGTACTGCACTGCGGGGAACAGCACGCTTCCGATGCCGAGCGTCAACAGACCCGCCCCCGGCAGGTCCAGGCGACGCCGTCGGCCGGCCGGCCGGGTTCGCGGCAGCAGCCGCCAGCACAGCACGAAGGACGCGATTCCGATCGGCACGTTGATCAGGAAGTTCAGCCGCCAGCCCAGGTGCGTGCCACCCAGCGCGATGATCACGCCGCCGACCACCGGCCCACCGGCCGTGGCGGTTCCGACCATCGCGCCGATGACGCCGAAGGCCTTGCCCCGCTCGGCAATACCGAACAGTTGCTGCACCAGACCGGAGACCTGCGGGTTGAGGATCCCGCCGGCGAGTCCCTGCAGGACGCGGGCCGCGATCAGCACGCCGGGCGTCGGCGCCAGGCCCGATGCCGCGCTGGTGACGACGAAGCCGGCGATGCCGATCAGCAGCATGCGTCGCCGACCGATGTCGTCACCGAGCCGGCCGGCGATGATCGGAACCATGCCGAAGGCGAGTGCATACCCGGAGATCACCCACTGCAGCGACGCCGTCGAGGCGCCGGTGTCGGTGGCGATCGACGGCAGCGCGACGTTGACGATGCTGAAGTCGAGGAGGGTCAGGAACAGCGACGTCGCCGCCGCCGCGAACGCCGCCCATCGGCGGGAATCGGTCATCTCCTCCGCTGGCGACATCTACCTCATTCTGGCCGGTCAGAGGTCTGGGTCGGGCGCCGGGTACGTGCCGCGCCTCAGGGCTCGACGACGACAGCCTTCGCCCGCGCGGCGTCGGGCCCGTCGTCCAGCAGCACCGCAAAGCCGGCGTCGTCGAGGATCGGCAGTTTCAACGACACCGCCTTGTCGTACTTCGATCCGGGGTTCTCGCCCGCGACGACGAAGTCGGTCTTCTTCGACACCGAGCCGGTGACCTTGCCGCCGCGGGACTGGATCGCCTCGATCGCCGAGTCGCGGCTGAACTCGGTCAGGCTCCCGGTGACGACCACGGTGACGCCGTCGAGCGGGCGGGGCCCACCGTCGGCCCCGGAATCGGCGAGCTCGACGCCGGCACTGCGCCACTTCTCGACGACCTCGCGATGCCAGTCGACGCCGAACCATTCGGTCACCGACGCGGCGATCGTCGGGCCGACGCCGTCGACTCCGGCGAGCTCGTCTTCGGCGGCGGCCTGGATGCGGTCGAGTGAACGCAGCTCGCGTGCCAGCGCCTGTGCCGCCGTCGGCCCGACGTGCCGGATCGACAGCGCAACGATGACCCTCCACAGTGGACGGTGCTTAGCGGTGTCGAGGTTGTCGAGCAGCTTGATCGCGTTGGCCGTGAGCCCGCCGCCCTTCTTGACGAAGAACGGGCTGGACTCCAGCTGCTCCGCAGTAAGTGCGAAGAGGTCGCCCTCGTCGCTGACCAGGCCACTGTCCAGCAGCGCCGTACCCGCCTCGTAGCCCAGCACTTCGATGTCGAAGGCACCGCGGCCGGCGACGTGGAACAGCCGCTCCCGCAGTTGAGCGGGGCAGGACCGGGTGTTGGGGCAACGCAGGTCGACGTCGCCCTCTCTCTGCTGGCGCAGCGGCGTTTCGCAGGCCGGGCAGTTCTTCGGCATGACGAACTCACGCTCGCCGCCGTCGCGCAGGGCGACGACGGGACCGACGATCTCGGGGATCACGTCGCCGGCCTTGCGCAGCACGACGGTGTCGCCGATCAGCACGCCCTTGCGCCGGACCTCGTCCGCGTTGTGCAGGGTCGCCATCTCGACGGTCGATCCCGCGACGAGCACCGGTTCCATCACGCCGTACGGCGTCACCCGGCCGGTGCGGCCGACGTTGACCCGGATGTCGAGGAGCTCGGTCGTCACCTCCTCGGGCGGGTACTTGAAGGCGATCGCCCATCGCGGCGCGCGAGAGGTCGAGCCGAGCCGTCGTTGCAGCGCGAGATCATCGACCTTGACGACGATGCCGTCGATCTCGTGCTCCACCGAGTGTCGGTGCTCGCCGAAGTGATCGATGCGCTTGACCACCTGGCGCAGCGTGTTCACGACGCGGTAGTGCTCGCTCACCGGCAGGCCCCACGCGCGCATGCGCTCATACCACTCGGACTGGCGCGCCGGTGGCGTCCCCGCTGCGCCGAATCGCCGCGCCCCGATGCCATGGATCACCAGCCGCAGCGGTCGGACCGCCGTGACCCGCGGGTCCTTCTGACGCAGGGATCCGGCGGCGGCGCTACGGGGGTTGGCGAACGGCGCCTTGCCGGCCTCGACCAGGCTCGCGTTGAGGTCGGCGAACCGCTCGGTCGGGAAGTAGATCTCGCCGCGCACCTCGAGCAGCTCGGGCAGACCGTCGCCGGTGAGCCGGTCCGGGATGTCGTCGATCGTGCGCAGGTTGGGCGTGACGTCCTCGCCGGTCCGGCCGTCGCCGCGGGTCGCTCCGCGCACCAGCCGGCCGTGCTCGTAGACCAGGTCGATCGCGAGCCCGTCGACCTTGAGCTCGCATAGGTAGGCCTCGGGCGTCGTGCCGGCGTCGCGCTCGACACGCGCGGCCCACGCCATCAGCTCGTCGGCGGAGAAGACGTTGTCGAGGCTGAGCATCCGCTCGACATGCGTGACGGCGGTGAAGAGCGTCGAGTAGGTGCCGGCGACGCGCTGGGTCGGCGAACTCGGCGTCCGTAGGGCCGGATAGGTCTCCTCCAGCGCGCTGAGCTCATGCAGCAGCGCGTCGTACTCGCCGTCGCTCGCCGTGGGCGCGTCGAGGACGTAGTAGCGGTAGGCGTGGTCGTCGATCTCGCGCGCCAGGGTTGTGTGCCGCTCCCGGGCGTCGTTGGTCGGTTCGGCCTGTTCGACGTCCGCCACGCGCCAACTCCGTTCTCCGACGCCGTTTCCGCGCTGCCAGCCTATCGGCGGGCACCGACCGAATCGGCGTCGCGACCGCTCGCCTCATCCCGTCTGTGGTAGCGGTCGCCGCGGCGGGCTCGCGCCTGCGCCGGTTGTCGTCTGGCACACGGCGAGGAACGTCTCGGCGTCCCGCAGCAGGTCGTCGGCCTCCCGTTCGGTGACGGCGTGGCTGGAGCCGGCCTCGGCCGCCTGACGCTTCGCCGCACCCGCGGCGAAGAAGGCCGACCACTCGCCCAGCTCGGGCGCGACCGCCGCGAGCAGCACCCATGCCGACGCCGGGCGTGCCGGTCGCCCGGCCCTCCTGGGCTGGGCGCTGGCGGGCTGGGCGCTGGTGGGCTGGGCGCGGACAGCGAGGACCGCGGCGGCGCAGCGCAGCGCAGCCAGGTGCGCCGCCGCATACCGTTCCGCCGGCCGGTCGGCCCACGCGCCGTCTTGCAGGCACTGCCGGGCGGCGGAGAGCAGCGCCCCCGCCGACCTCGCCGATCCCATCTGACCAACCTCCCACCCGGGCCCCCCACGCGGGCACGACTCTGCTAGCCATTAGAACACATGTTCGAGTCATTGTGCGCCATGTCCGCACCCGCGTGCGCTCGCCTCAGACGAACGGCGTCATCGAACGATTCTTCGGCACCCTGAAGTACGAGCACCTCTACCGCGCACCTATCGGCGGCGGCGGCGCCCGGGCGATGGAGACTGCACGGTTCCGCGACGTCTACAACACCATCCGGCCGCACCAGTCTCTCGGCGACAGGACTCCGCGCGAGAGCTACCTCCGTTGACTAGGAGGACGGTCCTGCGTCCAGTGCGTACCCTCGTGCGGTGCCCGAGTTGCAGCGGTTGCGCGCTGACCATGCCTCCGCTGTGCTCAGCTTCGAGTTGGACAACCGCGCCCATTTCGCTGCATGGATTTCTGACCGAGGCGATGAGTTCTACGAGCACTTCGCCGAGCGGCACGACGCTCGGCTGGCCGAGCAGCAGGCCGGTGTCGGCGCGTACTACGTACTTGTCGAAGAAGACGGATCAGTCGTGGGTCGCTTCAATCTGACCTTTCTAGAAGGTGATTCTGCGGAACTCGGTTATCGCGTCGCAGAGACAGCGGCCGGACGTGGTCTGGCAACGATGGCGGTCCGCAAGCTGTGCGATCTGGGATCCGAAAAATACGGTCTTCGTCGAATTGTCGCCGCTACCTCCCGGCAGAACGCCGCCTCCCAAAAAGTGTTGACCAACGCTGGGTTCGCGCTCGTCGGCCCAGCAGAACCGGCCGACCTCGGCGGCAAGCCGGGCCACCGGTACGAGCGATTCCTCACCAACGACTGACCGGGTTCCGGACCTGAGTGGGAACCGCCTAACGGCGGCCTGCCAAGTTCTTGACTCAAGACAGGGGGTTGGCGTTAGTCAGGCGTCGATCGCCTGGCGGTTCTCGGTGTTGGTGCTGGTCGCGATCTTGTGCGGCTTGGCCTGCTCGGCGACCGGGATGCGCAGGGTGAGCACTCCGGTGTCGTAGCTGGCGGCGATGTGCTCGGTGTCGAGGTTGTCGCGGAGGACAGGGGTGCCGCGGCGGGTCGCGAGGACGGACAGTCGTGGGCTTGCCTCGGTCACTTAATCGCCTGCCGGGAGACGGCTCTCCTGCGCTTGACGGATCACGGCCGGAGGATGTGACCCGGGCACCGTCACACCGGGAACGCGCGATACGTCACATAGGCGTGACCGGTTCGGATCAAGGGTTGTGACCGATGGATAACCAGACGTGGCAGGCGGAGCAGTTCGAGGCGCACCGCGCGCACCTGCGAGCGGTCGCCTACCGCATGCTCGGCTCGGTCACTGAAGCCGAGGATGCGGTACAAGAGGCGTGGCTCCGGCTCAGTCGCTCTGACGACCGCGCCATCAGCAACATCGGCGGGTGGCTGACGACGGTCGTGGGCAGAGCCTGCATCGACATGCTGCGTGCACGCCGCTCCCGCAAGGAGAATCTCGTCGGGACGTGGCTACCCGAGCCGATCGTCACTCCCACACCGGATGCCGACCTTGCCACGCAGCGCAGGGTCGTCTAGGCGTTCCTCGCCGCGGCACGGGCCGGCGACTTCGATGCGCTCGTCGAGGTGTTAGATCCCGACGTCGTATCCCGCGCCCGTCTGAGCGTCGTCAGCCTGGTGCCGATGCGTCCTGGTCACCGATCACCGCGAGGTATGCGCTGCCTCGTGGTGAGATCCGGTAGCCGACCTCGAGGCTCTCGGTCAGGCCGAGGTTTTTCAGCTTGCGCACGTCGATCTTGAACGGGTCCCGCTTGCGGCCCAGCGCCGCCGCAAGGTCGCGCGCCCGTTCACCAGGCCGGGCGACGATGAGCGCCAGCGTCTCGCCGGTCCACGGACCGTGCGTGCTGTGCCGGTCCAGATTGCCGAGCCGCCGCGCGATCTCGCGGACGTCGGCATCGCTGAGCTCGTCGACCGCGCGCAACGCGATTCTGGGGTCCGGTCCGGCGGCCGCGACCTCGATGCGGTAGACCAAATGCCGGTCTGATCCTCGCAATGTCGCAAGCACGTCCGCTCCGGATGCCATGCCGGCGGCCAGCGCATCCGCATCGGTGATCGACGCCGACTCCACCACACTGACCGACCGCACCGAGACGACACCCAGCGCGGTTCGCAGGATGTCTCCGGCCCGCACGTTTGGTCGTTCCCATCGCCTGATTACCAAGGTGATCGTGCCGTCGGCGATGCCTGCCAGCACCGAAGGGCTGAGGATCATGACTCGCAGTATGACGCCGACGCGGCGGCACATTGCAGATGCCTGCCAGCTCGCATGACTAGTGGTCTGTCAGCGTCACTTCCTCGTCGCCGAAGCCGAGGCGGCCGTAGAACGCCCGCGCACCAGCGTTTGCGGCGCCGGTGTCGAGGGTGATGCGCTCGAGACCGTGCGAGCTCGCCCACGTCTCGACGGCGTCCATCAGTGCCCGGCCGGCGCCGCTGCGTTCGGCCCGTGCGACTACTGCGGCGCGAGGACCGTCGCGATTGCGCCGAGCCGGGGCTGGTGTCGTGACTCCAGTACGCAGCGCGCAAACAGCCACTGCATCACGCGGTCGGCGTCGAGTTCGAGCAGGTCAGCCATCCGGTGTGCGCTGGCGGCCGGATCGTCGTCGAGTCGATCGATGTTCAGCAGGTGTTGCAGCACGTCGTAGGCAGGGTCGCCGACGAACGGCTTCGGGTCGATCGCGAGCCACGGCATGCGTTCGGCGCGCAGGATGTTCTCCGCGTGCAGATCGGTGCAGAGCAGCACCTGACGGGGAGCGGTCCTCGGCAGGTCGACGAACAACTCGACGCCGATACGCCCAAGGCCAGGATCCAGCCCGGTGACGTCGCGCCGGCCGTCGAACTCCGCGGCCCAGGTATCACACATGCTCTGCAGGGTGCGGAACGAATGACCCGGCGGCGGCGTGATCCACAACCGCCGTAGCAGATCCGCGACGACGACGTCCTGCTCCGTGGCCGGCAGAACCGACGCCAGTGCGGCGCCCGGGCGGCAGCGCTCGAGCAGCAGCGCACAGGTGTCGTGGTCGGTGTACGCGTCGTGCAGCAGCACGGCGCCGGCGCCCTTCCACGCCCGCAAGCCCGCGGCCTCGTCGAGGGCCTCGTCGTGTCGATACCCCACCTTCAGTGCGTAGTCGGTGCCGTCGGCGTCGATCGCCGGCGCCACCCAGGAGCACTGCCCACCTGGCTGGAACGGCGGGCCGAGCTGCAGCGACCAGCGCTGCGCTGCCGTGTGGACGACGTCGTCGACGTGTGCCACCCATGCCGCTATCTCGGCATCCCGCGCGGCCATGTCCGCAAGGTTCGTCGGCAGGGCCACCTCGGCTCGCGGTGCCTCGCGCATCCTGTCCCCTCGTCGGCCGGCCGGCTCCCGCGCCGATCGACCGGCGCGACGGGGTCGGATCCTACGACGGCCCGGTGTCGCGGTCTTGATGCAGCGCAACCCCGGCGATCACCAGCGCGACACCGAGCAGATCCACCGGCCGGGGCACGTGATCGTCGGCGTCCGGGCCCTGTTGGTTCACGCCCTACACGAGCATGCGCGCGCCTTCTACGCCAACTTCGACTTCGAACCGTCACCCACCGACCCTCTGCACCTGCTGCTCCTGACAAAAGACGCCCGCGCTCTACTTGAGCAGTGAACCAGCGGCTTACACACCGTCCAGCAGATGCCCGCACCATGGTGGCTGAACGCCGGTCGCCCGAGCGTTTGCCCGAGATCGCAGTTCACCACCTCGACACGCCGTCAGGCCGGTGGTGAACTGCGATCTCGGCGCGGGTCGCGGCGGGTCGGCGCTGCGTCACGCGTGGCCGCGAGTGCATTGCGAACTCCTATCGGTCGTGGTGCAAGGCGACGCCGGCCACGACAAGCCCGACGCCGAGGAGCTCGATGACCGTCGGCACCTGCCCGAGCACGACCAGCCCGATCCCGGTCGCCGCCGCGGGCAGCAACGAGAGCATCAGCGCGAACGTCGCCCGCGGCAGGCGTGCCATCGCCAACTGATCTGTCACGTAAGGGATCACCGACGAACACACGCCGACGCCGGCCACCCCAGAGCAGCCAGGCCGGGTGCACAAACGCCGGCGCCGCGGGAAGGACGCCGATCGGTGTCGAGTGAGCATGTCGGCCCTGGCGCGTCGAGTAGGGATGAGCCCGCCGGCGGTCACCGAGCGCGTGCAGCGGCTGGAACGGGCCGGCGTGATCACGGGCTACCGGGTGGACGTCGACCCGGCGGCACTCGGCCTACCGGTGACGGCGTTCGTGCGGGTCCGGCCGGCGCCGCCGCAGCTACCGAAGGTCGCGGAGCTGGCCGCGAAGCTGCCCGAGGTGACCGAGTGCCACCGGATCAGCGGCGAGGACTGCCTTCTGGTGAAGGTGCACGCGGCCTCTGTCGAAGACCTCGAGACCACGCTGGACAAGTTCCTGCTCCACGGCCAGACGGTGACGTCGATCGTCGTCGCCACGCCGGTTCCGCCACGGCCGCTGGCCGTCGAGGGTCGATCAACGCGCTGACGGCTCACCGACCCACTCGCGCGGATCGCCGATCCCGAGGTCGCCCGAACCGGCAGCGGCCAGGGCGAGCAACACGAGCTCACGCCGGAAGCCGCCGAAGGTCAGCACGTGCGCGATCATCCCGCCGTAGGTGAAGACCTCGGGCGGCTCGCAGGACGTGTCGAGGAAGGTCTCGTCGAGCCGTCCGGCGCTGGTGAGCTCGGCCACGACGTCACGGAAGCGGCGACCGGCTGCGGCATGCCGCGAGCGCAGCCCGTCGACGCTCTCGTCGCCGTTCCAGTCCGCATGCTCGGGCCCGACCCGGCCTTCGATGGAGGCCGACCATCGCTCTTCCTGGATCACCATCAGGGCAATCTGCGACCGGATCGTCGGGTCGCCGTCGAAGTGGTCGACCGACATCTCGATCGGTTTGTCCAGCGCGTCTTCGCCCAGGCGGGCCGCGCGTTCGATGATCTCGCCGATCAGCCACACGTGGTGGTCGACCAGGCGCTGCACCAGCTCCATGTCGGTGACCTTTCGCCTTGCCGGGACCCGCAGGCCACCGGGTGGATGGAAATGCACCCCGCTATGGGCCGCGAGGTAGTACGAGCCGCGCGCGTGCCGCCAGACCGACGGCGATTCGCGGAACGCTCGGGCGAATGCGCGGGTAAAGGCCTCGTGCGAGCCGTAGCCGGCGCCGACCGCGATCGTCAGCACCGAATCGCCGGTCGTCATCAGCCGATACGCCGCACGTTCGAGCAGAATCCGCCGCCGGAACGCCCGCGGGGTCTCACCGGCTGCAGCCGCGACGACGCGGTCGAAGTGGAACCGCGACAGGTGCGCCCGCGCAGCGAGATCGGCGCCGCTCAGCTCGGGCTCGTCGAGCGCGTCGGCCACCAGGTCGAGGAATCGCTCGAACGCCGACGCGGGCGGGCTCATGACGTGAATCCTGACCCAGGCGCCGTCCAGCCGCTTGATCGTCCTTGCGGAATGTCGGCGGGACGTGACGGCGCACCGCCGGCTGCTCGACTCGATGCCCATCGTGTCAGCAACGCCAGCCTGGATCTGGTCGGGGCGTGAGCGCCGTCGACGCCGTCGTGTTCGACATCGGAGGCGTTCTCGTCGACGTGAACTATCGCTACCTCTATCGCCAGCTGATCGGCGGTTCCCGTTCCTCGTCGACGTCTTCGACGACGCGGTCGTCTCCGGGCGCGAGGGTGTGGTGAAGCCGGACCCCGCGATCTTCGCGTTGCTCGTCGAACGCTTCGGTCTCACGCCCGGCCGCACGGCCTTCGTCGACGACTCCGATCACAACGTGGCGGCGTCCCGATCGCTTGGTCTCCAGGCCCAGAACCGACCGTTTCTGGATCATCGGTTCGGGCGGCAATGCACGCCGAAGGCGGCGCCCGCATCCGATAGCCGTCCGGGCACCATGGAGCGGCGACGCGCGCTCGATCCGTCGATCTCCGCGCGCTGTCCGGGACGCCTCGCTCGAGTAGCCCCGGCCGGCCCTCACTGCGTCGCCGTGACGATGCAGCGCCGCAGCTCCTCGACCGCGTCCGGGGCACCCTCGATCGCCACGCTGCTCGGCTCGCCGGTTCCCTCCCGGTTCCACACCCAGCGCAGCACGTCCGCCGCCGGACCGCTCACGATCACGTCGGCCGCGTCGCCGGTAGTGTCGTCGACGGCGAACAGCCCGGGGCCGGTCCGCACTCGCCACGCCGCGCCGTCGGTCCGCACGGTGTATGTCCGGCCCGGTGAGCTCGCCAGGATGTCAGCGAAGTAGTCGCCCCACGCGGCGACGCTGTACGCCACGAAGACCTTGAGCAGCTCGTCGACGCCGTCGACCGCGAGGTCGGCCGGGACCGGCGCGACCTGCTGCCCGGTGCCAAGCTCGGCATCGATGCGGTGGATGACCGTCTCCTGCGCCATCCGCCGGATCCAGAAGCCGACAGTCTGGTTCGGGGCGTACCAGGACCCGGCCGGATCCTCCGGCTTGCGTGCGGCGAACTCACCGCGCAGCCCTGCGTAGGCCCGGTCGAGCAGCGCGAGGGGCTCCTCGTCCGCGAGCTCCTGCGGAGGCCACGGATCAGGCTCGGCGCCCTCGCGCATGGCAAGCGTCTTGTGCAGGTACACCTCGCCGAGATGACGCGTCAGGTCGGTAACAGTCCAGCCGGGACAGCTCGGCACCGGCGCAGTGAGGTCGATCGGCACGACGGCCCGCAAGCGGGCGAAATCAGCCGACAGGCAATCGAGAAACCGGGTGTACCGCATGTCGAACAGTTCAGCACATCCTCAGGGCCCAGTCTCCCCCGCCCGATGCTCACACCGGTTCGATGACCCTGCTCACGATCCACGCCTGCTTGCCGACCTGACGACCGCAGTGAAGCCGTTTCGCTCGAATAGCTCGACCGTCGCGCTGAAGAGAAAGCGGCCCTGCGCCTCGCGGCCGGTGGTCACCTCGGAGATGGCCTCGATGAGTCCGCTGCCGAGATGGGCGATCCGGTCCAGCGCGCCGTCCAGTGCCGCCCGCGCGATGCCCTGGCCGCGGTGCTTCCTGTCGACGTTGACGCAGACATGACGAGCCCCCTGTGGGGTGAGGTCGACCAGCTGCCAGGGCCACCGGCATCGACAACGGAACAAGCCGCTACGTGCAGTGTCCGATTGTCGAACATTCCGTGTGTCGGCGGCTTGTGGAGGTGATCTGGGCTCGTTCGCAGCGCTACGCCGGGGCGGTCGACATCGAGGTGGACTGGACTGTCGAGGCAGTCAACGACGGCGCTCGCTTGGGCCACGCGAGCGACCAGCGCGGAGTTCTGGTGACTCTGGCGCAGCACGACGCGGGACGTCCCTATCGGGCGATTCCAGATCCGACATCGGATGCAGCAGTCGCGCCCGGGGTCAGGCACCCTATTGCCAATGCGGAATCATCTGTCGCTTGAGGATCGAGTGGCGGCTGCCAACGTCGAACCGAAAGCCTCTCCGGTCGACGCCTGGCGTCGCCTTCGCGAGGTCGAAGGCCCGCACGCCACTGTCATCGACCTGTACGAGCTCGTGGCCAGGCCGCGCGGGCTCGCAGCGCACGAATTACCGCTGCAGGAACGCGTGACACTCGCACGCTCGGTCATGCCCGGCGGGTGGCCCGGCTTCGCACAGACGGACGGGAGCGAGCGCGGCGGAGACACGATCATGATCATCGACTACGACCCTGGCTGGCCCAGCAGGTACGAGCGGTGGCGCGACGTAGTGCGCTCATGCCTCGACGACACGGCGGTAGGAGTTGAGCATGTCGGCTCTACCTCGGTCCCGGGCCTGGCGGCCAAGCCGCTGCTATGTGGGCGGATGACGGCATCGCCTACACCGATGCCAAGACCGACGTCATCCTCACCCTCCTCGACGCTGCGGAACGGTGGTCCTCCGCACGGGGCGTTCGCGAGGCTGCCAAGCCGGAGAAGATGCCGTAGGGGAATCACCACGACGTCGTGTAGCGGCCGGTCACACCGCTAGGACGACGTTGGTAGCCCGTCGACGAGTCTGACGGTGTCGCGTACGGCGATCGGCCAACAGCCGCCAACGGTCTTCTCCAACTGCCTTCTCCTCCCATGTCACAGCCGGCCGGGCTGTCTCGTCTCGGGTGTCAGAGACAGGCTCTGATCAGGAAGGTGATGGTCACGCGGGTGTTCGTGGCAGGCGGGACCGGGGTCATGGGGCGGCGGCTGGTGCCGCGGCTCGTGGCCGGTGGCCACCAGGTGACAGCGACGACGACGAGCGCGGCCAAGGTGGGCTTGCTGGCGCAGCTAGGCGCCGATGGCGTCGTGATGGACGGGCTGGATGCGATGTCGGTCGGAGAGGCGGTTGCCGCCGCCCGGCCGGAGACGATCGTGCACCAGATGACCGGCCTCAGTGCCGCTCACGCCGGCAAGCCCGATCTGAAGCATCCGGACCGCTTCTTCGCATCCACCACCCGGCTTCGCTCCGAGGGGACGGACCACCTGCTGGCCGCGGCCGAGGCGACCGGCGTATCCCACTTCCTCGCGCAGGGCTTCGCCAGCTTCAACGGCATCCGCGAGGGCGGATGGGTGAAGAGCGAGGAGGACCCGCTGGACCCGGGCCTGACGGGTGGGCACAGCGGGGCGGAGGCGGTGCGGCACCTCGAGGACGTGGTCGTCAAGGC
>QHCD01000038.1 GCA_003244255.1 Pseudonocardiales bacterium | reverse complement strand
CGTCGCCATCGTCGGCGTGGGCAACCTCGGGCATGCACTCGCGGGCTACGGCGGGTTCGCCAGCCGCGGCTTCCGCGTCGCCGCGCTCTTCGACGCCACCCCCGCCCAGATCGGCACCACGATCGCGGGCATCGTCGTGCGGCACATCGACGAGCTGGCGTCGGTGGTGCGCGAGGAGAGCGTGTCGATCGGCATCATCGCGACGTCGGCGGACTCGGCCCAGACGGTCGCCGAGCGGCTGATCGAGGCCGGCGTCACGAGCATCCTCAACTTCGCACCGGTCGTGCTCTCGGTGCCCGGCGGCGTCGACATCCGCCAGGTCGACCTCGCCGTCGAGCTGCAGATCCTGTCCTTTCACGAGCAGCGCAAGGCTGTCGAACCCGCATCCGCCGCAACCGGCGGGTCGTGGATGGAGGTGGCGTCGCGGTGAGCCTGCTCGCGGTCGGCCTGTCCCACCGCACCGTGCCGGTCAGCCTGCTGGAGCGCGTCGCCGTCGGGGCTCCCGACGTCGCGAAGGTGCTGCACGAGCTGGTGAGCGGCGAGCACGTCGCCGAGGCGATGCTGCTGTCGACGTGCAACCGGGTGGAGGTATACGCCGACGTCGACCGCTTCCACGGCGGCGTGTTCGAGGTGACGTCGGTGCTCGCCCGGCGCGCCGGCATGGACGTGCCCGAGCTGGGCGAGCACCTGTACGTGCACTACGAGGACGCCGCCGTGCACCACCTGTTCCGGGTCGCGGCCGGGCTTGACTCGATGATCGTTGGCGAGTCGCAGATCCTCGGGCAGGTGCGTCAGGCCTACGGCCTCGCCGTCGCCGAAGGAGTGGTCGGCCGGCTCATCCACGACGTCGCCCAGAAGGCGCTCGCCGCGGGCAAGCGCGCCCACGCCGAGACCGCACTCGATCGGGCCGGGTCCTCGGTGGTCGGCGTAGCGCTGGAGCAGGCGAGCGCCGCGCTCGGTGGGCTCGCCGGCCGCTGCGCGCTCGTCGTCGGTGCGGGGTCGATCGGCGCCCTGGCGAGTGCGACCCTGCGCAGGGCCGGCGTCGCGCACATCACGGTCGCCAACCGCACCGTGGAGCGGGCACAGCGGTTGGCCGCGTCGGTCGGCGGTACCGCGGTCGGGCTGGCCGAGCTGAACCACGAGATCGCCGCCGCCGACCTGGTGGTGGCCTGCACCGGCTCCGTCGGAGTCGTGATCAGCGCCGACGCCGTCGAATCGGCGCTCGCACGCCGGCCGGACCGCCCGCTGTCCATCATCGACCTCGCGGTGCCGCACGACGTCGACGACGCCGTCGCGCACCTCCCCGGCGTCTCCTACTCGGGCATCGAGGCGGTCGGTGCCGCGGTGCCGGGTGCGCCCAGTGGTGAGGTTGCCGCGGCCGAACGGATCGTCGACACCGAGGCCGCGGCCTGCCTGGGAGCACAGCGCGCGATGCAGGTCGGGCCGACCGTGGCTGCGCTGCGCGCCCGGGCGCGCGAGGTCATGCAGGCCGAGCTGGCCCGGCTCGACGCTCGGCTGCCTGGCCTGGACCCGGCGGTACGTGCGGAGCTCGCCCGAGCCGTCCAGCGCACGGTGTCGACCCTGCTGCATGCGCCAACGGTGCGGGTGAAGGAACTCGCCGAGTCACCCGGCGGCGACCGGTATGCCGCCGCTCTGCGGGAGCTCTTCGAGCTCGACCCCGCAGCGGTCGCCGCCGTGTCGGCAGCCAGCCCGCGCACGGAGGAGCTGGCATGACCATTCCGCCCGCCGTGCGTTCGGCCGCGCTGCGGCTCGGCACCAGGGGCAGCGCACTGGCCCAGGCACAGGCGCAGGTGGTGGCCGCTGCGCTGCGGGCCGCCACCCGCCGGCCGGTCGAGCTGGTGACGATCAGCACAGCCGGCGACCGGTCCGGCCGCCAGATCAGCGAGCTCGGCGGCACCGGCGTCTTCGTCGCCGGTGTGCGCGACGCGCTGCTCGCCGGCGAGGTCGATCTCGCCGTGCACTCCTACAAGGACCTGCCGACGGCGCCGGCGCCCGGACTCGTCATCGCGGCCGTACCGACCCGCGCCGACGGTCGCGATGCCGTCGTGAGCCGCCACGGCCGGCTCGGCGAGCTGCCCGCCGGATCGAGGGTGGGGACGGGTGCCGCCCGCCGGATCGCGCTGCTGAAGTCGATGCGGCGCCCAGTCGAGGTCGTGCCGATCCGCGGCAACGTCACGACCCGGATCGACGCCGTCGACGGCGGCCGGATCGACGCCGTCGTGGTGGCCCTCGCCGGGCTGCAGCGTCTCGGGGCCGAGTCGAGGGCCGCCGAGATCCTCGACCCGCGCGAGTTCACCCCCGCGCCGGCGCAGGGAGCGCTCGCGGTCGAGTGCCGCGCTGACGACGAGCCGGTCATCGCCGCGCTGGCCGACCTCGACGACCCCGTCGCCCGCGCCACCGTCACCGCCGAGCGCGCGCTGCTGCGAGTGCTGGAAGCGGGCTGCACGGCGCCCGTCGGCGCCGTTGCCGGCGTCGACGGCGATCGGCTGCAGCTGCTCGGCATGGTTGCCGCCGCCGACGGCACCGCCGTCCTGCGCCGTCACCACGACGGACCCTTGAGCCGCTCGGACGAAGTCGGGGAGCAGCTCGCCGCCGTGCTGCTTGCCGCCGGTGCCACCGATCTGTTGGGGAGTTCAGCATGACCCGCGCCCGCAAGCCGACCGGCCGGATCACCTTCGTAGGTGCCGGCCCAGGCGATCCCGGCCTGCTCACCGTCCATGCCGCGGCCGCGCTCGAGACGGCCGTCGTCGTCGTCGCAGATCCCGGCCTGCCCAGGGCAATCCTCGACCGGGCCGGCGGGGAGATCGCAACGGCCGAGGGCGGCCCTGCGGCCATCGCGAAGGCGTTGGTGGCACACGCGCGCGCGGGCCACGACGTCGTCCGGCTGGTGAGCGGAGACCCGATGACCACCGACGCCGTCGTGAAGGAATGCCAGGCGGTGGCCCGAACGTCGCTGTCCTGGCGGGTCGTGCCCGGAGTGGTCAGCGACACGGCGGTACCGGCGTACGCCGGCGTAGCCGCGGGATCCTCACGCACCGCTATCGACGTGCGCGGTGACGCGATCGACGGCATCGACTGGGCCGGGATTGCGGGTGCACCCGGCACGGTGATCGCGACGGTCGGCGCCGCCGACGTCGGCAAGGTGGCGGCGGCCCTGGTGGAGCACGGCCGCCGCGGCGACTCGCCGGCCAGTCTCTCGGTGCGCGGCACTCTGGACACCGAGCGGACCGTCGACACCACGCTGGAGGCGGCCGAGGCCGACGCGAGCGATCTGGAGTCCGACGCCGACGTCATCCTCACCGTCGGGCCCGCGGTCGCGCGGCGCGGCCGGCTGGCGTGGTGGGAGACCCGCCCGCTCTACGGCTGGCGGGTGCTGGTTCCCCGCACGCGCGATCAGGCCGGGGCCATGACCCCCCGGCTGGCCGACTACGGCGCCATGGCCGAGGAGGTACCGACCATCGCCGTCGAGCCGCCGCGCACACCCGCCCAGGTGGAGCGAGCGATCAAGGGATTGGTGACAGGGCGCTACGAGTGGATCGTCTTCACCTCCGCGAACGCGGTGCGGGCGGTCCGGGAGAAGTTCGAGGAGTTCGGCCTCGACGCCCGCGCTTTCGCAGGGGTGAAGATCGCCTGCATCGGCGAGCCGACGGCCGACGTCGTCCGCGCCTACGGCATCACGCCGGAACTCATCCCCTCCGGCGAGCAGTCCAGCGACGGCCTGCTCGCGGACTTCCCGCCCTACGACGAGGTGCTCGACCCGATCGACCGCGTGTTGCTCCCCCGCGCCGACATCGCCACCGAGGCACTCGCCGCCGGACTCACCGAGCGCGGCTGGGAGGTCGACGACGTGACGGCGTACCGGACGGTGCGCGCCGCCCCGCCACCGGCACCGGTGCGGGAGGCGATCAAGTCCGGAGGGTTCGACGCCGTGTGCTTCACGTCGTCGTCGACGGTGCGGAACCTGGTCGGCATCGCCGGCAAGCCGCACGCACGCACGATCGTCGCGTGCATCGGCCCGAAGACCGCGGAGACGGCCGCCGAGTTCGGCCTGCGGGTCGACGTGCAGCCCGAGGTCGCCGAGGTGCCCGCGCTGGTCGACGCGCTCGCCGCCTATGCCGCCGACCTGCTGCAGAACGGCGCGGCCAGCCCGCCGTCGCGACGCCCGGCGCGGGGCAAGCCCAGCCGCAGATGACCAGCGGGAGCGCCCAGTTCCCGGCGGCGCGGCCGCGACGGCTGCGATCGACGCCGGCGCTGCGCCGGCTGGTGGCATCGACCCGGCTCTGCCCGGCGGAGCTGGTGCTGCCCCTCTTCGTCAAGGAAGGCATCCCAGAGCCGGCTCCGGTGGCCTCGATGCCCGGCGTCGCGCAGCACACGGTCGACTCGCTGCGCAAGGAGGCCGCCGGCGCGGTTGCGGCCGGCGTCGGCGGGCTGATGCTCTTCGGCATCCCCGCGGCGAAGGACGGCAACGGCTCGGGGGCGAGCGCCGAGGGGGGCGTCGTCCAACGGGCGCTGCGCGCGCTGCGCGGGGACCTCGGCGACGACACCGTACTGATGGCGGACCTGTGCCTGTGCGAATACACCGACCACGGCCACTGCGGCCTGCTCACCGATGCCGGCGACGTCGACAACGACGCGACGTTGCGGCGCTACGCCGACGTCGCGGTGGCGCAGGCCGACGCCGGGGCTCACGTCGTCGCCCCCAGCGGGATGATGGACGGCCAGGTCGCGGCGATCCGCGCCGGCCTGGATGTGCACGGCCACGCCGGCGTGCCGATCCTGGCCTACTCGGCGAAGTACGCGTCGGCGTTCTACGGGCCGTTCCGCGACGCCGCCGAGGGCGCGCCGCGGTTCGGCGATCGCGCCGGCTACCAGCAAGATTTCGCCCGCTCCGGCTCGGAGGCGCTGCGGGAGGTGCGGCTGGATCTCGCCGAGGGTGCCGACGCCGTGATGGTCAAGCCGGCACTCCCCTACCTCGACGTGCTGCGGCAGGTGGCCGACGCCGTCGACGTACCCGTCGCCGCCTACCAGGTCTCGGGGGAGTACGCGATGGTGGAGGCTGCGGCGGCTCGCGGGTGGGTGGATCGACGCCGCGCCGTGGTCGAGACGCTGACCGCGATCCGCCGCGCCGGTGCCGACGTCGTGCTGACGTACTGGGCGAGCGAGGTCGCCGGCTGGCTGTCCTGACCGGCCTGTCTGTGCCGGTCTGTGCCGGTCTGTGCCGGTCTGTGGCGACAACCATCCTCGCGGGACGCGGACCGTTCAGCCGAGACGGTCCAGGGTGATCGTGAGCGGATACGGCTCGGTCGCGGTGAACACGCCGGTCATCTCGCCGTCGTCGGCGGGCTCGGCGACATGACGAGGTTGCCCTCCTGGAGTTCCCAGCGGTAGCGGTCGTCCTCTCCGAGCGCCGCGAACTCGGCAATCGTCAGCAGCCGACCCGGCGGCGCTGGAAGAGCCGTCACCCCGAGCTCCTCTCGTCTGTCGAGCAGTGTCGCACGGTGCCTCTGCCGGCGCCGGAGGTCCGATGCCAACGCGGCCCGGCTCGTCAACGCACCTGTGCCGCGGTTTGGCAGCGGCGCTGACAGACTGCGGGCATGCCCTCCGATCCCGTCGCTCGCGAATCCGCCGCGCTCTTTGACCGCGCGCTCGCGGTGACGCCGGGAGGCGTGAACTCCCCCGTGCGGGCGTTCCGCGCGGTCGGCGGCACGCCGCGGTTCATGACCAGCGGCCACGGCCCCTACATCGTCGACGCCGACGGCACCGAGTACGTCGACCTGGTCGGGTCGTGGGGGCCGATGATCCTGGGGCACGCACATCCCGACGTGGTCGCCGCGGTGCAGGCCGCGGCCGCGCACGGGACGTCCTTCGGGACGCCGACGTCGGGCGAGGTCGAGCTCGCCGAGCAGATCGTCGCGCGGGTGGCACCGGTGCAGAAGGTGCGGCTCGTCAACTCGGGC
Source organism: Pseudonocardiales bacterium (assembly GCA_003244255.1). GTDB lineage: Bacteria > Actinomycetota > Actinomycetes > Mycobacteriales > QHCD01 > QHCD01. Next base: position 40,076 of record QHCD01000038.1, on the reverse strand, counting down.
ACCGAGGCGACCATGTCGGCCGTCCGGCTGGCCCGGGGGTTCACCGGCCGGCGCGCCGTGGTGAAGTTCGCCGGCTGCTATCACGGGCACGTCGACTCGCTGCTCGCCGCCGGGGGGTCCGGCGTCGCGACCCTCGCGATCCCGGATACGCCTGGCGTTACCGGTGCGCAGACGGCCGACACGATGGTGCTGCCGTACAACGACATCGCCGCCGTCGATCAGGTGTTCTCTGAGCGCGGTGCTGAAATCGCTTGTGTGATAACCGAAGCAGCGGCCGCGAACATGGGCGTCGTGCCGCCGCGCGACGGGTTCAACGCCGCGCTGCGCGAGATCACTGCCCAGCACGGCGCGCTGCTGATCTCCGACGAGGTGATGACCGGGTTCCGGGTCTCCGCTTCCGGGTGGTACGGCCTGGATCCGGTCGACGCCGACCTGTTCACGTTCGGCAAGGTGATGGGCGGCGGCCTGCCGGCTGCGGCGTTCGGCGGCCGGGCCGACGTGATGGCCGCGCTGGCTCCGGAAGGTCCCGTCTACCAGGCCGGCACCCTGTCCGGTAATCCCGTCGCGGTTGCCGCCGGGCTGGCCACCCTGCGCCGCTGCGATCCCGCCGTCTACGCCCACGTCGACACCACGGCGGTGCTGGTCGCGCAGCTCGCCGGCGATGCCCTCACGGCGGCCGGCGTGCCGCACCGCGTGCAGGCCGCCGGCAGCCTGTTCTCGATCTTCTTCACGGCCGACGACGTGCGCGACTACGCCGCCGCCCGCAGGCAGGACACGGCTGCGTTCGCGGCGTTCTTCCACGCGATGCTGCGGGCCGGTGTGTACCTGCCGCCGTCGGCGTTCGAGGCCTGGTTCGTCTCCGCGGCCCACGACGATGCCGCGCTCGATCGCATCGCCTCGGCTCTCCCGGCCGCCGCGGCTGCCGCCGCCGAAGCCGCGCAAGCATGACCCGGACCGTCGTCCACCTGCTGCGCCACGGCGAGGTCGAGAACCCAAGCGGCGTGCTCTACGGCCGGCTGCCCGGCTACCACCTCTCCGACCGCGGCCGGGAGATGGCCGAGGCCGTGGCCCGGCATCTCGCCGCACGCGACGTCACGCACCTGGTGTCGAGCCCGCTGGAACGGGCCCAGGAGACCGCGTCTCCGCTGGCCACCGCGCTGAACCTCACGCCGGTGATCGACCAGCGGCTGATCGAGGCCGACAACTACTTCCAGGGCGGCCGGTTCGGCATCGGCGCGAACGGGGTGCTGCGCGATCCGGTGAACTGGTGGCGGCTGCGCAACCCGATGCGCCCGTCCTGGGGGGAGCCCTACACCGACATCGCGCAGCGGACGCTCGATGCAACGGCCGACGCTCGCGTGTCTGCCCGCGGCCACCAGGCCGTCTGCGTGACCCACCAGCTGCCGATCTGGGTGACCCGGCGGGCGCTGTCCAACCAGCGGCTCTGGCACGACCCGCGCAAGCGCCAGTGCGGCCTGGCATCGCTCACAACCCTGACCTACGACGACGACCGGCTGGTCTCGATCGGTTACGCCGAGCCGGCCGGCGCCACGCCGCCGGACACCACCCCCGGCGCCTGAGCGGGCTGTTGCGATGAGCTTCAGGAAACGAGCCCGAGACCCGGCCGAGCTGGTCTGTCCCAGCCGAGCATCGTGTAGTCCTGCTCGAGGACGAGCATCGTGTCACAGGGTTGGGCGCGTCGATGATCAAAGCGTGCAGGCATGCCGCGCGTCGTTCGCGTTCATTGCCGTAGCGCCGTCCGGCGTCATCGATCGTGGCCGTTGCTGCGCTGACCGAGATCGCGGTGGCGATCGAGCGGCGACGCTGATCGAGCAGCGGGCGTACTCGACGAGCATCCTGGCCACCCGGAGGCTGTAGCGGTTGAGATACCGTCACCGGGCTCTATTGCGGGCACGTCTTCGGGGATTTCGGACGTCTCACGGGGCAAGGTCACTGCGGCGTCAGCCCGAACCGAGCGCTTGACCCGTAGGACGTTCCTCTTGCGGGGTTGCTAGGGCGACGGTGCCGGGCACTGGCTTCGGTACCGAGCCAGGTCAGTGCAGCCTCGGCGAATGCTGCTGGTTCGGACTCGTGAACGTTGCGCCCTGGCGGGCGGTCATCAGCGCGCACTCCGGCCCGGCAGTACCTTCACTGCATGCTTCGGCGCTTCATCTACCTGGACAAGACCGCTCTCGGCCAGTACGTGACCGTTTTGGAAGGTGGTTTGACGACCGAGTCGACGACGCGCCTGTTGCGGTCCGGCACAGGTACCGGTGGCGTCGATGTGAGGGTGATCAATGCCTCGGGCGAGAGGTCGCGCGAGGAAGAGGAGTCAAGGACTCTCGCCGACACGGACGAGGCACGATTCGATCGGCTGCTTCGGGCCGCCGCCGCCGAGCCAGAAGCGCTCGGCTGGGTGGAGGTCTTGCAGCCCGACACGGACCTCGACGGGATCGGCATCGGAGCGATGCTCTCGTGGGAATGCGATCTGTACGTCCCGGAGATCATTCAGACTCTGGCCCGGTCTGGCGAGGCCCTCAGGGCCATCGGCATGATACAGAACCTACTGCCGATGGCGAGGACTCTCGGATTGAACACCGAGGGGCTGCCGAACGATGAGGAGCTGAGCGCCGTATCCGGCTTCGTCAGCGGGTTGGACGCTAGCCTGCTCGTCGTCGGCGAGGACGACGAGACGGACTGGCGGGTGGCCGGCCAGCTGACTGACGGCTCGCTGAATGGTGACGTCGAGGGCAGGGCGCGCGTTGTCGGTAAGGTTTCGAAGGCCGTCCCCTCGGGTCGCTGGAAGCCTTATCTCACCTTCCCCGGCCTGAAACTTCTGCCGCGTGAGGAGCGTCGGAGGATGGAGCGTCAGGCACCTGCTCCGGGCAAGGAGGGCGAATACCTCCCTGGTCCGGCACTCATGCTCGACATCCTCGCGATCTATCGCTGATTGCCGCCACCGCGCGCGCCGTGACGAGCAAGGGGCCCAGTTCGACCTCGTTATCCAATAGCGACGCCGCTGACGGGACCGTCCTGCTGACTGATCCCATGCGCGACGGCCGGTTGGCTGTGCCTGGCCGCCTTGCGTTCTTTGGTCGTCGTTCGATGACGGGGCTTGACGTACCCGGCGGCGGTGTGGCCGCAGCGAACGCTGCTCGCCAAGAAGGGCGGTCCCGGCCTGTTAAAACCTCGTCGCCCTCACTGACGACCCGGTGCGCCAGGACCCCGCCGCGGTGCTCGGGCGCGCGGTCGCGGTCGGCCACGTCCTTGGCGCCGCCGCCGGGCTGCGCGAAACCGACCGGCTGCGTGACGTTATCGGCGAGCGGCACCGCTGGCACGCCGTCCGCGGCCACCTGCACGAGCTGGGCGGCGACCTCCCTGCCGCTGCCGCAGCGTACGCCGAGGCCGCCCGCCGGGCCACGAATGTCGCCGAGCGCGACCACCTGGTCCGTCAAGCCGCCCGCGCGGGCCGCCGAGCTGGGTAGGAACAGTCGTCTCACTGAGCGTCCTCCATAGGCTCGCGTACCCAGCTATGACCCGATTGAGCCGAGCAACTCATCGCTGGTCTTCAGACCAATGGGCGGCGCCGACGCGCTGGTCGCCGCCGGCGTGCACGTCCGGTCGCGCAGCTCGTCGAGGGCTTCGGGGCTCACTGGCCGATCGGGTTACGGCGACTGACAGGCCTGACCGAAGGCCGCCGGACCTGTTGATGCGCGACGGCGCATGCTGCCGCTATCCGGGTTGCGATTCCCCGCGCGGACTGACGGCGCAGCATCTCTGTTAAGGAGGGCAGTGCGCTCCCGCGAGGGCCTCCGGCCGCGGGTGGGCAGGCGGGAATCGTCAACTTCGTCGTCCATCGCCGGGTGCTCGTCCCCCATTCGACGGCCACGTGCTGGATCCATCCGGCCGGAACAGCCAAGGTTGCTGGCTGCCCAGCGCGGATGGACAGCGCGCTCTTGATGAAGAGCTGGTGGGGCGCTTCCTCGATGCCGGTGTGGTCGGCCTGCATGGTGGAAGGAACCATCGCGATCGCATTGAGGAATCGCCGCATCTGAGGCTGCGGCGTCGTAGCGGACCGGATTGGTTCGTCGCAGCCGAGGCGGGCTTCGGCCGCGGGCATCGGGCGTCCAGCTGTGCTGTGCGACGTCGGCGCCGGCCGGGAGCGCGGGGTGCGGCCGCCCGATGCCGTGAGCGCCAGGGCGCAGACCATCGCGGCGACCACACGACCCCGCTGCGGCTGGTCTCGGGCTTCTCGAACGGCCGAGGTCAGGGCCGTGGACTCTCACTTGCCGCCAGCAGCCGCTGTCCGAGGACGCGCGCAGCCGCCTGGAGTTCGGAGCATCTCGCGATCCGGTACGGCGCCGGGATTGCCGCGAGCTGCTCGGCGTACCACGCCGGGTTGCTGGTGCTGCCGACCAGGCGGGTGGTCCTGGCGTCGAGCGGCTCGAGCCCGCCGATGGCGCGGGGGACGCAACGCGCCACGGTGTCGAGGGGCGCGTCGATGATGACCTCGACGTCGTACTCCCATCCGACGGCGAGATGGTCCTCGAGCATGGCGACCGGGTCGAGGTCCGCGGGTGGGCTGAAGGTGTGTTCGAGCACGTCCACCGCGCGAACCCGGTCGATCCGGTAGGCCCGGCGGGCGTCCGTGGTGTGGGACCGGCACAGCAGGTACCACCGGCCGTGGCGTACGACGACGGCCCACGGGTCGACCTCCATGACCCATTCCGCGCCGGCCTCGGAGCGGTAGCCGAGCTGCACCTGTCGCTGGTTGGAGCAGGCCTGTACGAGGGCGGTCGTGATACCGGGGTCAGGCCGGGCAGCGGCGCGGTCGGGGGCGGCCGCCGTCGTCCGCCGGACCGCCTCGGCCTCGGCGGCCACCGGCTCCGGGAGTGCCCGCACGATCTTGCCGAGCGCACTGCCGACCGGCTCGGTGGAATCGCTCGCGTCGTGGTGACCGTCGAGCACGGCCATGACCAGGCCGAGGGCCTCGGCGGCGCTGAAAGTCAGGGGCGGCAGCCGCAGGCCGCGGCCGAGGCGGTAGCCACCGTAGGGTCCGCGGACCGACCGGATCGGTATGCCGGCCTCGCGCAGGATGGCGACGTAGCGCCGCGCCGCCCGCTCCGAGACGCCGAGCTTGTCGGCGAGCCGGTCCGCGGTGATGCCCGGGCTGCCCTGCAGCAGTTCGAGCGCCAGCAGCGCCCGCGCGGTGGGGCTCGCCTCGGGTTTCACGGCATCCCAACCAATCCGGAAGTGGAACGTCTGGAATGGATTCTAGGGTGGCGCGCATGACCGAGGACATCGCTTCGAACACCACGATTCACGAACCGTCGATGACGGCCGGCGAGGTCGAGATGCTGCTCTTCGCGCTGGACCGTGCGCGGGCGCAGTTCGCCTGGAAGTGCGGCGGCCTGGACGCGGCCGGGCTGAGCAAGCCGCACCCGCCGTCGACGATGACCCTGGGCGGGCTGCTCAAGCACCTCGCCCTCGCCGAGGACAGCCGCACCGCGGTATTCGTAACCGGGCAGCCGCTGGGGCCGCCGTGGGACGCGCGTGACGCCGAGGAGAACTGGGCTTGGGCCTGGCGTACCGCAGGCGAGGACTCGCCGGAAGAGCTCTACGCGCTCTGGCACGATGCCGTGGAACGCTCCCGGGCCGCATGGGAGCAAGCGCTGGCCAACGGAGGACTCGACCAGCCGTCCAAGTTCACCACCTCCTCCGGCAAGCACCCCAACCTCCGCCGCGCACTCGTAGACGCGATCGAGGAATACACCCGTCACGCCGGCCACGCCGACCTCCTCCGCGAGGCCGTCGACGGCCTGGTCGGTGAGGACCCGCCACAGTCGTGACGACGGCTATGCAGAGGCGCGCCGGCATGAGAGATCCTGACGGCATGGAGCTGGAGTTCAGCGGTGCGGTCTGGCACTGGCGGGGACCGGCACCCTTCTACTTCGTCACGGTGCCGGAGGAGGAGAGCCTGGACCTGCAAGCCGTGTCCCGGGAAGTCAGCTATGGCTGGGGAATGATCCCGGTCAAGGCACAAGTGGGTGCCACCAGGTGGGAGACCGCCCTGTTTCCCAAGGACTGCTCTACGTCGTGCCGGTAAAGGCGATGGTGCGAAGGGCCGAGCGGCTGGGCGAAGGAGACACCGTCACGGTGCGCCTCACCGCGGCCAAGTCGCCTTGAGCCGCTTGTACGGGTCGTTTCCGCCGGTGAAGTAACAATGCCGGACGAAGAACGACTCTTCGTTGTAGTTGGTGTCTATCATCCACAGCGCGATCCGGCTGGCGTCGTCGCTGCGCAGCTCGCCTGTCGTCGGGTCGAACACGTCGACGCCCTTGAGCACGACGACGACCTGGTCGTCATCGGTCGTGCGCAGCCCGATGTCCGGCTCGCCGAAGACGGTAAACAGATTCCCGGCGCCGGTCTTGGCCAGGTCCTCGCCCATCAGCAGGTCGACGTTCATCCGCACCAGCAGCACCCGGATGCGCCCGACCGTGCGCTCGCCCGCGACGGAGGCGAACCCCTCGTCGGTGGCCTGCACGGTGACGCCGTCGGACTCGGTGACCTCGGTGGCCTGCACGTCGAAGGCGAACCCGAGGACGCAGAGCAGATCGATGTCGCCGGCCCGGATCGCCTCGCGGGCGGCGTTCTTGATGAACGACGGCGACACCGTGCCGTATTGCGGCCCGATCGCGATGCCTGCCTTGGCTGCCCCGTCATCGGCGGCGTTCAGAACGCTGGCCGAGCCCGACGGCGACGCCGCGGAAGTTCTGTGTTGGGCACTCACCAACGTTCCAGCCGAGGAGCGTGTCGTGGGCTACGCTCCCAGCCGTGAAGGTCTTCGTCGGAGTGACGGATGGCGAGTGGTATCGCTTCCTGGCGGCGCGCCCCGACCTGACGGAAGTGAACTTCTGGCTGCCGAGCGGGATCGGGTTCCACTCCTTGAGTGCCGGCGAGTACTTTGCCTTCAAGAGTCACGCCCCGCACGATCGCATCGTCGGCGGCGGCGTGTTTGACGGCTGGGTGCGCATGCCGGTCTCGGACGCGTGGCGCATCTTTGGGGAGGCGAATGGCGTCCCATCCCTGCCTGCCATGCGCCAAGCGATTGCGAGTTATCGCAAGCAGCCCCTCCTGCCGGGCGATGATCCCGAGATCGGCTGCGTGATGTTGCGTGACACGGTCTTCTTGCCGGAAGATCTCAGGACACCCAGCGATTGGAGCAATAACATCGTTCGGGGAAAGGCCTACGATGCGACCGGATCTCAAGCCGGATCCATTGTCGAGGCACTCATTACGGAGATGATTCACCGACACATGGGCGAGACTGATGCCGTGGCCGGACCAGTGTTCGGCCGGACAAGGGTCGTGCCGACAAGAGTCGGACAGCGCCCGTTTCAAGCGTTGGTCATGGATGCCTACCATCGGCGCTGCGCAATAACCGGCGACAAGATCCGCCCTGTCCTCCAGGCTGCTCATATTGTGCCGGTAACGCGTGGTGGCGAGAACCGGGTGGACAATGGTCTGCTACTCAGATCTGATGTGCACACACTGTTCGATAGCGGTTACCTCGGCGTTGATCCGAAGCTGCGCCTAATGGTCAGCCCGAGGCTGAGAGCCGAGTTCAGCAACGGCGAGGCGTTTTACGAGCGGGCGGGATCGCCGATCCGTGCTCCAGATCGCAGAGCCAACCGCCCGGACCACGATGCCCTCGAGTGGCACGCCGACACGGTGTTCTTACGTTCCTGATGATTCGAGACGGCGCCTAATCGGGTCAGAAATCCGGGGTCGGCAGGCTCACCCCCTTGTCGCGGTGCGGGTCGTCTCGATCGGCGTCGGGCCGGTTGGTGCGTGCCAAGCGCGACTCACGCCGGCCGGGCCAGCTTGGCGAGCCGCTCGACATCGCGGCGCAGGCTCGCGACGGCGGCGGCCAGATCACCGTCGTCGTGCGCAGACACGCGTTCGGACACCCACTGCCGGATCAGCGCCGACGGCGTCAAGTGTGCCCGCTCGGCCGCCTCGCGCACGGCGTCGTAGGTGGCAGGAGGCAACCGGACCGAGTACACCGACGAGGCGCGATCCCGCTCGTCCCGCTCGCGGATCTCCTCCTCCGCTGCCTCGCGCTCCTCGTCGGCATATTTGGCCGCGATCTCGGCCAGCCGTCGCCGGTGCTCCGGATCAGTCTCTTTCACGGGCATGCGCTGCCTCCCAATATGATCGCCGTTCGCGCCCTGAGGTCTTCCATGCCGTGACGCCCCACAGCTCGCCGTCCTTGCGTTCGCAGACCACCGTGATGACGAGTCCTGCGGTGGACGAGTAGCCGCCAACGCGGACGATCGGCGGACCCGACCTCGGGTCAGGATCGGACACGATCGCCACCGGATCGTCGGTTGCGTCCTCGGCCCATTCGACCGGGATGCTGACCGAGCCCGGATAGCGTAGGAACCGCGTGCCGATGTGCTCGACGCGTTCTGGATCCCAGAAGGCCATCATCCCGATGTAGTTGTTTCTACTACAGTATGCGCGGGCCGGGCTGCCCTGTCACTGTCGTTGTAGTCGAGCAGGCTCGGGTCGCCGACGATCGGGGCGTCGGCATACAGCAGGTCGATGGCCTCGGCGAGCTGTTCGCGGACCCGGTTCATCGACGTGATCTCGACGTAGCCCCACCGCCCGAATCCGCCGTGATTGTTGACCGCGACACACCACTGGTCGCGCGCCGTGTCGGCCTTCGCCGCCGTCGGGCCCGGGCTCTTCTGGCCGCCGGAGACCTCGACGACCAGCGTCCGCTCGACGTCGCCGTCGCGGCGGGCCAGCCGGATCAGGAAGTCGGGGAGGTAGGAGTGCGAGCGGCCCTGGTGCACATAGGGAATCGAGAAGCCGAGGTGGTCGTTCTTCGCGTACGCCGCGACCCGGGCATCGCGTTCGCAGGCGTTGGTGAGCAGCTGCTCCCACGTGTTGCCGCCGATCCCGTCCAGGGTGACGGCGTTGACCGCCTCCAGATCCTCGCGGGTCTGCGACGCCGGCCCGCCGGCGGGCGTCGTCGCGGGCCGGTCCTGGTAGCAGTGGTGCGCCTCGTCGTTGAAGACGACGGTCTGCTCGCCGCCGGCGAAATCGCGCAGCACCCGCGACACCATCGCCGCCGGCGTCTCCCGGAACGGGTCTGTCGATCTGCCGGCGAGCAGGAACTTCTTGGTGTTCGACGCGACGCCACGGACCTCCCTGGCGTCCCTTAAGGCGAAGGCGTGGCGAGGTCGGCCGGGATCAGGTCGCGCTCGTCGTAATAGTTGCCCGGCTGGCCGGGCCGAAGCACCTGCAGCCGGTCGCGGATCGTGATGCCGGGCGTGACGATCAGGAACCGCCGCGCGAACCGAGCGTCGCGCGGCCTCAGCACCTTGTTGGCCGTCTGCCAGGCGATCAGCATCGCCATCACCACCGTCTTGCCCGACCCGGTGGCCATCTTCAGCGCGACGCGGGGGAGCCGGTCGTTGTGTTCGGCGTTGGCGGCATCGATCCGCCCGCGCCAGTCGGCGTAGCCGTGCCGGCCGGCGACCTCGGCCAGGAAGATCGCCGTCTCGGCCGCCTCCCGCTGGCAGAACAGCACCCGGTTCTCCCGGCTCGGGTCGGCCCAGTGCGCCAGCAGCTTGCGACTGGTCGGCGTCACCCGCTCGTAGTCACGATGCCGCCAGCGCTCGATGTCCCGTCGCAGGTCGTTGACAAGGGTGTTGCGTTCGCGCCGTTCGCCGGTCAGGTCGAAATCGAGGGCGGCTTGGGCCGCGTCGCCGTGGGCGCCCTTGCGCGCGGCGGGGATCGGGACGAACGATTCGCTCGGACGGCGACCTTCGCGGATCAGGTCGGTACGTCCGTGTGGACCGATCTCGTAGTAGCGCGAGGGCTGGTCGTACGGAGGATTGAGAATCGGGCTTGCGGCGACCTCAGCCACTGCCTCTCCCCGCTAGCTGCATCAGGCACCTCCGCCAACGGCCTCGGAACAACCCTAAGCCGATCCACCCAGCGACCCGCCCGGGGCGCGGTCGTATGACAACCTAGACTGACCGTATGATGATGCTGAGTTTCCGGGTCGACGCCGCGGATGCGCGGGACGCCCAGTCATGGGCGGACCGGCTTGGCGTGGATCGGTCCCAGCTGCTGCGAGACGCGCTTCGTCGGCACCTGCTGCGGCTCGCGAGCGAACGGGATGCCGAAGTGTGGCACCAACAGCCGTTGAGCGCCGACGAACGTTCGTTGACCGACATCGAGGCTTGGGGACCGGCCGAAGACTGGTCGGACTGGGCCGATGCGGCGCGGTGAGATCTGGTTCGCCACGACACCCGGCGGCGACCGGCCGGTGCTCATCCTGACCCGCGACCCCGTCGCGGACAGGATCGGATCGGTCGTCGTAGCGGCACTGACCCATGCCTGCCGAGTTCTGCAGGCCGCAACCGGCTGTTGATCACAGCCGCGCAGGTCCCGATCTCTGATCATGAATTGGTGACCGTCTGAGCGACCCCGGCGGGGTGGCGCCAGAGTCGGCAGTCACACTGGACCGGATGCAACCACCGAGGCCACTCGCGTCGACGCGCGATGTCCGGCGACGGACCGTTCTCGCGGCCGTCGTCGGCACCGCGGCGACGCTGCTGGCCGGCTGCACCGGCACCAACGCCGTCGACCAGGGCGGTGGCGACGCGGGTTACGTCACCGGTCCGAAGAGCGTGCACCTCATCCCACTCGGCAAGCGGTCCGCGCCGCCGACGATCGCGGGCACTGGCCTGGACGGCGCGAAACTCACCGCGGCCAGCTACCGCGGCAAGGTGGTGCTGGTCAACTTCTGGACGCAGTGGTGCCCGCCGTGCCGGGCGGAGGCGCCCGGCATCCAGTCCGCCTACCGGCGCTACTCCGGCGACGGCCTGCAGGTACTCGGTGTCGATGTGCGTGATGTCCGCCAGCTCGCGACGGCGTTCGTGCGTAACAAGGATCTGACCTACCCGAGCATCTTCGATCCGCGGAGCCGGATTGCCCTGTCGCTGCCGGCCATTCCGATCACGACGCCGTCGACTCTGGTCCTCGACCGTTCCGGCCGGGTCGCCGTCACCTACGCGCGAGCGCTGACCGGGCCGCAGATCGACACCATCGTGGCGAGAGTGCTGGCGGAGAAGTGAACGTCGCCGGCGTCGGAGGCAGCTTCGAGCACGCCGTCGTCAGCGGTCCGCTGCTGGTGGCCGCACTGGTCGCGCTGGTGGCCGGCGTGGTCAGCTTCCTCTCACCCTGCGTGCTGCCATTGGTGCCGGGCTACCTCTCCTACGTCACCGGCCTGACCGGTCCGGAGCCGGCCGCCGGCGGTGGAGGCATCGCGGTCACCCGCCGCACCGCCAGCAGGTCGCGGACGTTCGCCGGCGCGTGGCTGTTCGTGCTCGGCTTCACCGCTGTATTCGTCTCCTACGGCGCGCTGTTCGGCGGCCTCGGTCGCGCGCTGCTCGTGCACCAGCGCCCGATCGAACGGATCCTCGGCGTCGTCACGATCCTGCTCGGGCTGGCCTTCGCCGGGCTGGTGCCCGGCCTGCAGCGGGAACTGCGGGTGCACCGGCTGCCGTCGGCTGGTCTGCTGGGTGCGCCAGTGCTCGGCGTCGTGTTTGGCCTCGGCTGGACGCCGTGCGTCGGTCCGACGCTCGGCGCGGTGCAGACCCTCGCCTTCAGCACGGCGAGCGCGGGCAAGGGAGCCTTCCTCTCCGCCGTGTACTGCATCGGCCTCGGCGTGCCGTTCGTCCTCGCTGCGTTCGGATTCCGCTGGCTGGTAGGCGCTTTCGCCGCCGTCCGCCGGCACGCTGCATGGGTGACGCGGATCGGCGGCGTGCTGCTCGTCGTCCTCGGCGTGCTGCTCGTCGGCGGCTGGTGGGACGAAATGATGACCTGGATGCGGGCCTGGGCCGGCAGCCACGCCGGCATCGGGACATCGGTATGACGACGGTCCGCCAGGAACCTGCCGGGCGCATGGGCGGTCCGGAGGACGCTCGCCCGGCCGCGCAGCTGTCCACGCAACCTGCGCCGCAGGGCCCCCGACCGGATCGCCGCCGGCGCGTCGTCACGCCGCTGATCCGAACCTGGCGCCAGCTCACCAGCATGCGCACCGCGCTGGTCCTGCTGTTCCTGCTCGCGCTCGCCGCCGTCCCCGGCTCGTTGCTTCCGCAGCGCTCGTTGAACGAGACCAAGGTCCTCACCTATCTGGCCGCGCATCGCACCCTCGGCCCGATCCTCGACCGGCTCTCGCTCTTCGACGTCTTCGCCTCGCCGTGGTTCGCCGCGATCTACCTGCTGCTGTTCATCTCGCTCGTCGGCTGCCTGGTGCCGCGGATACGCCTGCACGGCAAGGCTCTGCGCGGACAACCCCCGGCGGCCCCGCGGCATTTCGACCGGCTGCCAGAATCGGCGCTGCTCGACGTCGACACCGGCCCCCCGACAGCAGCGGCAGCGGCAGCGAGGGTGCTGCGCGCGAAACGATGGCGCGTGGTCACCCGAGACGAGGGCTCCGGCACGACGACGGTCTGCGCCGAGAAGGGCTACCTGCGCGAAACCGGCAACCTGGTCTTTCACATCGCGCTCACCGGCCTGCTGGTAGCCGTCGCCGTCGGCCAGCTGTGGGGATACCAGGGCAGCGTCGTCGTCGAAGAGGGGTCCGGTTTCTGCGACACGGTGCAGCAGTTCGACTCCTTCCACCCCGGCCGGCTAGTGGGATCGAGATCTCTGGCGCCGTTCTGCGTGACGCTGAACAAGTTCACGGCGACCTACGAACCGGACGGCACGGCGAGGCAGTTCCGCGGCGCCATCAGCTACTCGCGCGGCCTCTCCGACCAGGAGCAGACCGACGTGCTCGAGGTGAACCATCCGCTACGCATCGAAGGCGCCCGGCTCTACCTGCTCGGGCACGGCTTCTCCCCGGTGTTCACGGTGCGCGACCCGAGTGGGCAGGTGTTCGGGAACATCTCCGCGCCGTTCCTGCCGCAGGACGGCGCGTTCACCTCAGAAGGCGCGCTGAAGCTGCCCGACGCGAAGCCGCAGCAACTCGCCCTGGATGGATTCTTCGTGCCGACGGCGGCCCTGAACGCCGACGGGCTACTGACGTCGGCGTCACCGAAACCGTTGAACCCCGAGGTCGGGATCGTCGTCTATCGCGGCAACCTCGGCCTGGACACCGGCCGGCCGCAGTCGGTCTACGCGATCGACCGGGGGCAGCTGCAGAACGGCGCGCTGAAGCAGGCCGGCACGGCCGACCTGCGCCCGGGGCAGACCTACCGGCTCGCCGACGGCACGGCGATCACCTTCGACGGGTACAAGCAGTGGGCCAACCTGCAGGTATCGCGCGACCCGGCGCAGCAGTACGTGCTCCTGGCCGCGGTGCTCATCGTTGTCGGGCTGCTGCTCTCGCTGCGGGTCCGGCGGCGGCGGCTCTGGGTGCGCATCACCCCGCCGGTTCTCCACGACGACGGCGGTCGTACCGTTATGGCTGTCGGTGGCCTGGCCCGCACCGACGCGGGTGTCTTCACCGCCGAGTTTGAGGCACTCACCGACCGGCTCCGGGCCAGCGTCGTCGGCGCAGCGGCTGCCCGGCCGGTCGACAACGCGGACGAGCTGGTCCGGCAGCTCGGAGAGGATTGACGCGTGGGAACGACCGAACTGGCCCACCTCTCGGACCACCTGTTCAGCCTCGCGATCGCGACCTACAGCATCGCGATGGTCTGCTTCTGCGCCGAGTACGCCTTCGGCCGGCAGGGCCGGGTCGCGGCGACCAGCGGCGTGCCACGGGCCGCGGAAACGCCTGCCGCAGCGAAGGTTCTGGTCGGTGCCGTCGGCGTCGTCGCGCCCCCGCCGGCAACGGCGGCCGACGTAGCGCCGACGGATGCCGGCCGTCACGACGCCCGGCGCGCCGTCGCGGGCCGGGCCGGACGGGCCGGCATCGGCGTCGCGGTGTTCGGCGTGTTGCTGCACGCGGCCTCGATCGCGATCCGCGGTGCCGCGGTGGATCGCGTGCCGTGGGGCAACATGTACGAGTTCTCCTCCGTCGCCGGTCTGGTTGCCGTGCTCGCGTTCCTCACGGTGCTGATCCGTCAGCCGCGTCTGCGCTACCTGGGCGTGTTCGTGCTGCTGCCAGTGATCGTGCTGATGTTCCTGGCCGGCACGGTGCTCTACGCTGCGGCGTCGCCGCTGGTGCCCGCGCTGCACTCCTATTGGCTCGCGATCCACGTCAGCTCCGCAGCGGTCGGCACCGGCATCTTCATGGTCAGCTCGGTTGCGACGCTGCTGTACCTGGTGCGGATGCGTTACGAGCACGTCGTCGTCGCCGGCAACGAGCCAAGGTCGGTTGCGTCGATGGGTGCGCGCCTGCCCGGGTCGGACGCCCTCGATCGGATGGCCTACCGGACGGTCGCATTCGGTTTCCCGGTGTACACGTTCGGGATCATCTGCGGCGCCATCTGGGCCGAGGCCGCGTGGGGCAAGTACTGGAGCTGGGACCCGAAGGAAACCTGGGCGCTGATTACCTGGGTCGTCTACGCCGCCTACCTGCACGCGCGGGCGACGGCGGGCTGGAAGGGTTCCGCCGCGAGCGTCATCAACCTGATCGGTTTCACCACGCTGGTCTTCAACTTTTTCGTGGTCAACATCGTCGTCGCCGGGCTGCACTCCTACGCCGGCCTGAACTGAGACCCCAACCCCCGCCGAGATCCGGATTTACCACCGGTTGCGCGGCCCCGAGCGGGGGTAAATCCGGATCTCGGCGAGCGGGGGGCCGGCGCCCGTTGTTCACGGGCGGTGAGTCCGATCTAGGCTCGGCGGTGGAATTCGTGCCGACTTGCTTTCGATGTGACGGGTGCTCGCGGCACCACACCGATCAGGTGGGCCGGCCGGGTGGGCCGGCGAGGTGGGCTAGCGAACCGGCGGAAAGGGGTCGATCGTGAGTCTGTGGCGACGCCGCACGGGTCAGAAGAGCGAACCGGATCCGACCGCGCAAGCGCGCTGGGACAGCGCACAGCACAACATGTCAGCCGATCACACCGGCGTGGCCAACCAGGGCGAGCGGTCCGACCAGCCCGGCTCGGGCCAGCCCGGCGGCGCAGGACCCCGCGACGTGGCTCCTCGCGACGCCTGGACGCCGTGGACCGCACCGGAACAATCGACGGGCTACCCGCCGCCCGGACATCAACCGCCGCCCGCCCCGAGCTACGACCGGTGGCCCGCGGCACAGCCGCCGAGCTTGGCGTACCCAAGCCCGAGCACGCAGCCGGACGCAGACGCATCCGCACCCTGGCACGGTGGCGGGTTGCCGCCCGGAATGGAGAGCTGGGAATCCGCGCCGCCGCGGCCGGCCGGACCGGCGCCGGAAGCCGCGGAGTCGGTCCCGCCCGCTGCGCAGCAGGACAACGACTGGTCAGCGCCCGTGGCGAGCAGCTGGGACGACCTGCTGGCGAGCGCCAGCTACGACGAGTCCGGGCCCGACGAGTCCGCCGACCGGGGTAGCTACCCGCCCGGCACGGATCGCCAGACACCGAGCTACGAACCGGCGCCCGGCTACGAACCGGCGATCGGCTACGAACCGGCGATCGGCTACGAACCGGCGACCGGCTGCGAGCGGACCGACGACACGGAGGTCGGAGCGGACGACGCGGGCACCGACGTTGCCGAGTCGAGTGTCGCGGGATTCGAGCCTGCCGGTCCCGAGCCTGCCGGTCCCGACGCTGCCGGCTCCGATGTTGCGCGCCCCGCACCAGCGACGAGGGACGAGCACCCGACCGACACCGAAGCCGCCAGTGCCCTGGCGGCACCGGACCTCGGCGGGCCTGCGGCCACCGTGCCGCCGGACGTGCGCGGGCCGATCGCGCAGCCGGGGCAATGGGCCGCGCCGGACGACCCCCTGGCCGGCGCCGACCGACCGGGTCTGGCCGCCCCGCCGCCCGGGCAGTTTGCGCCGCAACCCACGCCGCAGCGTGCGGTGACCCCGCCGCAATCTCCACCGACGCCGCCGCAGCCGCCGCAGACCCCGCCGTACGCCTGGGACTCCGCCGACGGTGCCGCACCGGCGACGCCGTATGTCCCGTCGTGGTCCGCGGCCGCCACCGATGCACCCGACAATGCACCTGACGATGCGCCAGCCGCCGATGCGCCCGTTCACGCCGATGCGAGCTGGGAGCCCTCGCGGGCCCAGCCGGCCCGAGCGGACCAGCCGACCGAGCCCCCGGGCGACGTCCTGTCGGCGGAACCCGCGAGCTATCCCGACGCAGCCGAGCCGCCGCCGCACGGCTGGACCGGCGACCGGTCAACCTGGGCCGGCCAGCCAGTGCCGGGGTATCCGGCTGCGCCGCAGCAAGCCCAGTTCGAACCCGGGCCGGCGGCCCGGCCGGCGCCGGCACCAGCGGCCCAGCAGCCGCCGCGGCCGGCGAACCAGCAGCACCCCTATCACCCGGCAGTGCAGCAGCCACAGCGTCCGGTGCAGCAGCAGTTCCAACAGCCGGTTCAGGCGCCGGTCCAGCCGCAGCCCCAACAGCCGGTCCAGCCGCAGCCCCAACAGCCGGTCCGGCAGGCACCACCGTCGGCCGACGACCTGTCCCCCGCGGCGCTGCTTCGCGCCAAGGGCTCGGCCGCGCCGAGTGCCGGTTGGCGCCGGGCGGTGTACGCGCTGTCCGGGCACTCGGTCAACCCAGGCATGTCGAGGCAGGAGACCGCTCGCCAGCAGCTCATCCGGCGCGCCACCGTCCCGGTGCACGGCTGCTACCGGATCGCCGTCATCAGCCTGAAGGGTGGCGTCGGCAAGACCACGATGACCGTCTGCTTCGGGGCGACGCTCGCGTCGTTGCGGGGTGACCGGGTGATCGCCGTGGATGCCAACCCCGACCGCGGCACCCTGTCGGGCAAGATCCCCCTGGAGACGACGGCGACGGTCCGCAACCTGCTCAACGACGTCGGGCACGTCGAACGGTATTCCGACGTCCGCCGATACACCTCGCAGTCACCGGACCGGCTCGAGGTGCTGGCCTCCGAGAGCGATCCATCGGTGTCGCAGGCATTCAGCGAGGCGGACTACCGCACCGTCGCGAGCGTGCTGGAGCGCTTCTACAACATCGTGCTCACCGACTGCGGAACGGGGCTGCTGCACTCGGCGATGGCCGGCGTGCTGGCGCTCGCGCACCAGATCGTCGTCGTCAGCTCGGGGTCGGTCGACGGCGCACGCAGCGCGAGCGCGACGATCGACTGGCTCGAGGCGCACGGGTACTCTTCGCTGGTCCGCGGGTCGGTCGCGGTGATCAACTCCGTACGGCCGAAGTCGGGCAGCGTGGACATCGACCGGCTCGAAGAGCACTTCCGGTCGCGGTGCCGGGCGGTGGCGCGCATTCCCTACGACCCGCACCTGGAGGAGGGCGCGGAGGTCGACCTCGCCGAGCTGAGGGACGAGACCCGGCTCGCGCTGCTCGGACTCGCCGCGGATATTGCCGACGGCTTCGTCTCGGGCGCGCGGCATCCGCAGGGTTCGGGCCAGCAGCACTGGTTCGGCCAGCCGCGGGAGCCCCATCAACCGCAGCGGTTCGGCCAGCAGCGGTGAGTTCGGCCCTCCGGCGCGCGGGTGTGCGGGCTACGCCACCGGAGCCTGGGCCGGACCGTTCGTGGCCCGATCGCTCGAATGCCCGTCGGTCGAGAGTTCATTGAGCAACGCGGCGACCTCGGAGGCGAGGAATCGGCGATGACCGCCCGGGGTTCGGATGCTGCGAATGCGTCCCGCTGACGCCCATCTAGTCACGGTCTTCGGGTCGACGCGGAACAGTTCGGCGACTTCGCCCGGCGTCATCAGACGCTCCCGCGGATCCACCATGTGGGTATCAGCTCATCCGTCTCGGTGCTCGGTGGCGCGTGGGCGGCCGACCCGCCGGTCGTGCCGAAGTGGATTCTCGGTCGGAAGCGGCCGGTGAGCCGCTCCCGGCGTACATCCGAGTGAACCACTCCGGTCGTCCACGTGTCCGGGGAACGGCGCAGGAATCTCCTGATCTGCGGTCGATTGTTGCCGTCTGGCCAGGATTGATCACCCACCGTGAAACACCCGCCGCGCAGGGTCAGCGGTTCATTTGACGACGGGTTGTATCAGGGCCGCGGGGTGCGGCTCTTCCCTGCAGGGACGGGGCGCATCCGAGTTCCCGATCGGGGGCGGCCGGGCAGGCATGTGGGGGCCTGCCCGGCCGACGTCCCATCTCCCAGCAAGCCATGGACCGGTAACGCTTAGCCGGCGCCGTAACAGACGAAGCTTGCCGCGGTGGTGGTCAGGGCGCCGCCCGCGGCGCGCGCCTGGACGGTGGCGAGCGCCGCCGCCGGAGTGCGGCCCTGCCGCAACGCCCGGTGCAGTGCGGTCATCACCTCGGTGGTGTCCGCGTCGTCGACCGGTACGACGGTGGCGACTATCGACGTCGTACCGAGCGCGAAGAGCGCGCTGGAGAGCCCCAGGATCTCACCGCCACCGAGGGCCGTGCCGACGCCGGACTGGCAGGTCGACAGCACTACGAGGCTCGGTGCGGCGCTCAGCCGTTCCAGGTCGTAGACGGTCAGCGGGCCGTCGGCCAGCTCGAGTGCGGAGAACAGCGGGTTGTCCCGCCGCAGCCGGCCGTGGGCGGCGACGTGCACCACCGCGGCTCCGTCGACGGCGGCGAGCGCGGCCTCAGCCGTCGCCTCGGCGCCGGTCAGCACGGTCGCGCCGTCGTAGAGCGCGGCGATCCGGGCGACCTCGTCGACCGCGCCCGGCAGTCGCGGGCCGGCCACCAGCGCGACCCGGCCCGGTTTCCTCGTCCGCGCAGCTGCAATTGTCGCGGTGGTGCACCGCGCCCACAGCGACGCCGATGGCGCCACGGTGACCGTGCGTCCGATGCAGGTCGGCAGGATCGTCCACGGCAAGGCATGCCAGGGCGACAGCGGGACGACGACGAGCGGGCGATCGCCGATCGCCGTGCGCAGCGGCCCGAAGAGCATCCCATCCAGCCGCTCCGCCGCCCGGCCAAGCGCGGCCGCCGCGGGCTCGGTTGGACCGTGCTGCAACGCGAGCCTGCGCATCGCGAACCGGATCGCCTCCGCTAGCCGGTGCATGCGGCCAACCGGGCCGAGCCGGCTCGTCGTCGCAACGTCGCCGGCCACAGTGACCGCCACCAGCGTCTCGGCGTCGACGACGAGGCTGACCAGTGCCCGTTCGCCGAGCATCGTCGCGAGCTCGTCGACGGCCGGCGGCTTGGGCATTCGCGTGCCGGAGCCGCTGGCACGCCGGGCGAGCTCGCGAACGCGCTGCTCGAGGCGATGTTGGTCGGCCCGTTCTGTTGTGGCCGCCGCACCCGCCAGCGCGGCAGCCTCGACGGCGGCGCTGGCCCGGCGTAGCGCGGCCAGCGATTCGGCCAGGGCGACGTCGTCGGGCGGTCGGACCGGAACCAGCCGCAGCGAGCCGGCCCGCCAGCGCTCCGCGGCATCCAGCACAGCCGCGGGCGCGCCCGACCTGCACGCCAGGGCGACGCCGAGACGGGCCAGGTCGTCACCGTGCCCGGCCATGTAGACGCGTAGCTCGGTGGCGCCGACGACGGCGCGCTGCCGATCCACGATCGCAAGACCGGCGATCACCGCGCGAGCGGCACCGGCCGGGTCGTCGAGCGCCTCGGCGAGCAACGCCGCCGCGTGCCAGGCCCGCACCCGAAGCTCGAGCGGACCCCGATTGCGCGCCGTGCCGATGCCGGTGAGCGCGCGGCGGGCCGCCGTCAACTGCCCGAGCCGCAGCGCCGCCCTGGCATCGATCAGCGCACAGTCCAGCGCCTGCGCCTGCCAGCGGGCCGCCCCCAGCTCTTCGCGCATCCTGGCCGCCCGACGGCGCAACGACGGCGCGGGGGCGCCGGACCGCTCGTCGGCGCGCAGGGCGACGTACCGGGCGAGCAGTGCCCAGCGGTCGCGGCCCTGCCGGGTGAACAGCCTGGCCGCCCGCAGCGCGCAGCCGCGCGCGGCGGCGGGGTCGCCGTCGGCGAGGGTCGCCTGCGCCAGCATCAGCAGGCCGTCGGCCAGGTGGGTCGACATCCCTGCCGCGCCGAGCTCGCCGACGGCCCGCGTGCCGGTGTCGCGCGCCTCGGCGGTGAGTCGCACCGAGAGCAGCAGCTCGCAGCGGTCGAGCAGCAGCTCCGCGTTCGGAACACCGTGCCGCCGGTAGATGGCGTCGGCGTCGTCGTAGCGCGCCAGCGCGGCGGGCGCGTCACCGCGGCGGGCGGCGACGAACCCGAGGTTCCAGACGGTGTCGGCGAGCAGGTTGTCCTGGCCGAGCTCGGCGTAGATGCGGTGCGCCTCGGTCAGCTCGGTTTCGGCGGCTCGGAGCAGGCCGCGCTGGGCCTGCAGCACGCCCCGGTTGTTGTGCACCCGGCCCTGGAAGGTCAGGTCACCGCCGCGGCGCAGGATCGGCAGTGCGGCGCGGTACGCCGCGAGCGCGTCGTCGTCGCGGCCGCAGCGCTGGAGTACCAGGCCGCGCTGATGCAACACCCGCCCGACCACGACGCCCCGCGCGTCGGCGGCGGCAGCATCGAGCTGGCGCAACGCGGCGGCCGTGTCGCCCCGGTCGTGCAGCAGGAACGCCAGGGTCATGCGCGCCTCGGCGGTCCGGCTCGGGTCGCCGTTCCGTCGTGCGGCGGCGACGCCGCGCCGCGACGCCGTGACCGCCTCGGTCATCGCACCGAGCGTCCAGGCCGCGAGGGCCTCGGCGTGCCAAGCGGCCGCTTCGGCCTGGCGATCGGACTCGCCACGGGCGGCGGCAACGGCGGCGGCAGCGACCCGGCGCGCTCGCCGTGGGGCGACACCGACCAGCTGCTCGGCCCGTGCCGCGAGGTCGGCCGCGCTCACAACCGTCGCCGACGTGCCCCGGCGGCCAGCAACAGCTGTATCACCGAGGATCCGCGGTGTCTCCTCTTCATCAGTGCGACTTACTCTAGAGGTCGTATCTCGCGCGAGCCCGCTGCGCGAGTGGCCGATCACAGCGCTCGAGGGACGCCCACCATGCCGGAGATGCAGCCCATGCCGAAGATTCAGCCCGGGGACGAGCCCCGCGACCCGCAGCGACCCCAGAAGCCACCGAAAGCGGTCCAGCCCGTCGTGCCGGGTGGCGCCGCCACAACGGCCACTCACGAGCCGCTGCCGCCGCGCGAACCCGACGCGGTCCACAGCTGATCGCCCGGCGGACCTCGTCGCCTCATCCGCTCCGACCCGACGGGCCGTGCGGCGCCGTCAGATGCTGACCCAGCTGGTGACCAGCCGCGCACCGTCCTCGGTCGTGAGAACCAGGCGCACCGGCCCGGGCGCAAGACCGTAGGCCGTGAGCAGGCGGTCGTCGTGTGCGTCGTCGGGGGCGTCTAGGTCCGAGTCGACGACGCCGTCGGCCGTCTCGACTCGTGCGTCGACGACCGAGTCCGGCAGGTGCGCCATCACGTTGCGGCGGCCGTGATCGTCGCTGATCTGCGCTTCGACGACGATTCCGGCGCGGTGTCCCGGTTCGGCGGGGGCCTCGAAGGACAGCAGCCGGTCGTCGCCGTCGCCACGGACGCTGGCGGTGATCTCGGCGGAGTCGCGCATCAGATCGAGCAGCTGCGCATCGAGACTGCGCATGCCGATGGCCGCGCGCGCGAGGTCGAAGGCCTGGATCGGCGCCGGGTCGATCGCCTCGACGGCGCCCGACAGCCGGGCGGCGATGGCCTCGAGTGGCCCGTTGTCGGGTCGCCCGTCATCGAGTGGCCCGTCATTGACTGGCATGATCGCTCCCCTCGGCCGGGGGCACGTCGCCTGCTTCGACGAGGCCGCCCGTTGTCTGGAGCAACGAACGCAGCCGTTTGAGACATCTTGCTCGGGTTGGTCCGATACTGCCGATCGGCATGTCCAGCGCGGCGGCGACGGCGGCGTAGGACGGCGGCGGGGTCGCCATGAGCACCCGCAGCAGCCGCTGGCATGGCTGCGACATGCCCGCGAAGGCGGTCCACAGCTCGGCGTCGCGCTCGTCGGCGAGCAGCTTCGTGTCGAGTTCGGTCGTGTCGGGCACGTCCAGGGCGGCGTCGTCACCGGCGATCGGCGATTCCCGGCCGGTGCGGCGCAGGATCCGCAGGCACTCCCGGCGCACCGTGGTTGCGAGCCAGGAGTCAAGCCGGTCCGGCGCCGTGATGCGGTCGAGGTTCTCGACCAGCCGGAGCCAGCCCATCTGCACGGCGTCGCCGGCGTCGGCGGCGCCGAGCCGGAAGCTTCGGGCGACCGACCAGAGCAGGTTCGTGTGCCGCCGCACCAGTTCGTCCCAGCTTGCCTGGTCGCCGGATGCTGCTGCGGCGAGCAGCGTCGCTGTGTCGTGCATGACACCGCCTGTTTCGTCGGGCCGGACCCCGCACCCGCCAGTCTGCCCGACCATCCGCGTCGGCGACACCACCATCGTCGTACGGTGAAGGGTCTGGTTTCGCCCGAGACGAGGCGGGTGTTCTCAGGATGAGGGCTGCACTGGTCTACACGGTGGCGCGCTTCGGTGTGTTCGCGATTCTCGGCGGGATCGGTTACCTGGCCGGGCTCCGCGGCTTACTGCTGGTGTTCCTCGCGCTGGTGGTCAGCCTGCCCGTCTCGTTCGTGCTGCTGCGCCGGCATCGCGCGGCGATGGTCCAGGACACGACGTCGTGGTGGCAGAACCGCCGCGAGAACCGGGGGCGGGTGCGCAATGCGCTCCGGGACGACGATGCTGACGATGCTAGGGACGATTGCTGAGCATCGCGAGCACGGTCCGACGATCGACCTTGCCCGAGGCCAGCATCGGCAGCCGGTCGGCGTAGCGGATCCGTTTCGGCACCGCGGTGGATCCCACGCTGCTGCGCACTGCCTCGCGCAGCAGGTCGTCGTCCGGCCCGGTCGTGACGACGACGGCCGCGACAACCCTGCCCCACCGCGGATCGGGCACGCCGACGACGCATGCGTCGAGGACTCCCGGAACCTGTCGCAGTGCGCGTTCCACCAGGCCCGGGGCGACCTTCTCACCGCCGGTGACGACGACGTCGTCGCTGCGGCCGACGATGTCGAGGCGGCCCCCCGGGCCCCGGCGACCGATGTCCCTGGTCGCAAACCAGCCGCCGGCGAACGCCACCGCCGTGGCGCCCGGATCCCGCAGGTAGCCCGAGGCGAGCGTGACGCCGCCGATGCGAACGGCGCCGATCGCACCGTCGGATGCGTCAACCGTCACGTCCACGCCGGTGAGTTCGACGCCGTCGTAGACGCAGCCACCGCAGGTCTCGGACATGCCGTAGCTGCGGCGAAGCACCATTCCGGCGGCCTCGGCTCTCGCGGCCATTGCCGCGGGTGTGGCGGCGCCCCCGACGAGCACGGCGTCGAATCCGGCCAGGACGTCGGCTCTTCCGGCGTCGAGGAGGCCGCCGAGCTGGGTGGGAACGAGCGAGGTGTAGCGGCGGCCGGCGGGCATGCGCCGGACGGCATCGGCGAACGCTGCGACCGTAAAGCCGGCCGCAGTATCCACAGTGGACAGTGGGGTGCCGGCGTGCAGGCATCGCAGGACGACCTGCAGGCCGGCGACGTGGTGCGGCGGCAGCGCGAGCAGCCAGCCACCGGGTCCGCCGAGCCGCTCGTGGGTCGCGTCCGCCGATCGTCGCATCGCGTCGGCACTGAGCAGCACCAGCTTCGGCTCGGCCGTCGATCCGGAGCTGGCGAGTACGGCGGCGGCGGCGTCCGGCACACCGAGCTCGGGTCGCGCGGCATCGAGAACCCGCTGCGCCACAACGGGATCCGCCGACAACGGCAGCACGGCAGGACCACCGGCGAGTGCCGCTTCCAGCGCGGCAAGGAGTTTCGCGGCCGCGCCGGGATCGCCGGCCGCGACGGGCTGCAGGGCGCGAGCGGGCACGCCCTAGCCTAGTTTCGGACCCGTGGCCGGGCGAGGAGGGCAGGTGCACGTCTACGCGATCGGGATGCGCACCCGGTTCCGTGGCATCACGGTCCGCGAGGGCATGCTCTTCGATGGCCCGGCCGGATGGGGCGACTTCTGCCCCTTCGCCGACTACGACGACGCGGCGAGCCTGCCCTGGCTGCGCGCGGCCGAGGAGGCGGCGACCCTCGGCTGGCCGGACCCGGTGCGGGATTCGATCGCCGTCAACTGCACCGTCCCCGCGGTCGGACCCGACGCCGCCGCAGCCATCGTGCATGGTTCCGCCGGCTGCCGGACCGCGAAGGTGAAGGTGGCCGAGGCTGGACAGAGCGACGACGACGACGTCGCCCGGGTCGAGGCGGTCGCCGACGCGCTCGGACCTGGCGGCCGCGTCCGTATCGACGCCAACGGCGGCTGGGACGTCGATCACGCCGTCGCGATGATCCGGCGGCTGGACCGGGTCGGGCTGGAGTACGTCGAGCAGCCGTGCGCCACCATCGAGGAGTTGGCGGCCGTGCGCAGGCGAGTCGACGTGCCGATCGCCGCCGACGAATCGATCCGCCGCTCCGAGGATCCGCTGCGGGTGGCTCGGCGCCACGCCGCCGACATCGCGGTGCTCAAGGTCGCACCGCTCGGCGGCGTGCACGCCTGTCTCGCGATCGCCGAGCAGATCGGCCTGCCCGTCGTCGTCTCCAGCGCCGTCGAGACCTCGGTGGGTATCGCGGCCGGGCTCGCCCTGGCCGCCGCGCTGCCCGCGCTGCCCTACGCCTGCGGCCTCGCCACCGTCGCGCTCCTGGACCGCGACGTCGTCGAGCGTCCACTGCTGCCGGTGGACGGTGCGATCGCGGTCCGTCGCCCGCACCCGGACCCGGGTCTGCTCGCGGCCGCCGCGGCCGATCCGGTGCGGCGCGCGGCCTGGCTGCAGCGCTACGACGCCGTCGCTGGCAGGACGGCGTGAACCCCGCGACGGCCTTCGGTCGGGTGTTCGTCGACGAGCTGATCAGATGCGGCGTGCGCGAGGCCGTGCTGGCGCCGGGTTCGCGCAGCGCGCCGATCGCCCTCGCCCTGGCCGATGCCGCGGCCGCCGGAGGAATCCGGCTGCACGTGCGGATCGACGAGCGCACCGCCGGGTTTGTCGCTCTGGGCCTCGCGTGCACCTCCGGCCGCGCCGTCCCGGTCACGTGCACGTCCGGCACCGCGGCGGCAAACCTGCACCCGGCGGTCCTCGAAGCACACCACGCGGGCGTTCCGCTCGTCGCCGTCACCGCCGACCGGCCGCCGGAACTGCGCGGCAGCGGTGCGAACCAGACCACCGAGCAGGTCGGCATCTACGGCTCGGTGCCGCGATGGGCGCACGATCTCGCGACACCGGAGTGGCGCACCGGGCAGAACGGCTACTGGCGCAGCACCGTCTCGCGGGCCGTCGCCAGCGCGACCGATCCGGTGGCGCCGGGGCCAGTCCATCTGAACGTGCCGCTGCGCGAGCCGCTGCTCCCCGACGGCGACGCCGATTGGTGTGAACCGCTGGCCGGCCGGGCGGACGGGCAGTGGACCGTCGTCGTCGACTCGCCGCGGGCAGCGGATCGGCGCGCGATCGACGCCGGGCGCGGGCTCGTCGTGGTGGCTGCCGGCGAGCCGGTACCCGGATGGGCCCGCGATTCGGGCTGGCCGATCGTCGCCGAGACCGCCGGCGCCGGCGACGTACTCACCACCGGCGCCTGGCTGCTCGACGACGCGGACTTCCTCGCGGCACACCGGCCCGATGCCGTGGTGTGTGTCGGACGGCCGACCCTGTTCCGGTCGGTCTCCCGGCTGCTCGCCGATCCTGCCGTGCGATTCCACCTGATCACCTCGAGACGCGCGTGGCCAGCGCCCGGGCACGACGTGATCACCGTGCACCGGAGCGCACCCGCACTGTCCACTGTGGACCCCGGCTGGGCCGCGGCATGGCACGGGGCCGACGCCCGCGCGCGCGGCGCCCTCGACCGCTCCCTCGACGCCGAGCGCGAGCCGTCCGGGCTGCGTGTCGCGCGCGACCTCGTCAGGTCGCTGCCGCCACATTCCCTGCTCGTCATAGGCTCCTCGCAGCCGGTGCGGGATGTGGGGCTTGTCGCGCCCGTGCGAGACGACGTCGACGTCATCGCAAATCGCGGGGTGGCCGGAATCGACGGCACCGTGTCGACGGCGGTCGGGGCGGCGCTGGCCGCCCAGCGCGACGACCCGCGGCGGGTCGCGGTGCTGCTGCTCGGTGATCTCGCGTTCCTGCACGACGCCACCGGCCTGGTGATCGGCCCGGGCGAACCGAGGCCGGATCTCACGATCGTCGTAGTCGACAACGGCGGCGGCGGCATCTTTGCGCTGCTCGAACCCGGCGGCCTGCCCGACGAACCATTCGAGCGTGTCTTCGGAACACCTACCGGCGTCGACTTCGCCGCTCTCTGCGGCGCGACCCGTACCCCGTACCGGCGACTGTCCACTATGGAGGAGATGACGCCGGAACTACTGTCCGGAAAGGGAATTCGGGTTCTGCACGTCGTCGTCGACCGTGCCGATCTTGCCCGGCGGCACGACGAGATCCGCCGGGCCATCGGCGCGGCCGTCCACTAGTGGTCGGCACCACTAACGGTCTGGCCACGAGCGGTCGCCGGCGTCGGCCTCGAGCGCGTCGCGCATCGTCACCATCTTGGCCACCGACTCGGCGAGCTCGGCATCCGGGTCGGAGCCCTCGACAATGCCGCAGCCGGCGAACATCCGCAGCTGGTTGCCGTCGAGTTGACCGCACCGGAGCGCGATGCCGAACTCGCCGTTTCCGGCGGTGTCGACCCAGCCCACGGGACCGGCGTACCGGCCGCGATCCATCTGCTCCAACCGCGGGATGAGGTCGGCCGCAACCTCTCGCGGTGTCCCGCACACCGCGGCAGTGGGGTGCAGATCGGCCGCGAGTGCCAGCGCCGACGCCGGCGTGGCGGCGAGCCCGTGAATCGGTGTGGACAGGTGCACCACGTTCGGCAATTCCAGCAGCTCGGGGGCATCGGGTAGCTGCAGCGACGAGCAATGACGCGCGAGCACCTCGGCCACCGATCGGGCCGCGTACTCGTGCTCGGCGCGTTCCTTCGGCGAGGAGAACAGCTCGGCACCCTGGCCGGGCCGCAGCGTTCCGGCGAGCGCCCGGGCCGCGATCCGCTCGCCCTGCCGAGACACCAGCAGCTCCGGCGTCGCGCCGATCAGCCCGTCGACGAGGAACGTCCAGCACGACGGGTAGCGGCGCATCAGCTGGCGCAGCAGGAACCGTGCGTCGATGGTCTCGTCGGCGGTCGCGATGACATCGCGCGCGAGCACCACCTTGCCGGCCTCGCCGGCGCGGATCCGCCGCACGGTCTCGGCGACGGCCGCCCGCCACTGCGTGGCCGTGCACGAACCGTCGGAGTAGGAGATCATGCCGGGGCCGCGCGGCCGTTCGATGGGTGGCAGCTGTGAGTCGCCGTCGGAGGCACGCTCGGCTCCCGATTCGTAGCTCGTAAGCCAGGAGCTTCCCCGACTGCGGCCCACCACCGTCGCGGGCACGACGACGACGGTATCGGCGAGCCGGTTGTCAAAAGCGCCGCTGACGAAGGCGATCGGGCCACTGCCGCTCACGCCCACGTCGTCGACGATCCGCAGCCGCGAGGACAGCGCCTGCCACCACTGGTCGGCGCGATGCAGGCTGCCCGGGCCGGTGAAGCTCGCCCGGGCGACCTCACCCCAGCCGACCAGGCCGGCGCCGTCGCGAACCCAGGACAGGACCGGTCCGGGAGGCAGCCGGTCAGCGAGTTCCACTCCGGCGTCGTCGTCGATCGCCACGGTGTGCGCAAGCGCCTCGAGCAGATCCGGCGTCGTCGTCACGATGCTCAGCCTACGGACCGGCGTCAGCCGACCCGCGCGCGGGACACGACAGGAATAGACCAAGCGCCACCCGTTCGAGTTACCGCACGGCAGCGGGGAAATGCGGTCCCGATTACGCCGCGCATTCGTTCGGTGCGATTGCCGTTGTAACGGGGGATTTCCCACCGGCGGACAGGTAGTTTTGAAATGCCCGTAAACGGTGACCCAACCGCGGTGCCGTGCCCTTTTGGTGCCTTTTCCTGGGCCGACGCGCCGCCGCATCGTCTCGCGGCGCTGCCCTGCGTGGATGGGAGCAACGATGGAGCCGACCGTTCTCCGGCGCGGCATCGCACGATCGGCGGGTTGCGCCGTCGTCGCCGCCGTGACCTGCCTACCGCTGCTTGCTGCAGCACCCGCCGGGGCCGCTCCGGGCGCACCCGGCGAGGTACAGATCGTGCACGGTGTGCGCGGGCTGCTCGCGGACGTCTGGATCGACGGCCGGCAGGTGCTGAGCGCGTTCGCACCCGAGCGCGTGACCGACCCGCTGACCGTGTCGGCTGGTGCTCACACGCTGGTCATCCGCCGGCACGGGACGCCCTCGGCTGCCAAGCCGCTGCTCACCGGCGTGCTCGACGTCGCCGCGAGCGCGCACGTCACCGCCGGCATCGGCCTGAACTCCGCGGGCCGGCCGTTCCTCACGACGTGGGACGACGACACCGCGTCGGCTCCATTGCTGGCCCACGGCGGCTCGGGGATCGAGGTTCGCGATCTCGCCGACGCGCCGTCAGTGCGTGTCGTCATCGACGGCAGGTCGCTGCCGGTGCTGTCCACGAAGGAGCAGGCGGGCATCCGCACAGGGATCGGGTCACATCGCGTCGAGGTCTGGACCGGCGCCGGTAACACCCGGATCCTGCCCGCCCACCAGGTTCCGACCCAGCGCAACGTCGTCACCGGCATCTACCTGATCGGTATCGCCGCCGACTCCAGCCTCGGCTGGCTCGCGCAGCCCCTCGATCCGGGACCAGCGGCCGCGGCGATGATGGTCGTTCCGATGCGGGTGGAGACCGGCAACAGCGGGCTTGCGCGCGACACCGATCGCAGCGGATGGTCGGTCGACCCCGCGTGGTACGCCGTCGGCGGCGGCCTGCTCATCGGTTCGGCCGCGCTCGCACGTCGCCGGCGATTCGGCCCGCTCGGCGGCCGGCCGGGTTCTGGCGATCTGTGACGGATCGCCGCAGCGGTCCACGGCATCGCGCCTCGCGATCCAGTGGCAGAATCCTCGCTGCCGCTGCGGCGGTCGCCCTCGTCGTCGCCGTCGTGGTCGGCGTTCGCGTTGTCGGTAAGCACCGCACGTCGGCCGCGCGTCCGACCGCGACGACGACGGCAGCGCACACCACGGCCGCCGGGGTCGGCTCGTCGGCAGCCGCGACGTCGCCGGGTGTCTCACCCTCGCCGACCGTGAGCCGTCCGCCGACGTCGACGGCGAGCGGGCCACAACTGGGTTCTCACTCCGCCAAGCTCAGCGTGCTCGAGGCGCGCGCCGCGCGCGTACCCGTGCGGATCGGGGTGCAGGCCATCGAGGTCAGCGCGCCGATCCTCGGCGTCGGCACCGATCCCGCGACCCAGGAGCTGGTGGTGCCGCCAACCGTCGCCACCGCCGTGTGGTGGGCATACGGCGCCCGGCCGGGCGATTCCTCCGGTGACGTCGTCGTCGCCGCTCACGTCGACTACAACCACAAGTACGGCATCTTCTTCGACCTCTACCGGCTTTCACCGGGCACCCTCGTGACCGTGACGACGGCGAACGGCGCGACGAAGTCGTACGTAGTCGCGTCGAACGTGCACGTCGTCAAGCCGGCGCTGGCCCAGCGGCAGCTGTTCACGACGACGGGCCGGCCGCGGCTGACGCTGATCACCTGCGGCGGCAGTTTCGATCCCGCCAAGCGCAGCTATCGCGACAACATCGTGGTCACGGCCACGCCGCTGGGATAGCAGCCGGGTCAGCGGGTGGTTCGCCTCAGCGCGTGTTCAGGCGGTGTTGCCAGAGCCCGAGCCCGGCAAGGACGGCGACGGCGGCGATCGCGCCCCCGGCGATCCACCACGTGCGGCCGTGCTTGGCGGCGGGCGCGGCGCTGGCCTCGGCGACCGACACCGTCTGCGCGGCGCTGACTTCGTCGGACTGCACCGTCACGGTCACCGGTGCGGCCGACCCCGACGTG
Source organism: Pseudonocardiales bacterium (assembly GCA_003244255.1). GTDB lineage: Bacteria > Actinomycetota > Actinomycetes > Mycobacteriales > QHCD01 > QHCD01. The sequence continues at coordinate 10,067 of QHCD01000038.1, read as the reverse complement.
AGCGAGAACGTCAACAGGTATTCGCCCTCGAGCTCGCGGGCGATGGCCTCCGCGGGAGCTCCCGCGTCACCATCGGGAGCCAGCTGCGTCACCGTGGTCGCGAGTGCGGCGAGGGAATCGGCATGACCGGTGCACGACGATCCGACCCGCACGATGTCGAGCTGCTGGTCGTCGAGCGCCAGGCTGGCCCGCACCTGGCCATCGCCAAACGTGTCGGGCGCGCGAGCGCACCCGGTGAAAAGGACCACGGCCCGGCGGGTCGCTGTCGGCTCGGCGACCAGCGCATCCGCGGTGGTGTTCGCAACCGACGTGCCGGCGGCGGGGGAGAGCCGGGCGATCGTGCTCAGGATGTCCGTCCGAGTCGCGCCGGCGGGGACGATGCCGTCGGCGGCGAACGTGATCGGCACGCCCGTCGGAATCGTGCGGATCAGCTCGACCGCGGCCGACTGCTCGGCGCCCAGTTCGTCTGCCGGGACGGCGCGGTCCATCACGATCAGCAGCTGCAGGTGCCCGTCGAGCACCCGGGTCGAGGACACGGGCAGGTCGGTGGACCGCTGGCGCGCAACGAATGCACCGGCCGGAAGGTTCAGCGCCGAGAGCATCGGCGGCGCGACGGCGACGACGCGCAGGCGGGGCAGCCCGGAGCGGTCGACGTCGATGATGCGCAGGGTGGTGCTGGTGACGGCGACGGCCGGCAGTGCACCGGCGAGGGCCAGCAGGATCGCGCCGGCGCCGGCCAGTGCGCCGGCCAGCGCGCGCCGCTGCCGGCTGCGCACGTCTTGTGCCGAGCGGGTCACCACGCCACCTCTTCTGTGCCTCTCGTTCTGGGCGTCTCGCGCCATGACCACGGCTGGCAGCCGCCTTCCGGGCACACAGCTTGACAGCTCGAGTCTCGCAGAAGTCGCCAGCTGGCAACCGCGAATGCGACGATGACGCCGTGGCCCGCGCATCGCTGCAGAAGGAGCCGCACGACGTCGCGGCCATGTTCGACGATGTCGCGCGGGGCTACGACCGCACCAACACGCTGATGACCGGCGGGCTCGACCGCTACTGGCGGTGGGTCACCCGCCGTCAGATCGGCCTGCGCCGTGGCGAACGGGCGCTCGATCTCGCGGCGGGCACCGCGGTGTCGACCGTCGACCTGACCCGGCACGGCGGTCGCGCGATCGCCTGCGACTTCTCACTCGGGATGCTCGCCGCCGGGCGGGCGCGCTCGGTGCCGAAGGTCGCGGGCGACGGCGCCCGGCTGCCGTTCCGCAACGGGAGCTTCGACGCCGTCGCGATCTCCTTCGGCCTGCGCAACGTCGCCGACGTCGACGCCGTGCTCCGCGAGCTGCGGCGGGTGACCCGGACCGGTGGCCGGCTGGTGATCTGTGAGGTGAGCCGCCCGCGGCTGCGGCCGGTGCGGGCCGGATATCGCATCTACATGAGGCGGGGAATGCCGGTGCTGGCGCGCTGGTGCTCGACGTCGCCGGAGGCTTACACCTACCTCGCGGAGTCCGCGGCCGCCTGGCCCGATCAGCGGGCGCTCGCCGATCGCATCCGCGCCGCGGGCTGGGCAGGTGTCCGCTGGCGCAACCTGACCGGCGGTGTGATCGCCGTGCACCGCGCCACGGCACCGCCCACAGGCTGACGCTGCCTGCCCGGGCCGACGCCGAGCCGGCCACTGGCTGACAGTGCGGCGGGAACGCCGTACGGTGGAAACAGCTTCGGCTGCATCGCCCGCTGACCATTCGGCGGTTCGCCCGGCGTACCGCGATCACTGGAGGTTCTCATGGGACTCATGGACAAGGTCAAGGGTCTGGTGAAAGGCCGCGAGGACCAGGTCCGCACGGCCGCGTCGAAGGTCGGCGGCGCCGTCGGCAAGGCCGGCGATTTCGTCGACGACAAGACCAAGGGCAAGTACCACGACAAGATCAACACGGCCACCCAGAAGACCGGCGAGGCGCTGCAGACGGCCGCCGAGAAGGTGACCGAACCCGAGCCGCCGCCCGCCGGCGAGCCCGGCGCACCCCCGCCGGTGTTGCCGAGCGCGTAACGCCGGTTGCGGAGTGCGCCGGGGGCCGATTGGGCTGTGGCGCGCGGGCTGACGGGGCCGGCGTAGACTCCTCCGTGAGTTCGTGAACGGATTCACAAGTCGATCCGCAGCACCGCCCACGACCCAATCACCGGACCCGAGCGCCCGAGGTAGCCGCCGTGACGACCACCGATGCCGACGTCGTGGTCGTCGGCGCCGGCCCGGGCGGTTCGAGCGCGGCCTACCACCTCGCCCAGGCCGGCCTCGACGTGCTGCTGGTCGAGAAGTCGTCGTTCCCGCGCGAGAAGGTCTGCGGGGACGGCCTGACTCCTCGCGCCGTCAAGGCGCTGGCGGGGATGGGTGTGCCGGTCGGGCCGGCGGATGGCTGGATCCGCAACAAGGGCCTGCGGGTGCTCGGCGGTGGGTTGCGGCTGGAGCTGCCGTGGCCGGCGCTCGCGAGCTACCCCGACTTCGGCCTGGTGCGGCCCCGACTGGATCTTGACGACATCCTGGCCGCCCGTGCCCGCGCCGCCGGGGCGAAGATCATCGAGCAGACCGCCGTCACCGGGCCGCTGCGCGCCGATTCCGGCCGTGTCGTCGGCGTCACCGCCAACGCCGGTCCCGAACGCATGCCGGTCACCTACCGAGCGCCGATCGTCGTCGCAGCGGACGGCGTCAGCGGACGGCTCGGGCTGGCGCTCGGACGCGAGCGCAGGACCGACCGGCCGATGGGCGTCGCCGTCCGCCGCTACTTCACCTCGCCCCGCCACGACGACGACTACCTCGAGTCGTGGCTGGAGCTGCGCGAGCGGGATGGCGCCGGCAACGAGCGGCTGCTGCCCGGCTACGGCTGGATATTCGGGGTCGGCGACGGCACGTCCAACGTCGGCCTCGGCCTGCTCGACTCCTCAGGCGCGTTCCGCAACACCGACTTCCGCCAGCTGCTCGGCTCCTGGCTGTCCTCAATGCCGGAGGAGTGGGGTTACGTCGAGGCCAACGCGTGCGGGCAGATGCGCGGCGGCGGCCTGCCGATGGGCTTCAACCGCACCCCGCACTACGGCGACGGGCTGCTGCTCGTCGGTGACGCCGGCGGCATGGTGAACCCGTTCAACGGCGAGGGCATCCCGTACGCGATGGAGTCCGGCGAACTCGCCGCACGCGCCGTCGTACAGGCGCTGTCCCGGCCGACCTCGGACGCCCGCGAACGCGCCCTGGCCGGATACCCGCAGTCGCTGCGGGAGACCTACGGCGGGTACTACCGGCTCGGCGGCATCTTCGTGAAGCTGATCGGGCACTCGGCGGTGATGAAGATCGCCACCAGGCACGGGATGCCGCATCCGCTGCTGATGAGGTTCGTGCTCAAGCTGCTCGCGAACCTCTCCGATCCGCATGGCGGCGACGCGTTCGATCGGGTGATCACCGCGCTCACCACGCTGGCGCCCTCGGCATGACTCGGAGCGGGAAGCGGGCGATCGGGGCGGCTGCGGGACGCGCCGGGCAACGCTCTAGTCTCGACCCGCCGGCCGCGCGTTCCTCGGCAGCGACGACCGGTCAGCGCAGGGAACGGGAGGGCAGAACGTGACGCTGACGCCCTACATCCCCATCGTCGGTCTGTTCCTGCTGGCGGCCGGGTTCGCCGTCCTCTCCGTCGGTGCCGCCGGCTTCACCGGCCCGAAGCGCTACAACCGAGCGAAGTACGACGCGTACGAGTGCGGCATCGAGCCGTCACCGCAACCGGTGGGCGGAGGCCGGTTCCCGGTCAAGTTCTACCTGACCGCGATGCTGTTCATCGTCTTTGACATCGAGATCGTGTTCGTCTATCCCTACGCCGTCGCCAATCGCGCGCTCGGGATCTTCGGCGTCGTGGAGTTGGTGCTCTTCGTCGGGACCGTGTTCATCGCGTACGCCTACGTCTGGCGGCGCGGCGGCCTGGACTGGAACTAGGCATGGGTATCGAGGAGAAGCTGCCGAACGGGATCTTGCTGACCACGCTGGAGAAGGTCGTCAACTACACCCGCAAGGCGTCGATCTGGCCGGCGACGTTCGGCCTGGCCTGCTGCGCGATCGAGATGATGACCGTCGGCGGGTCGCGCTATGACATCGCGCGGTTTGGCATGGAGCGGTTCAGCTCCACCCCGCGGCAGGCCGACCTGATGATCGTCGCCGGCCGGGTGAGCCAGAAGATGGCGCCGGTGCTGCGGCAGATCTACGACCAGATGCCCGAGCCGAAGTGGGTCCTCTCGATGGGTGTCTGCGCGAGCTCCGGCGGCATGTTCAACAACTACGCGATCGTGCAGGGCGTCGACCATGTGGTGCCGGTCGACATGTACCTGCCCGGCTGCCCACCCCGGCCGGAGATGCTGCTGGATGCGATCCTGAAGCTGCAGGACAAGATCATGCACGAGCCGCTCGGCCCGCGCCGCGCCGAGGCGCTCGAGGCCGCCGGGGTGACCCGGGGTGGTGAGTTCGTCGGAGCCGATCGGCCGGGCACCACGGCGTCGTCGGTCGCCTACGCCGGGAAGAGCCTGCTCGGCCTGCCCTCCCGCCGCGGGCGGGGAGACCGGTGAGTCCAGACGGCACGGGCGAGGCGAAGACTCCCGCCGAGCCGACGCGCCCGGATGAGGACGCGGGCCACGGCCACGCCTCCACGAACGCATCCGAGCAGGTCGGCCACCCGGCGACCGACCAGAGCGGCGGCCACCGGCCCGACCAGCCCGAGCATCAGACCGACGGCGACCCCGAACTGCCCACCGGCCAGATCCAGACCTACGCGGAGACGGCCGGCACACCGGTTCCAGGCACCGTGCGCCACGGCATGTTCGGCGTCGACGGCTCCGGTGACACGTCCGGCTACGGCGGGCTGGTGCGCCGCGAGGTGGTGCCGGGGCAGACGTCGCCGCCGTACGGCGGCTACTTCGACGACGTGATGGCGAGCTTCGCGGCGGCCTACGCCGGATTCGGGGCGGCGCTGCGGCGTGTCGTCGTCGACCGTGGCGAGATCACCATGCACATCGCGCGTGAGCAGATCGCCGAGGTGTGCCGGATCGCCCGCGACGACGAGAGCCTTCGCTTCGAGCTGTGCTCGTGCGTCTCCGGCGTCGACTACATCGACCAGGCCGAGCGCCTGCACGTGGCATACCACCTGACGTCGATGACCTACCGGCGGCGGATCCGGTTCGAGATTTCGACGACGATCGCCGATCCGCACGTGCCGAGCATCACCGCCGTCTACCCGACCGCCGACTGGCAGGAGCGAGAGATCTACGACCTGTTCGGCGTCGTCTTCGACGGCCATCCCGCGCTGACACGCATCCTGATGCCCGACGACTGGGAGGGCCATCCGCAGCGCAAGGACTACCCGCTGGGCGGGATCTCGGTGGAGTACAAGGGCGCCGACATCCCCCCACCGGACGAGCGGAGGGCGTATCGGTGATGAGTACCGGCGACGCGCTCCTTGCCGCGGAGTCGGCATGAGTACCGACGACGCGCTCCTTGCCGCGGAGTCGGCATGAGTACCGACGACGCGCTCCTTTCCGCGGAGTCGGCATGAGTACCGACGACGCGCTCCTTGCCGCGGAGTCGGCATGAGTACCGACGCGTACGCGACCGGCCGGGAGACCACCGAGGGCCGCGTCTACACCGTCACCGGCGGCGACTGGCAGGAGACCTTCGGGTCCGGCGACCCGATCGACGAGGAACGCCTCGTCGTCAACATGGGGCCGCAGCACCCGTCCACCCATGGCGTGCTGCGCATCGTGCTGGAGATGGAAGGAGAGACGGTCACCGACGCGCGAGCGGTGATCGGCTACCTGCACACCGGCATCGAAAAGAACTGCGAATACCGCACCTGGACGCAGGCCGTCACGTTCCTCACCCGCGCCGACTACCTCGGGCCGATGTTCAACGAGACCGGTTACTGCCTGGGTGTGGAGAAGCTGCTCGGCATCGAGGTGCCGCCGCGGGCGACGACGATCCGCGTGATCATGATGGAACTGAACCGGATCGCCTCCCACCTCGTCTGGCTCGCGACGGGAGCCAACGAGCTCGGCGCGACGACGCCGATGACCGATGGTTTCATGGACCGCGAGCGGATCCTCGACATCTTCGAGATGGTCTCGGGCCTGCGGATGAATACCGGCTACGTCCGGCCCGGCGGGCTCGCGCAGGATCTGCCGCCGGGCGCCGTGGCGGCGATCCGGGAGCTGCTGCCCTACCTCGCGAAACGGGTCGACTGGTACCACGGCCTGCTCACCGGTCAGCCCGTGTTCATCAAGCGCCTGAAGGGTGTCGGCTTCCTCGACCTCCCAGGGTGTCTCGCGCTCGGCATCACGGGTCCGGTGCTGCGCGCCGCCGGCCTGCCCTGGGACCTGCGCAAGACGCAGCCCTACTGCGGTTACGAGAACTACGAGTTCGAGGTACCCACCGAGGCCGACGGTGACTGCTTCGCCCGCTACCTGGTTCGGATGCACGAGATGCGGGAGTCGACCAGGATCGTCGAGCAGGCACTGGACCGGCTCGAGCCGGGCCCGGTCATGGTCGAGGACAAGAAGGTTGCCTGGCCGGCGCAGCTCGCGCTCGGCGCCGACGGCCTCGGCAACTCACTGGACCATGTGCGGCGGATCATGGGGCAGTCGATGGAAGCGCTGATCCACCACTTCAAGCTGGTGACCGAGGGCTTCCGCGTACCGGCCGGCCAGGTCTACTCCCCGATCGAGGGCCCGCGCGGCGAACTCGGCTACCACATCGTGTCCGACGGCGGTACCAGGCCGTTCCGCGTGCACGTACGCGAGCCATCCTTTGTCAACCTGCAGGCCGTCGGACCGCTGTTGGAGGGCGGAATGATCGGTGACGCCATCGTCGCGATCGCCTCCCTCGACCCCGTGATGGGAGGAACCGACCGTTGAGTAGCAACGAGACGGCCGGTGGTCCCTCTGACGTCACGTCGGCTGCCGACTTCAACGAGGGCGCGACGCCGTTCGACGCCGTCACCCGCGCCGAGGCTCGGGAGATCATTGCCCGCTATCCCGACGGCCGGGCCCGCTCGGCGTTGCTGCCGATGCTGCACCTGGTGCAGTCGATCGAGGGATATGTCAGCCCGCGCGGCGTCGAGTTCTGCGCGACCATGCTTGGGCTGACCCGGGCCGAGGTCGGCGCCGTCGTCACGTTCTACACGATGTACAAGCGCAAGCCCGCCGGTGAGTTCCTGGTCAGCGTCTGCACGAACACGCTGTGCGCACTGCTCGGCGGTGACGAGATCTATGCCGCGCTGTCCGAACGGCTCGGCGTCGCGCACAACGAGACCACCGACGACGGCTCGATCACGCTCGAGCACGCCGAGTGCCTCGCCGCCTGCGACTACGCACCGGTCGTCATGGTGAACTACGAGTTCTTCGATCAGCAGACGGTGGCGTCGGCGGCGGAGCTTGTGGACGAGCTGCGCGCGGGCCGCCGACCGGAGCCGACCCGAGGCGCGCCGCTGTGCACGTTCCGGTCGGTCGAGCGCCAGCTGGCGGGCTTCGTCCGTCCCGACGACGATGCCCTCCACAGTGGACCCGCGGGCGAGCCGACGCTGGTCGGGGTGCGGCTCGCGGCAGAACTCGGGCAGGCCGCCCCGGGGTACGACCCGGCTACCCCGATACCGTCTGTGCCGCCGAAGAACTCCGCGCGGAAGAAGAGCTGACGTGCCCCTGACCCCTGTCCTGACCAAGCGGTGGCTCTCGCCGCGGTCCTGGACGCTGGAGACTTACGAGCGGCTCGAGGGCTATCAGGCATTGCGCAAGGCTCTGACCGCGACGCCGGACGAGGTCATCGCGCTGGTCGACAGCGCCACCGTGCGTGGGCGCGGCGGCGCGGGGTACGCCGCCGGTATGAAGTGGAAGTTCATCCCGCAAGCCAAGGAGGGCGAGCCGGCGGGCAAGCCGCATTATCTCGTCGTCAACGCCGACGAGGGCGAACCGGGGACCTGCCGTGACACGCCGCTGATGATGGCCGATCCGCACTCGTTGATCGAGGGCATCGTCATCACCTGCTACGCCGTCCGGGCGGACCGCGCCTACATCTACCTGCGCGGCGAGCTGGTCCATGCCCTGCGCAGGCTGACAGCGGCGGTCGAGGAAGCGTACGCAGCTGGATATCTCGGAAAGTCCATCCTGGGGTCGGGTTTCGACCTCGACGTCGTCATTCATTCCGGTGCGGGCGCCTACATCTGCGGTGAGGAGACGGCGCTGCTCGACTCGCTCGAGGGCTACCGCGGCCAACCGCGACTGAAGCCCCCGTTCCCCGCCACCGAAGGCCTCTATGCCTGCCCGACGGTCGTCAACAACGTCGGCAGCATCGCCTCGGTGCCCTACATCGTGCTGGGCGGAGTCGACTGGTGGACGAGCATGGGCCCATCGACCTCGCCGGGCACCAGCATCTACTCGCTGTCCGGCCGGGTCACCCGGCCGGGGCAGTACGAAGCGCCGATGGGCACGACGTTGCGCGAGCTGCTGGAGCTGGCCGGAGGTGTTCGCGAGGGTCACCAGCTGAAGTTCTGGACGCCGGGCGGATCGTCGACGCCGCTGTTCACCCCCGAGCACCTCGACGTGCCGCTGGACTTCGACGCGGTGGCGAAGGCCGGCTCGATGAACGGCACCAGCGCGCTGATGATCTTCGACGAGACCGACTGCGTCGTACGCGCGGTGCAGAAGTGGTCGCAGTTCTACCTGCACGAGTCGTGCGGCAAGTGCACGCCCTGCCGTGAAGGCACCTACTGGTACGTGCAGATCTACGACCGGCTCGAGCGGGGCCAGGCCAGTGCGGCGGACATCGAGACGCTGCTCGATGTGAGCAAGAGCATTCTCGGCCGGGCGTTCTGCGCGCTTGGTGACGGCGCCACCAGCCCGGTGACGTCGTCGATCCAGTACTTCCGCGACGAGTACGTCGCGCACTACGAGAGCGGCGGCTGCCCCTTCGGCGGCGCCCGGACCCTGGTCGGGGCACACTGATGCCCCAATCGGCGACGGCGGGGGCGGGTCGGTGAGCATCGCGGCGGAGACCGAACTCGTCACCTGCACCATCGACGGGTTCGAGGTTCGGGTGCCCAAGGGCACGCTGATCATCCGCGCGGCCGACCAGCTCGGCATCTCGATCCCGCGGTTCTGCGACCATCCGCTGCTCGACCCTGTCGGCGCGTGCCGGCAGTGCCTGGTCGAGGTCACCGACATGGGTAACGGGCGCGGCATGCCCAAGCCGGCGGCATCCTGCACGACGACGGTGATGCCCGGCATGGTCGTGAAGACGCAGGTCACATCCGGCGTCGCCGAGCAGGCGCAGCGCGGCAACATGGAGCTGCTGCTCATCAACCACCCGCTGGACTGCCCGGTCTGTGACAAGGGCGGGGAGTGCCCGCTGCAGAACCAGGCGATGAGCAACGGCCAGGCCGACAGTCGCTTCGTCGACGCGAAGCGGAAGTTCATCAAGCCGATACCGATCTCGACCGAGGTGCTGCTCGACCGCGAACGGTGCATCCAGTGCGCTCGCTGCACCCGGTTCTCGCTGCAGATCGCCGGCGACCCGTTCATCGACCTGTTCGAACGCGGTGCGCTGGAGCAGGTGGCGATCTATGAAGACCAGCCGTTCGAGTCCTACTTCTCCGGCAACACGGTGCAGATCTGCCCGGTGGGCGCGTTGACCGGGGCGTCCTACCGCTTCCGTTCCCGGCCGTTCGATCTCGTATCGACGCCGTCGGTGTGCGAGCACTGCGCGTCGGGGTGCGCGCAGCGCACCGACTGGCGGCGCGGGAGGGTGACCCGCCGGCTGGCCGGCGACGATCCGGCGGTGAACGAGGAGTGGAACTGCGACAAGGGCCGATGGGCGTTCGCGTACGCCACGTCGGCCGACCGTATCCGCACCCCGCTGGTGCGCGGCGACGACGGCGAACTGGTCGAGACGTCGTGGACCGAGGCGCTGGAGCGCGCGGCCGAAGGCCTGCGCGAGGCGCGCGACGCCGGTGGCATCGGCGTGCTGGCCGGCGGCCGGCTGACGGTCGAGGACGCCTATGCCTACGCGA
>QHCD01000037.1:48214-88846 GCA_003244255.1 Pseudonocardiales bacterium | reverse complement strand
CCGGTGAACACCGTCAGCCGGCGCTTCGGGATCTCCAGATGGATGTCCTTGAGGTTGTTCACGCGCGCGCCGTGCACGCGGACCAGATCGTGGCTGTCGGCGTCGTGCAGGACAGGCGACGACGGCGTCTTCCTCTTCGTGGCCTTGCTCATCGTGTCTCCATCTGTGCGGCGTGCCCGGCCAAGGCGTCAGACCAACCAGCGGGCGTCGCGCATTAGCTCGCGGTCGGGCAGCTCGTTCACCTCGCGCCAAGCCTGGATGCGGCGCGGGGAGATACGGAACCAGCGGTGCGGCGTGGCCAGGGCACGCGGGTCGAAGCCGGTGCGCGCGGCGAACCGGTCACCCCGCTGCTGCGGCAGCGCGTCGATCTCGAGGACCTCGACTTCGCCATCGATCACGGACACGTCGCGGGTGTGGCCCAGCCCCAGCCGAACGGTTCCGGTGGTAGCGAGGTTCCTGCCGGTGGGGCTGTCCGGCGGCGTGGCCACTAGCAGCGCTTCGCCGTCCCAGTCGAAGGACAGCGGTACCAGGTACGGCGCACCGTCCGCCGAGGCACTGGCTACCCAGACGTCGATGTCGTGAGTGAGCCGATGCTCGGTGTCGCGACGACGCTGGGGGCGGGAGCGGGGCTCGGCACTCACCGGTCCTGAAGCAGCCCGAGGACATTGCCATCGGGGTCGGTGACGGTGGCCACCAGGCGGCCGCCACCGACGTCGTGCGCGGGTTCCTTCACGGTGGCACCGGAAGCGGTCACCTCGGCCAGCTTCGCCTCGATGTCCGGCACGTGCCAGTAGGCCACCGGCGAGGTCATGCCCTGCGGTCCACCGCCCGGCACCAGCCCGACGTGCTGGCCCTCGGCCTCGAAGCCGACGTAGTAGGACTCGTCGGTCTGCGGCGGTACGCCGAGCAGTGCGGCGTACACCGCCTTGGCTGTCGCGAGGTCGGACACGGGATGCAGCACGGTCTTGATTCCCTGGGTGGAAGAGCCGGTCATGGTCACTCCTGAAGTCGTGGGTCACGTCGACCCGGCGGGGTTGTCGGGCCAAGAGACGAAACGGGAAGCCCGGAAATTGCCCTTGGCCATCATCTCGGTGATGGTGCGGCGCTCCTCGTCAGTGACGCCGGGGTCTGCGGCCGGCGGCTCCAGGACGATGGACGTGCCGGGCTGGTCGGCTGGGTCGACCGTGATCTGTGCAGGTCCAAGGCTGCGATCGCCGGACGGCTCAGCGCAGCTCCTGGATGCGGATCAGGTTGCCCGCGGGATCGCGGAAGGCGCAGTCGCGAAGCCCGTAGGGCTGCTCGGTCGGCTCCTGGACGACCTCGGCGCCGCTGGCCTGCACCCGCTCGAAGGTGCCGTCGAGGTCCTTGGTGGCCAGCAGGATCCAGCCGTAGGTGCCCTTGGCCATCATCTCGGTGATGGTGCGGCGCTCGTCATCGGTGATGCCGGGGTCGGCGGCCGGCGGCGCCAGGAGGATGGACGTGCCGGGCTGGTCGGAGGGGCCGACCGTGATCCAGCGCATCTTGCCGTTTCCGACGTCGTTGCGGACCCCGAAGCCGAGGGTGTCGCGATAGAAGGCCAGGGATGCGTCCGGGTCGTCGTGCGGGAGGAAGCTCGCGTGAATGGTGATGTCCATGACGGTCACGCTAGCTGCGGCTCGCTGACCGGCGCTTCTCGATTCCTGACCGGTCTGGTCACCTGTTTCGCCACGCACGACGGCATCCCCGCCGTCGCGCGCGCAGCGAGGCGCCGGTAGGTGCTGGGCGGCATACCGACCAGTTCGGTGAAGCGACTGCTGAAGGTGCCCAGCGACGAGCAGCCGACCGCGAAACAGACCTCGGTGACGCTGAGGTCGCCGCGACGCAGCAGCGCCATCGCGCGCTCGATGCGCCGGGTCATCAGATAGGCGTACGGCGACTCGCCGTAGGCGAGCCGGAACTCGCGGCTGAGGTGCCCGGCCGACATGTGCGCGCCGCGGGCGAGCGCCTCGACGTCCAGCGGCTGCGCGTACTCCCGGTCGATCCGGTCGCGGACGCGGCGCAGCCGCGCGAGGTCGCGGACGCGGCGCAGCCGCGCGAGGTCGCGCAGGTGCTGTGCCGCGACGGGGCTGCTGGTCACCTGCGAGATCGTGCCACGTCGCGCCGAAGGTGGGAGGCAGACCCCCCGGCCGGCGCCCCTAGTGGTCACTAGCCGGCGGGATTGCTGAGGGTGAGGCCGGTGTCGTCGAGCACGAAGGAGGTCTGTTTGGTGTAGTCCTCGGCGCCGGTGAACGTGATCGTTACGGTCTGTCCGGCGTAGGTGGTGGCGTCGATGTTCCTCTGCGCGTAGCCGGTGGCGTGGTTGAGGTTCGAGTACGTCGCCAGGGTGGTCGAACCGACCTTGACGGTAAGGGTGTCGTAGGGCTTCGTGGTGCTGGTCTCGGCGGTGTCGATGTGCAGCCAGAAGCTCAGCGTGGCGTGGCAGCCGGCCGGGATGCTGACCCGCTGGGACAGGGTGTCGGTGTGGCTGGTGCCGTGTCCGTCCAGCCAGGCGTCCCAGGTTCCGGTGTGTGGTGGTTCGCTGCTGCTGTTGCGGATGACGCTCGTGGAGCCGGTCCAGGGGGCGGCGGTGCCGGTTTCGAAGCCCGGATTGGCCAGCAACTGGCCCGAACAGCCGGCCGAGCCGGTGATGTTCCAGGTGAACGACGTCGACCCTGACGCTCCGGTGGGGTCGGTGGCGGTCACGGTGACCGGACTGCTGGCGGCGGTCGAGGGGGTGCCGGAGACCAGCCCGCTGGCAGGGTTGATCGACAGGCCGGCCGGCAGCCCGGTTGCGGCGTAGGTCAGGCTCTGGCCGGCGGCGGAGTCGCTGGCCTGGATTTGCAGGCTGGCGGCGGTGCCGACCGTGCCGTTCTGAGTGCCGGGGTTGGTGACGGTGACGACGTTCCCTCCGGCAGTGCCGAATTGGACGTCGAGCACGGAGTGCAACTCGATGCCGTTGGGGGCCACGCCGGTCTGCCCGTGCAAGAAGTCGAAGAACCCGACCCCGGTGACCGACACCGGCACGTTCGCGGTCTGGAAGCTGCCGGTCGGCGTGTACCTGGCGTCGAACTCCGAGCGGGCCTTCTGCACGCTCGTCAACAGCGGGCTGCCCGAGCCGACACAGGCCGGATCGGGGATCTCGGCGATCATGGTGTGCCCGGCGCCGTCGTTGAGCACGAGGTGGTAGTCGCTGTCGGCTTCCAGCTTGTACTCAGTCAGCGTCGCAGCGAGCCTGAACACGGTCGTCTCGGTCGGCTGCACCCGGTTGTTCGCCGGTAGCGACGACGGCGCCGTCAGCGCGTCCAGGCTCGCGATCGAGGTAGGCGTCGTTGACTGCAGCGTGATCTTGCCGGCGTCGGCATCGGTGCCGGTCTTCACCGACCACCGCTCCACCCCACAGCTACCGGTGGAGGAATCCGGTGCCGGGACAACCGCCTCGACCTCCTCCACGTCCGGCTGCGAGCTACGGCGAAATTCATGGGTCCCCGCCCACGCCGCCGAGCCGGTGCCGAGCAGCACGGCAGCCGCGACCGCGGCCAGGACGTAGCGCCGATTGACGTTCCGCATGCTTGGTCTCCCGCCACTCTCGGCCGCTCGCTGCGTATCGCCGGCCACCGTCAGTGATCGGGATAGATCACACCCCAGCCGGCCCGATGACCGCAAGCCTCACCGGTGAACACCGGCTATCTGGAGGCGGAATAGAAGCTACCGGCGTTGTCGTGAGCGGGATGCGTCCGCCCGACCGGTCCGGTGGCGAGTGCGTCCAGCAGCGTCGTCGTAACGGTGACGACGGCGTGACGGGCCGACGCGTCACCGCGGCCGGGTCCGCACTGACCGGGGTAGCCCAGGGCGCAGACCCACGCGCTGGTACCGGCGTCGAAGACACCGGCACCATTGGGGGCCGTGTAGTAAGTGACGTCGGAGAAGTCCGGACGGTTCTGGCAGGTCAGCGGGGAGTGAAACACAATCTCCAGCGGACGCGGGGTGGGCGCGGACAGGTCGACACGGTCGTACTCGTTGCCGATGAGCCCGGTCAGCCTGTCACCGGTGGCCAGTCCGGTTCCGGTGAGCAGCCAGCTCGCCGGGTCGGCCGCGACCATGTCGGCCCGCACGCCGTTGCAGTGGTAGTAGTCGCCGGTGAGAACGCTCTCGGGTCTGGGGTCCGGGCCGGCTCGCCAATCGAAGGTCGCCGCGGCGGGGTCGGCGGGGTAGGCCGGGTCACGGGTGGCGTCGGTCTTGTAGTCGATCTGCAGCCGGTCCGGGCCGATGGGCGTTGCCGCGAGGCGGATGTGTCGGAATATCGCGTTCGCGCCGAGAAAGGCGATGTTCGTCCCGGCGGCGCGGTCGGCCGTGACGATCCGGCGCATGCTGGCCGTCCAGTACTCGTCGTGGCCCAGGGAGATCACCGCGCGGGCCCCCTGCAGCAGCCCGGGATCGGCGGCTAGGTCGACGTCGGTGACATAGTCCAGGGCAGGTGTAACCGCTCGGCCAGCGCGACCAGCGGGAGTTCGTTGCTGGGGAAGTCCGCTGCCCCGCCGCCGTATTGGTAGGGCCGGTCGAAGGACACCGCGAACGAGCGACTCGCATATGCCCCGTCGGGACCGGAATACAGGTCGTACCCGCCGTAGCGGTTGTAGGCATTCCAGGTGGTGACGGCGTTCACGATGACGACGGCACCCCGCGCCGTCGGGCCGCGGACAGTCAGCGGGATCCGGGTCTGTCCGCCGGTCGAGGCTTGCAGCACGAAGAGGTAATCGCCGGGCACCCAGCCGGCAGTGTCCACCGAGGTCGACGGCGACCAGTCATCCGCGGTCACCGTGCGGGTCGCGGCGATCAACCGCGGCGGGGGTTGGCGGTGCCCGCGCAACTGCCCCGACGTCCACACCCGATGCCCCTGCGCGCCGCCGTAGTAACCAATCCGATAGGCCGCGACCGAGTAGGTCGGATCGGTTGTGGACACGAACAGCCGCACCCGCTGCCCGGGTGCGACGCTGGTGCGATCCGCCCACCCCGCGAGCACCGCCGGCGACGCCGGATCGGAGAGGAACCAGCCGCTACTACCGGGCCTACGGTTCTCCGCCGCGGTGGCCGACGCGCTCGGCCATCCCACCGCGCCTGACCCCGCCGAGGGCGTCGATGACATCCCTGGAGTTGGCGACGAGCCCGCGCCGTCAGCGACCGAGCCGGACCGGTGCACCGCCGGCGTCGAGCTTCCCGTGCAGCCGGACCCCACCACGAGCAGGGCGGCAACCAACACCGGGCCGGATACCGCGCGCCGTTGCAGCAGTCTTCTACGCATCCGATGACTGTCCCCCCCGACGGCGGATCCAGCCGACACCGACACCCCGGAACCGGCCGCGCGACCAGTGTCGCGGCCGACATCCGCACCCCTGCGGCGCGTGCCCGAGAGAGCCGTGTCCGGATACGTCGCTACCGCAGGCTGGGACGGCGGTATATGTAGCCCATGGAGTCCTATGCGGGAGTGCGGACGACCGGCATCTACTGCCGGCCCGGCTGCGGGGCGCAACCGCGGTCCGATCACGTGCTCGGGTTCGACCTCGCCGCGTCCGCCGAGTCGGCGGGCTACCGGGCCTGCCTGCGATGCCGGCCGTACCGGACGCCGCTCGCGCCGGTGATCGCGGGACCCGAGATCGTGTGCCGCGCGGTCCGGCTCATCCTTGACGGCGCGCTCGACGAGAGGACCGAGGCGCCCCTTGCGGCCCGATTGGGCATGTCGTCGCGGCACCTGCGCCGTCTGTTCGTCGAGACCGTCGGCGTCACACCGCATGGACTGGCCCGATCGGCGCGAACACACTTCGCCCGCCGCCTGCTCGACGACACCGACCTGCGGATCGCCGACATCGCGTTCGCGGCCGGCTTCGGCAGCGTCCGCCAGTTCAATCGGAGCACCGTTGCCATCTTCAAGATGACGCCGAGCGAGCTGCGCGCACGGCGGCGCCGAACCGATCGGCTAGTCGCTGATGGCGGGTTGTCCCTGCGACTGCCGTTCCGCGGACCGCTGGACTGGGACGCCATGGTGTTACTGCTCGCGCGGCACGCGACGCCGGGCGTCGAGCACATCGCCGGAAGCACGTACCGGCGCACCATCACCGTCGGAGGGCACCCGGGCGTTGTCGAACTGACCAGCAGCGGCCAGGACCAGCTGCTGCTGCGGCTGCATCTTCCGCACTGGTCGACGTTGATGCATCTCGTCGGCCGGGCGCGGCGGCTTGCGTGCCTGGACCTCCCGTTGCCCGTCGCGAGCGCGCATCTCGCCGCGGATCAGGTGATCGCCCCCCTGCTCACCCGCCATCCTGGGCTACGACCGCCCGGGAGCTGGAGTCCTTACGAGACCGCCGTCCGTGCCGTGCTCGGCCAGCAGACGGCACCCGAGACGGCACGAGCGCTCGCCGCCGGCATCGTGCAGCGGTACGGCGAACCGGTTGCCGGCCTGACCCAGTTCGGCCTGACCCACACCTTTCCCCGCCCTCGCGTGCTCGCCGCGTCGGTATTGGAAGACGTCGGCCTGGACCGGAGCCAGGTCGGCGCAATCGTCGCGCTGTCGCGGGCAGTCCGGGCCGGCGGGCTGCGTCTGGACCGCAGCATCCCACTCGATGAACTGCTGGCAGGTCTCACCGGCATCGACGGGATCGAAGAGTCCACCGCGCAGTACATCGCGCTTCGACTCGGCGAGGCCGACGCGTGTCCGGACGCGGATGCAACGAGGTGCGGCCTCGACCCTGCGGTCGAGTCGTCGCGGGTGAACGCCGGTCGCTGGTCACCCTGGCGCGCCCTTGCAACAACGCACCTCTGGTTCGAGTCCGAACGGCAACGCGGCGCTGCAGCCTGAGTCAGGCCAACTCCTGGCTGGGCTCGGTCGCCCAGCCAGGAGGTTCGTCAGCTTCGCGGCGTTGCCTCGAATGCGACGGACCGGCCGGTGCGCGTGTCGATCGCCTGCCCGGTAATCGTGCCGGCATCGTTGATGTCGTCGGCGGCAGTGAGAATGTCGTGACCGCCGTCGCCGATGACCTTGTTGAGGTTCGTCATGACGCCGTCTCGCCACCGGAACGCTCGGCAGTGGCCCTTCGCATTGCACGACGTGCCCACAATTTCTCCGCGGTTGTTGATCCCCAGCGCCTGGCTGGTCACGTCACCGGGAAGCGTGTGCAGGTTGCGCGTGCCGTGCTGAGGGGTCCATGCGAACGCGAGGGGATCGAGACTGCCGGCGTCGGCCGCCGACGCATTCGCGAAACCGACGACCTCGCCTACGTCGTTGATGGCCATCGGCGTGTTCCACGCGACGCCACCCAGAGTCGGGATCGGTGTCACCCTGCCGTGTTGCCAGAGCACGGCGTGGATGGCGCTGAATCTGCCTACCGCTTGGTCGCAGTAGCCGGAGATTCCGGCGACCTGATCGCGGTCGTTGATGGCCGTCGCCGCGCTGGCCGTGTCGCCGGGCAGCGGCGCAAGCGCGTGGATCTCCCCCAGGGCCGGGCCCCATACCGCTGCCCGGAACTGGCGCACCTGAGGCCGGACGCAGGTTCGGTCGTGCACCCGTGTCTCCGCCCAGCCCACGATTTCGTTGCGGTTGTTGACGCCCGTGGCGAAGCCGTTGGTTCCGCCAAGCGTCGAAAGGGGCCGCATGACACCGTTCCGCCACGCGAACCCGAGGCACTGGCGTGGACCCGCCTTGGCCGGCGGAAGGAACGCGGCGCAACTCCACTGTTCCTTCAGCGGATCGGGCCGACTGGTCTGGCTGATGCCGGCGACCAGCCCGCGATCGTTCTTGACCGGCCACTGCACGTCGCTGTTCGGACCGCCCAACGTGCCCAGATCGAGAACCTTCCCGCCCCGCCAGAGGCTGGCGTGCTCCGTGTGGTCGCCCCGTCGGTTCGAACTCCCGGCGATCCAGCCCCGGTCGTTGATGCTGTTACCCGCGCTCGTCGTTCCACCCAAGGACGGCAGCGTCCGCACCCGATACTGCGCCTGGCTTCGCGGACCGGTAGCCGAAGCGCCGGCAACCTGACCGGCTCCGGTCAGCATGACCACGGCGACGGCCAGTACCGTGCCCGCACCCGCAACTTTCATCGTCGATGCCCTCCACTGCGATCTGGCCCGCCCGGGTGCGAGCCGCTGGCACCGGTATGTCACGACAAGAGCTGAGGCGCTGGTCGGATTCGGACCTGGGGCCGCGGTTGAACGCAATCGTTAGCTGCCCGTCGCATGGCCGTGACGTCGGCCCGCTGCCTCAACGAGCCCAACAGTGCAATGCCGGACGAACCCGGCGGAGCTAGCTCGGGAGCCGAACCGCGACGAGTGCGCCCTTTGGGTCGTGGTTCGCGACCGTGGCCGAGCCACCGTGCGCCTGTGCGACCGCGCGCACGATCGCGAGGCCGAGTCCGGAGCCTCCGGCTCCATCGCTGCGGGCGTCGTCGGTGCGGCGGAACGGTTCGCCCGCGTGCGGCAGGAACGCCGGCGGAAAGCCCGGGCCGTCGTCGGTGACCTCGATCAGCACCCCGCCGTCCGCGGGGTCCGCGACGACGGCGATCGCACCGCCGGGTGGGGTGAGGCGAAGTGCGTTGTCGAGCAGGTTGTCGACCGCGTGTCGCAGTCGGTCGGCGTCGACGCGGCAGTGCAGCAGCGGATCGACCTCCAGCGTGAGATCGATGTTGCGCTCATTGGCCTGACGTTGCCGCGCCGCGACTGCACCCTGCAGTACTGGCCGCAGGGCTTGGTCAACCGGGCTCACGAGCAGCGCACCAGCATCGCTGCGGGCGAGGAACAGAAGATCGTCGGCGAGTCGGGACAGTCGATGGGTCTCGGCCGCGGCCAGCCGCACGGCGTCGAGGAGCTCGGCCGACTGCGCGCTGGCCGATCGGCCAGCTCCAGCTCGGCCCGCAGGACCGCGAGCGGACCACGCAACTCGTGCCCCGCGTCCGCGACCAGCCGGCGGCGGACCTCCAGAGCCGCGTGCAGCCGGCCGAGTAGGTCGTTGAGCGTGCGGGCGAGAGCCTCCAGCTCGTCACCTGTCCGCGGCACCGGCACCCGGCCGGTGGAGTCGTTCGCCCGGATGTCGGCGGCCGAGCGGCGCATGCGTTCCACGGGACGTAGCGCGCCGCCGGCGAGCAACCACGCCGCCGTCGTGCCGAGAACGACGACGACCGGCGCCGCGAGGATCAGGCCGGTCCGCACTCTGGCCAGCGCCTGCGCCCGGGGCGTGAGCGAGTCGGCCGCGATCACGACCCAGATCCCGCCGGGCCGCCGGACCGGCGTGGCCAGCACGCGGAGCCGGCCGACGCTCGTGAGCGTCCGCCGCAGTCGTGCGCCGGCGAGCACATCACCGGCGATCAGTGGACGGGTCAACGACGAACTGACGACCGCACCCTGCGGAGTTACCACCTCGGTGAAGATCCCTCCCGGTCCCGAGGCCGTAGCGTCGGGAAGGTCGGGCGTACCGGGTCCGGTATCTGCGACGGTCTGGACGACGGGTGCGCTCGCCGCCGAGAGCGACCGGTCGATCGAGCGCAGCAGGTCGGCGCCGAGCAGGTGCAGGAAGACCGCTCCGCCGACGAACGCCACCAGCAGCGCCCCGAACGCGAACAGCCCGGCGAGCCGGACCCTAATCGGCACCGTTACCCGATCGGTCGGCACCCGGGCACAGCCGGTAGCCAGCCCCCCGCACGGTCTGCAGGTCCGCGCGACCGAACGGGCGGTCGATCTTGCGACGCAGGTACGAGACGTACTGGTCGACGACGTTCGAACCAGCGTCGTACGCAAAGTCCCACAGGTGGTCGAGGATCCGCCCACGAGACAGCACCTCGTCAGGATGCCGCAAGAAGAGCTCGAGTAACGCGAACTCCTTGGGGGTCAGTACGAGCTCGTGCCCGTCGCGGAAGGCCCGTCGACTGGCAGGGTCCAGCCGCAGGTCACCGACGGCGAGGACGGACGGACGCTCCTGCGCGCCGCGGCGTACCAGTGCCCGCAGCCGGGCCGACAGCTCGGCGAACGCGAACGGCTTGACCAGGTCGTCATCCGCGCCGGCGTCCAGGCCACGAATCCGGTGCTCGACCTCGTCGCGCGCAGTGAGCATAATCACCGGCGCCCACCGGTCGGCCGCCCGCAAAGCCCGGCATACGGCGAAGCCGTCCGCACCCGGCAGCATCACATCGAGCACGATCGCGTCGTAGGGGTTCTCGGTCCCGAGCCAGATGCCCTCGGTGCCGTCGCCGGCCACGTCGACGGCGTACCCCTCCTCCTCGATGCCGCGACGCAGCAGCGCCGCCATCCGCACGTTGTCCTCGACAACGAGTATCCGCACCGCGCCATCGTCGCTGACACAGATGTGAGTTCCATGAGAACCGGCCCTAACGCATACACCTTCCTCACATGTCTCACGAGGCACGCTGGCATCCCCGTTGCAGAGGAGCGAACGTGTCAGGTCTGTCCACCGGCGGCCCGCGCCGACACGTTACCGGCGCCGCGAGCGTCGTCGCGGTGATCACCATCGCACTGGGTGGCTGCAGCGGATCGAGCCACGGGCCGTCGAAGTCGGTGGCGGCGGGATCACCGACGTCCTCGCGGCTCACCCCGACCACTCGGGGCAATCCGTCCTCCTCGCACGCTCCGACCTCGACCGTTAGCGGGCATCCATCGGCGACGGCCGCGCCGGTCGAGAGCAACCCGCCGGGGGACATCCCCGACGGTGTCGCCTACGTCGGCTATGCCAACCCGGCCGGGCGGTACCGATTCGTGCACCCCGCGGGATGGGCGTCAACCGTCCACGGTGCGTCGGTCACGTTTACCGACAAGCTGAACGGGATCACGGCCGGACCACGAAGCGGCGGCGCCGTGCCGACGCCGGGCACAGTGCGGGCCGGCGAGCTGCCGGGACTGCGGGCCAGCCAGCCTGCGTTCGAGCTGCGCAGCCTGAAGGCCGTCACCTTGCCCGCCGGCCGCGGGGTGCTGATGGTCTACCGCCGCAACTCCGCCCCGAATGCCGTCACCGGGCGGGTGTACCGCGACGAGGTGCAGCGCTACGAGATCGTCGCCCACGGCCACGGGATCAGCCTGGAGCTGTACGGCGCGGTCGGGTCCGACAACGTCGACCCGTACACGAAGATCTCGCAGAGCCTGCGGTTGCTGTGAGGACGACGAGGCTGGCGCGGCACGCCGCACCCGTGGCGGGCAGCGGCCCAGTACTGGAGGCGCGGGGGCTGCACCGCTTCTACCGCCGCGGCGACGGCGAGGTGGCGGCGCTCAAGGACGTCTCGCTCACCCTGTCCCCCGGCGAGATGGTCGCCGTCGTTGGGCCGTCCGGATCCGGCAAGTCGACGCTGCTGAACCTGCTTGCCGGCCTGGACGACCCCGACGGCGGCAGCGTCTGGCTGCACGGGCAGCGGCTCAGTCATCGCAGCCCCGGCGTGCAGGCCCGGATGCGGGGGGCGCGGATCGGGGTACTGACCCAGAGCAGTGGCCTGGTCGAGCACCTGAGCGTGCGAGCGAACGTCGAGCTGGCGGCGGCGTTACGGCGGGTCGACCGCCGCCAATCCGCTCGTCTTGGCGAGGTGGTCCTCGCGCCGGACGAGCTCCTCGCCGGGTTGGGCATCGAGAACCAGGCAGCGGCGCGGCCCTCGACGCTGTCCGGTGGAGAAACCGCGCGCGCCAGTCTCGCGGTGGCGTTGACCGGAGGCCCGACCGTGCTGCTCGCCGACGAGCCGACCGCCGAGGTCAGTAGCTCCGAAGAGGCGTCGATCCTGGACCTACTGCGGGCGGTCCGACCGGCCGACGGCGTTGCGTTGCTCGTGACGCACTCGCGTGCCGTCGCGGCCGCGGCCGACCGGATCGTCGAGTTGGTCGACGGACGGCAGCGGTGAGTGCCCCGCTGGTGCAGGCGGAGCGGCTGTCGATCCGCTTCGGGCCCACCGCCGTTGTCGACGATGTCGATCTGTCGGTGGCACGGGGCACCGAGCTGGCGTTGACCGGCCGCTCGGGCTCGGGAAAGACGACCGTCCTGCTGGCGTTGGCCGGCCTGGTCCCGCCGAGCGCCGGGTCGGTGTGCTGGCCCGGGCTCCACTCCGATCCGAAGCGGCGGGCCGCCCAGATCGGCCTGGTCTTCCAGGCCCCTTCGCTGCTCCCCGAGCTGAACGCGCGGGAGAACGTCACCCTGCCGCTGCGACTGCGCGGCGCCGACCAGGTCAGTGCAATCTCGGCGGCGCAGATCGCCATGGCCGCGGTCGACCTCGCCGACATCGGGGACGCGATGCCGGCCGAGCTCTCCGGCGGTCAGCAGCAGCGGGTCGCGGTCGCCCGGGTGCTCGCCGGTGAGCCCTTGCTGGTGCTCGCCGACGAGCCGACCGGTGCCCTGGACCGCGTTACCGCCGCGCGCGTGCTAACCGTGCTCCGTGACGACGTCCGGTCCCGCGGCGGCGGCCTGGTCGTCGCCACCCACGACGACGAGCTGGCGTCCCTGCTCGCGGACCGTGCGCAGCTCAGCGACCGTCGGCTGACCCACACCGTCGGCGGATCGGCCGGCGCACGATGACGCCGCGATGGCTCGTCGGGCTACTCCATCGGCGTATCGGCGAGCTCGCCGGGGCCGCGGCCAGCATCGCTGTCGCGGTCGCATTCATCGCCGCGCTCGGCGCCTTCGTCACGACCAGCCGGTCGAGCCTCACCGATCGAGCCATCGCCGGCGTGCCGGTCGATTGGCAGGTACAGGTGACGCCGCAGGCATATCCGGTGCCGGTGACCGCCGCGCTGCGCAAGGTGCCCGACGTGGCCGCGCTGCTGCCTGTCGACCTGGGGTCTCCGGCCAACCTGACCTCGACGTCGTCCAGCGGGCAGCGTACGACCGCGCGGGCGGCGCTGGTGAGCCTGCCGCCCGGCTACGCCGCGCGCGTGCCTGGAGAGATCCGCTATCTGCTCGGTGCGCGAACCGGTGTTCTGCTGCAACAGCAGACGGCCGCAAACCTCGCCGCCGGCCCGGGCAGCACGATCACGATCGACGGCGCGTCCGGCCGGCGGACCAAGGTCGGCGTCGACGGCGTCGTTGACCTCCCGCAGGCCGACTCGTTCTTTCAGGTGGTCGGCGCGGCACCGGGCGCCGGCGCCAGCGCGCCACCGGACAACGTTGTGCTGCTGCCATCAGCACTCTTCGCTACGGTCACCGCGGGCAGCACGGTCACCCACCAGCTGCACGTGCGGTTCAGCCATGCCAACCTGCCGACCGACCCGGCGGCGGCGACGACGGCGATCACCGAGCGGGCGGCACACTTCGAGGTGGCGGTGGCGGGCGGCGCGCTGGTCGGCGACAACCTCGGCGCGGCCCTGAGCAACGCCCGCGAGGACGCCATCTACGCCCAGCTGCTCTTCTTGCTGCTCGGCCTGCCGGGCCTCGCCCTCGCCGCGGTCGTGGCGGCGCTCGTGGTCGCGCTGCGCGCGGACCGGCGCCGCCGCGAGGTTGCGCTGCTGCGACTGCGCGGCGCCACACCGGCGACCCTGCTGCGGCTGATCGCGGCCGAAGCGGTGCTGACGGCCCTGGTCGGCATCGCGGTCGGCATACCGCTCGCTAGGCTCGCGATCGGCATTGCGCTCCAGCCCGGTTCGACGCTGTCCATCCCGTGGACCGCCGTCGCGGCCGGGATCGGCCTGCTACTCGCCGCCGCGACCCAGCTCGCGCCGGCGTCGCGGACCAGCCGCACCGGCGGGGTCGAGCAGGTTGCGGTGGCCATGCGGGCGCTTCCGACCAACCGGCCATGGCCGCTGCGGCTCGGGCTGGACTACATCCTGCTCGCGGGCGCCGGCTTCGCCACCTACCTCACCGCCCGCAGCGGCTACCAGGTCGTCGTCGTGCCCGAGGGCGTGCCGGTCAGCTCGGTGAACTACGCCGCGCTGCTCGGCCCCGCGCTCGCCTGGCCGGGTCTGGCCCTGCTGATCTGGCGAGTCGCCGGTGCGGTCATGGCCCGGCGCACCGGGCTGCTGGTACGCAACACCCCTGGTCGCGCACCAGAGCTCGAAGCCGCCGGAGTACGCCGGCGCCGCCACGTCATCTCCCGCGGGGCGACCGGCCTGGCCGCCGCACTGGGCCTCGCGGCTTCGACGGCGATCTTCACCGCTACCTATAACGCCCAGTCGCGGCTGGACGTCGCCCTCACCGTCGGCGCCGACGTCGCCGTCACCGAACCACCCGGAGCGATGGTCGGGCCGGGCGGTGCCGCAGCGCTGCGAGGCATCCCCGGCGTCCAGGCGGTCGAACCGCTCCAGCACCGGCTCGGCTACGTCGGCCCGGACCTGCAGGACCTGTACGGCATCCGGCCGGACCAGATCGGCCGGGTGGCGCCGCTGCGCGACGCGTTCGTGCCGGGAAGCACCATCCACGCGGCGCTGCACGGCCTGGCGAGCACCCCCGACGGCGTCCTGCTCTCCGCCGAGACCATCAAGGACTACCAGCTGCGCCCCGGTGACCTGGTACGGCTGCGGTTGCAGACCGGCGCCGATCACCGCTACCGGACGGTGCCCTTCCACGTCGTCGGGTTGGTCACCGAGTTTCCCACGGCACCGAAGGACAGCTTCATCATCGCGAACGCGGCCTACCTCACCAAGACGACCCGCTCGAACGCCGTCGGCACCTTCCTGATCCGCTCGAGTGACCCCGCCCGCACGGCCACCGCGCTGCGCCACCGGATCACCGACGGCGCCCAGATCACCGACATCGCCAGCGCCCGGCGTACTGTCGCCTCCGCGTCCGGCCTCGCGGCAACCGACCTGGCCGGGCTGTCGCGGCTGGAGCTCGGCTTCGGCGTGGTGTTGGCGCTGGCCTGCTCCGGGCTGGCCCTTGCCCTGGGAATCACCGAACGCCGCCGAGCGCTGGTACTGCTCGCAGCGCTCGGTGCCAGCCACCGCCAGCGTCGCCGCTTCCTCGCCGCCGAGGCCCGCGCGCTGCTGACCGCCGGCCTGCTCGGCGGGGCGGCAATCGGAGCCGTCATCTCCTACCTGCTGGTCAAGGTACTCACCGGGATCTTCGATCCGCCGCCCTCGAGCGCGACGGTGCCCGGAACCTACCTCGCCGCGCTGACTGCCGCCGTGCTCATCACCAGCATGCTGGTACTGGCCGCGTTCGGCCGGCTCGCGTCCCGCGTTGAGCTGCGCCAGCTGCGCGACCTGTGACCGGGTCAAGCCCACCACGGCGCGGCGACCTGCTGGGCGCGGGCGGGGCGTCGGCGGGGACGACGTAGATCGCGCCCGCACCGTCCGGGCCATACACCGTGTGCCGCTTGGCGAACGTGCCCTGGAAGATCCGCTGCCGGATCTTGTCGTACGCGACGCCGTAGGTCGCACCGACCTGTGCCTGCGTATCGGTGACGCTGGGCGCCGGGTCCCCCCGGGACGTGTAGGGATACTGCACCAGCGCGCGCCGCTGGCGGGCGCGTTCTGGACGGGAACCGCGAGGTTCGGGTTGGCCTGCGCCCAGTCGGCCGGGTCCCACACCCCCAGCGTCAACGTCACGTCGTTGCCGTTGCTGACGTCGACGAACGAGGTCATCGAGGAGAAGTGCCCCGCACCGGTCGAAGCGGGTGCCGGGCGCAAGTAGTTCGAGTACGGCGTCGGGATCGAGCCGACCACGCGGTACGCGCCCCCCGACGGCGAACTCGTGTCGACGGTGATCGTCCCGGTGGCGTCCGACGTTCCGGACACCGAGGCGCCGCCTGGGTCGGAGACCGTGACGTCGATGCCCGCCTGGGCGACGTCGATGCCGCTGTCGTACACGCCGGTGCCGAGGTAGTCGCGTTCGACCTGAACGTGCAGGGTGCCGTCGGAGCTGCCGTGCGGATGGGTGCGCTCGGCCGCGCCGGACGGCGCTGAGTACCAGAGCGTCGAGCCCATGACGAGTGCGACCGCGCCGACGAGTGCGGCAAGCCGTCGTGGTGGCCGGGGGTGGCATCGAGCGGACAGGCGTGACTCGGCGACGTTCACGGCAGTCTCCCCGTGGGGCAACGGGGCCATGCGGAGCAACCCAATGCGAGGTTCGGGAGGAACACGGGCAGACGTGGGGTGGATGCGGCGACACGACGATGGGTTGCCGCGGGCAGTGCCTCCGGACTGTAGCCACTACGCCGCGCGGCGTACAGACGTTGGGGGCATCAGTCGGCTGAAATCCTTGCCATCGTGCTATCCGAAGCGGTCACCCGCGGCGACCGGTCGACCCGAATCGGCTGGCCTGCCGACTCGGACTGAGGGACGCTGCGCGGGTGCGCCTCGACGAGCAGATCCTGGAGCGGTACGGCGTCGTGGTCGACGGCTGCGAGCTCATCCATCACCTCGTTCACGACGTGATGCGCGTCGAGTCCGGCACGCAGCGGTTTGCGCTGAAGCTGTATCGCCAGGGAGTCCGCTCGGTCGAGGACGTGCAGTGGGAGCTTGACCTGACCAGGCATCTCGCCGCGCTCGGCGCACCCGTCGTGCACCCCTCGTGTCCCGAACCGCGGCGACTCACCATCGACGGCGTCGAGCGACTGACCGCCCTCACCTCGTGGGCGCCCGGGATCAAGCCGTCTCCGAGCGTCGCCACCTACGAGCTGCTCGGCGGGGCGGCCGCCGCGATCCACGCCGCCGCCGACTCGTTCCCGCAGCAGCCGACGCCGCGCCAAGGGCACTCGGCCGCCACCCTCATCGACCGACCCCTGGCGCTGATGCGTACCGAGCTGAGCGAGATCGGGCGCTACGACGACGTCGCGGCCCTTGCCCGCCAGCTCGGCGAGCACCTGCGGGGTGGGGTGCTGGACCGCGGGATCTGCCACAACGACCTCACGCTGGACAACGTGCATGTCGAGGAGAACTCGATGACCGTGTTCGACTTCGACAGTGCCCGGGTGAGCTGGCGGGCGGCGGAGCCCGGCGGAGTATTCGCCTGGGCACAGCAGTCCGATCCGGAGTACTGGCGGGCGTGGCTCACCGGCTATCGCGCCGTGCGGACATTCGACGCGAGTGCCGAGCAGGCAGTGGCGTGGTTCGCGCTGATCGGTGAATTCGACATCGTCGCCTGGAAGCTCGGCCTCACCCCGACGGCCGCCGGACGACGACTCTCGGCCGGTGGACTCCGCGACGTCGTGGACCGTTGGCTGGATTCCGCCGCCCGGACGACGTAGGGCGCGGTCGCCCTACCCGAACGCCAGGGCGACCACGCCGGTCAGGGTGCCGACGATGACGGTGTTGCCCGTCAGCGTCGGCGTCGCGAACCGGCTGGTCACGCCGACGTTGGCCTCGGTGATGGTCGCACCGGTCGCCGGGTCCATCTCGTGCAGCACGCCGGCCGTGGCGGCCATCGCCCATACGGCGCCGCCGCCGACGACGGGCGAGCCCGCGACCGAGGTGAACGTGTGCCAGAGCGTGTGCATGCCGCCGGTCGACGTGATCTGTTCGGCCCGGATGCCGTCCGAGCAGGGAACGTAGACGGTGCTGCCGACGACCGCCGTGCCGCCGAAGGACGTGCACAGCACGCGGCTGGACACCTCGCCGCCGATTCCGCCGAGCGCGCCCGCTCGCAGCGTGTACGCGATCCCGGACTTGCCCGCGATGAACACGTAGCCGCCGACGAGCGCGGGTCCCTGCGACCCGAGATCGAGGTCGCTGGCATTCTCACCTGCCCAGCCCGACGGCGCGAACAGCGAGATCTTAGTGGCGCCCGAGAGCTCGACCACCGAATCAGAGTCGTCGTACGGCGGCGCCGTCGATGCGCCGTTACCGACCGACACGTACAGGTGGCCGGCACTGTCGACCGACGCCCCCGGCGGCGTCCAGATCGCGGCCTCCCGTGCGCTCGGCGTCTGGTAGACGGCTAGGGCGCCACGCAGGCTCAGCGCGCTGCCCACGAGATAGCCGTGGTACGGCCCGCAGTCGCCGGCCAGTCCGCCGAACGGGATCCACACCTTGCCACCGGTCACGGTCAGCGCCCCGCGCTGCTGCTGGTAGCGCGGCTGTGCGCCGGCCGGATCGATCTCGCGGCTGATACTGATCACGCCAGTCGCCGGGTTGATGCCGACCAGGCGGTGATGGAACGTGCCGGCCTGCTCGGCGACGGCGTAGACCAGCCCGCTGGTCGGGTCGTAGACGGGCGTTCCGGTGATGCCGAGCGGATCGATGTTGCCGCACGGCAGGGTCGAGCGCGGCGCGGGTGCGCCGACGCGTGCGCGCCAGACGACCGCTCCCCCGCGGATCCCGTAGACGCTGTTGTTCTCGGTGGCGACGACGACGGTGCCGCCGATCACCAGCGGTTCGGCGTAGACCGCGCCGTCGAGGGTCAGCCGCCACGCCGGTCGCAGCGGCCCGCTGACATGTGTCGCCTGCGCGTAGTTGCCGCTGCGGGCCGCGGTGTAGTGGTAGGTCGTCCAGTCGGCGCTGGACAGGGGCAGCGGCGCGGGCATAGCGGCGGCGGGCATGGCCGCGGTGGGCATGGCCGCGGTGGGCATGGCCGCGGTGGGCATGGCCGCGGTGGACGTGGCTGGAACGAGCCCCAGGCCCAGGGCGTACACCGCGAGCACGGATCGGGCGGCTCGATGACGGCGGCTCATATACGGAGTGTCACCGCTGGGGACCGCCGTGTACAGGCTTCGATCGGACCGCTCGCAGCGGCCCCGGCCGCAGCTGGAACCTGTGCCGCGAACCGGACGTTAACCGGGCATCGATGGATGTCGCCGCCGCCTCGGCGTTCTCAGGCGATACGCCCAGAGAAGGACCGAACGGGCCGGTTCGTTCGCCGCTGATGGGGAATACCTGAAATATCAATCCGGCATCGCTATCGAGAAGATTCGACGAAGGAGGCATGCCACATGGGTATCGGTGACAAGATCAAGAACGAGGCCGAGCAGCTCGGGGGTAAGGCCAAGGAGAAGACCGGTGAAGCGACCGACGACAGGGACCTGCAGGCCGAAGGCCAGCGCGATCAGGCCAAAGGCAACCTGAAGCAGGCCGGCGAGAACGTCAAGGACGCCTTCAAGAAGTAGGACCGACAAGCGGCCGGTCACCCCCCGGACCGGCTTGCGACCAATCCCCCACTGGTCGCACCATGCAGCAGCGGACCCGGTGACCGGGTCCGCTGCTGTGTCTCGGCCAGAGTCCGGGCGGAGGCGACCCTGCCCAACGAGCCCTGGACAAGTACCAGTTAGCGCCTACCGATGCGCTGGCGCCTGCCCCGCTGGCGTCGGCCAACGAGTTGTCCGTCCTTGCCGTGGTTTGCGGCGTTCGGTCGACGCAGGGAATGGCTTCCACATGGAGCTGGTTGAGACTTCAACAACACAAGGCCCGTCCCGGAGGAAGCCGTGCCCGCCGTCACCGTGCCTGACATCACCGTCCTGCGCCGGATCCCGATTCCGATGCCAGACGCGTCCTCGCGCCCCGTGCGTAGCGTGACCAGCGCACCGAGCGGATTCGAGGGCGAGGGCTTCCCGGTGCGACGGGCGTTCGCCGGAGTCGCGCTCGCCGACCTCGACCCGTTCGTGCACATGGATCAGATGGGCGAGGTCGACTACGCGCCCGGCGAGCCGAAGGGCACGCCCTGGCATCCGCACCGCGGCTTCGAAACCGTCACCTACATGATCGACGGGATCATGGCGCACCGCGATTCCAACGGGGGCGGCGGCCAGATCACCGACGGTGACACCCAGTGGATGACCGCCGGCGCGGGCATCCTGCACATCGAGACCCCGCCTGAGCAGCTCGTCGTCTCCGGGGGGCTGTTCCACGGCGTGCAGCTGTGGGTGAACCTGCCGCGCGCGCAGAAGTTCGCCCCGCCGCGCTACCAGGACATTCGCGCTGGCGACGTCGCGGTACTCGGCTCCGACGACGGCGGCGCGCTGGTGCGGGTGATAGCGGGCGAGGTCGGCGACGCGCGCGGCCCCGGATCGACGTACACCCCGATTACGCTCCTGCATGCGACCCTGTCGCCCGGCGCCCGGCTCGACCTGCCGTGGCGGAGCGACTTCAACGCGCTCGTCTACGTTCTCGCTGGTAGCGGCACGGTCGGCGACGCCGGACAGCCGTTACACAAGGGCCAGCTCGCGGTCCTCGGCGACGGCGACTCATTGACGGTCTCCGCAACGATCGGACATCACAGCGCCGAGCCGACGCTCGAGGTGTTGATCCTCGGCGGCCGGCCGATCCGCGAGCCGGTGGCCTGGCTGGGACCGTTCGTGATGAACACGAGGTCCGAGGTGCTCGCGGCGTTCGAGGACTACCAGGCCGGCCGGCTCGGATCGGTTCCCGCCGTGCACGGCACGTGCTGAGCTCAGATCCCGAGCGAATCGATGCGTGCGCGTAACGCGTCGACCGCGGCGACGTCGCCTTCGACGTTGAGATCCGACTGCGGTGCGCGTCCCCACAACCACAAGTCGACAGTGGACGGATCTGCCGACAGGACGGCATCGGCGGCGAGGTCGGTAGGCGGGTCGCGAGCGACCGTCAGCCAAGTGGACTCGTTGTGCACCAGCCATTCCCGGCCGCCGGCGTGAAGTCTCACAGCGCTGTCGAGTCCAGGCACGGGCAGGTCGGAGTAGTCGCCCGAGAGCATGACGTCGAGCATCTCATCGACGCCGTCGGCGGCCAGCACGGCGTCGACCGGCGTTGCGGCGCCCAATGCGAGCTGCGCATCGACGCGGTGGATCGCTGTCTCGTGCGTCATCCGCCGATACCAGAAGCCGACGGTCTGATCGGGTGCGTGCCACGTATAGGACGGCGCATCCGGCCCGCGGGTACGCAGCTCGGCGACAAGGTCGTCGTAGTCGCGCTGCAGCACGTCGACCGGATGCTCGTCGGTGCGCGACGGCGGCCACGGCGTCGGCGACGCGCCACGGCGCATGCACTCGACCTTGTGCCGGTAGACGATCGCGACGTGCCACAGCAGGTCGGTCATCGTCCAGCCCGGACACGACGGGACCGGCGCATCGAGGTCCCGCCGCCCGCAGGCGAGCAGCAGCGCCGCGTCGTCGGCAAGATGGGCCAGGTACCGCTCGCCATCCATCGGTGGCCTCACATCTCGTTGATGGCGGCGATGCCGTAGAGCGCCGCCTGCGTCTGCATGGCAGCATCGCTGCCGCCGGAGTCGGTGAGCGCGAACAACTCCTCGGCAAGCCGGCGGCTCGCCTCCGCAGGGCCGGCCGTCATCGTCTGCAGCGCGACGCCGCGAACCGCATGACAGACCTGAACCCGTACGTCGGCCGGTCCGGACGTGATGAACTGCCAGTCGCCCACCGTCAGCCGGGCGGGCGCTCCACGCCGAAACAGCTTGCCGGGTTGCTCCGGCTCGAACTGCACGCCGGCGATCTCGCCGAGCGCGCCCAGAACCATCGCAGCGCCGCCGGGCCGGTCGAGTGCCGCGGCCAGGACGTCACTGGCGCGCGCCACGTCGAAGTCCCCGGTGGGCGAGACCATCGTCAGAACGCCAGCACGGGTGTCGGCGTGATCGGCTCGGCGTCGCCGATCTTCCGCACGGCCGTGCCGGAAACATAGAACTCCATCGTGTGTGCGCCCCAGACCCATTCGGACGCGACGAAGCTGACGCCGACGACGCCGGTCGCTTGATCGCGTTCGGCCTCGGCCTGCATGCGCGACATCGCGATCTCGCGGGCGTCGTAGTAAGCCTGGGTCCACTGCGGCATCTCGACGTTCTGACCCATCTGCTGCATCGTCTGCAAGAACCCTTGTGCGGCAACGTGATAGACGCAGTTGCCCAGCACGAACGCCACCGGCGCATAACCGGTCTTCGCGAGCTTGTAGAGGTCCTCGCCGGATAGATGCGAGCTGAATGCCCGGCCGTCGGGCCGCCGGAACTGACCGGGACTCTTGGTGAACCGCACGGCCGTGCCGACCGCAATGAACTCGATGTGCTCGGCGCTGACGCCGTGACCACGCCATTCCAACCGCACGCCGACGATGCCGTCGGCCTGCAGGGCATCTGCCTCGGCCTGCATCCGGCCCATCGCGTTCTCCCGGGCCGTGTACATCGCTCCGGTGAGGACCTGCAGTTCCTGGCTCTGCTGGCGTCGTTGCGGCTGCCAACCGATGTGGTAGACCGAGGTGCCCATCACCAGGCCGAGCGGGACGAAACCCACCGACTCCAGTAGCAGGAACTCGTCGATCGACAGGTCGGACGTGAAGACCTTGTCGGCCTGGGACAGCCGCGCGGTCGCGGCCTCGTCGAGTGGCTGGGACACGGGACACGGCTCCTTCGGGCGGCGACAGTTGTTCCTAGATTCCAGCACAGTCTTCGCCTCGGTACGGTTCCGGGATCGCCGCTGCACGAGTCGGCCGCACAGAACGAGCCGTTGGCGTGCCCGTAACCGGCTGGTCGCCTGGCGCCTCTAGCGTCGCCGTCGTGGCAGGAGCCGCCGGACCCGAAACCCTCGTGCAGTCAGCAGCGAATCCGGTCGCCGTCGAGCCCGCCGTCGACATCGCTGCGGTGACCAAACGATTCGGCGACGTGATCGCGCTGCACGAGGTGTCGATGCGGGTCACGCCGGGGACCGTGCACGGGCTGCTCGGACCAATGGCGCAGGTAAGACAACTCTGCTGCGCCTCTTGTTCGGCCTCGGCCGGCCGGGCTCGGGCTGTGTCCAAATTCTCGGCCGCTCGCCCGCCGACGCAGTTGCGCGGCCATCCGGAGGCGTGCGCCCCCTCGCAGAAACCCTGTTGATCATGCGCTTTCGGGACGCGACACGCCGACTTAGCGTCCCGAAAGTGCATGATCAACATCGACGGGAGGGCAGCGGTGTCGGGGTACCTGTGGCGGGTTGGGATGATTGAGTCGCCGCTGCCGCCGGGCGTGGCGCGAGGAGATCCGCATGCCGATCCCCGACGAGGTCGAGCTGACCGATCCGGAACAGCTGCGCGCGCTGCTCGGTGAGCCGCTGCGGCGGGTCGCGGAGAAGGCGCGGCCGGCGCTGCATCCGCACGATCGCGACTGGCTCGCGGCGTCACCGTTCTGCGTGCTGGCGACTGCCGACGCCATGGGCAACCTCGACGTCTCGCCGAAGGGCGACCCGCCCGGGTTCGTGCGCGTCCTCGACGATCGCACGATCGCGATCCCCGACCGGCCCGGTAACCGCCGAGCCGACGGCTTCCACAACATCCTCGCCAACCCACACGTCGGCTTGCTGTCGCTCATCCCCGGCCGCGGCGACACGCTGCGGATCAACGGGCGGGCGCGGCTCTGCACCGACGCCCCGTACTTCGACCAGATGCTCGTGCGCGGACACCGCCCGGCCATCGTCATGGTCGTCGAGATCGACGAGGTGTTCTATCACTGCCCCAAGGCCTTGATGCGCTCGAAGCTTTGGGATGCCGACACTGCACGCGTTGCCGATGTGCCCTCGCGGGCACAGATCTCACACACATTGGAACGGCGCGAGCAGACGATCGAGGAGCTCGAGGCGCACTACGGCCCGTCGTACGCCGCTCTACCGCTCCTGATCCTGATCGATCCACGCCGTCGACGCGCCGGGGCGGCGCTGCTCGCCGGTCGGTCGGTAGCCCAGTGCGGTCAGATCGTCGGCGCTCACCCCATGGCCATAGTGGCTGACAATCAGCCGCCCGTGGGGTTCGACCAACGATCGACGGGCATGCTCGAGCATCGCGGCCCGGGCGTGCGCCGGCACGCACTCCAGCAACGTGTGCACGAAGGTGAATCGCCGGCCGTCGGCAGGCAGGTAGTCGATTGCGTTGCCGACCTCGATTCGATCCGCCCAGAGAGGCAACCGTCGCAGGGCCAGCGCGACCAGTCCCGGCGCGAGGTCGACGCCGTACGGTTCGACGACGTGCCCTCGCTCGGCGGCCCAGACCTGCACCGACTCCATCAGCAGACCGTTGGCACAGCCGACGTCGAGGAAAGTCCCGTCGCGGTCGATGACCTCGGCGATCATCCCCCGCCGCTCCCGCCAGGCAGCGGCGTCACCTCCGAAACCCGATCCGGCCTGCGGCGAGGTGCCGCGTAGGTACGCCGGCTCGAGCAGCCGGACGTTGTCCGCGTAGTAGCTGGCTGCGTCTTGGCCGCAATAGGATGACGTCGCATCCTCGACGATCCGCGCCGCCTCCCGCTCGCCCTGCATTCGCAGCCGTTCGACGAGCTGCTCGGCCGGTGCGATCAGGTGCCGCACGTCGGCGTGCGGACGCCAGCCGTCGTACGGATCGCCCTCGACCCATGCGTACATATGGTCGTTGTCCACCGCGAACGGGTGCACCCGCTGGATGTGAAATGCGGCAACGGCAAGGAGTCCGTGCAGGCTGGTGTCGAGCAGGTAGCTCTCGCCGGCCGCGACCCTGCACGTGGGCAGCACCGGGCGCGCCTCGCCGAGTGCGACCACCTCGCCGGTCGGGGTGAACATGACGTACGTGACGCTCGCGACCGTCTCCGGATCCGGGTCGGTGTCGATCAGCCGGTAGGTCACCCGATAATTCTGTCGCGTCGCCAGCGAGGGGCCGCAGCGGCGCCGTCGCGCCGGCGCCGGTGCGGCGGGCCGTAGCCTAGGAGACGTGCGGCGATTCCTGACATCGCCCCGGTGGTGGCTCGTGCATCTGGTCACCGCCGGGATCATCGTCGCGTTCGTGCTGCTGGGTCGCTGGCAGTGGCACCGCTATCACGCGACCGATAGCCTGCAGTACTTCAGCTATGCGCTGCAATGGCCGCTGTTCGCGGCCTTCGTGGGGTTCTTCTGGTGGCGGTTGATGCGCTCCGAGCTGCACCCGCCGGAGGAACCCGAGCCGGCGCCGCAACGCCATCACCGCACCCCGGCGCCGGCCGTCGCGCCGACAACCGCCTCCGACGAGCCCGACGACGAGCTGGCGGCGTACAACCGCTACCTGGCCGGCCTGGCCGGCCGCGATCATTGCGAGCGCGGGGAGTCGACGTCGTGAGAGGTGCCCTGCTGCGGTACCGGATCATCGCCTACGCCACGGGAATCGGGCTGATCGTGCTGGTCTTCATCGGTGTGCCGGTGCGCTACGCCGCACACCATCCGATCGTGGTCGCGATAGTCGGGCCGCTGCACGGCTTCCTCTACATCGCCTACCTGCTGGCCACCTTGGAGCTGGCGCTGCGGGCGCGATGGTCGCTGATCAAGACCGTCCTGGTCGGCGCGGCGGGCACCATCCCGTTCATGTCGTTCGTCGCGGAACGGCGGGTACGCCACGACGCCGAGCGCGAACCCCTTACGCCGGCGCGCTGAGCTCGACCTATAGTGGCGTCGACCGCTGCGCCGGGAGTCGCCGGGACGTCGCCGGACCGACCGGTCCGAGGCCGTACCGTCGCGCAGCCCCCTGTACCCGCGCGATGACGTCGCGCTGATAGTGCGCGGGCGCGTACGAACCGCGGCCGTACAGCCGCCCGTACAACGGCAGCAGATCCGGATGCTCGGCCCGCAGCCAGTCCCGGTACCACTCGCGAGCACCGGGCCGCAGATGCAGAGGCAGCGGCGTGACGCTACGAGCTCCGGCCGCGGCGATCGTGGCGATGGTCCGGTCGATGTGCTCGTCGTCGTCGGACAAGCCGGGCAGGATCGGCGCCATCAGCACGGAGCCCTCGATGCCCGCGGCCGCGAACCGCTCGATTACTTCCAGCCGACGTCGCGGCGACGGCGCCCCCGGTTCGACGGCCCGCCACAGAGCTTCGTCGGTGCACCCGACCGACACGGCGATCGACACCGCAGCGCGGCGGGCGGCATCGGCGATCAGGCCGAGGTCGCGCAGGATCAGGGTGCCTTTCGTCAGGATCGAGAACGGGTTGGCCGCATCGCGCAGTGCCGCGACGATCTCGCGCATCAGCCGGTACCGACCCTCGGCCCGCTGGTAGGGGTCGGTATTGGTGCCCATCGCGATCGGCTCGCCGGCCCACCGTGGATCGGTCAGCTCGCGCCGGACCAGCGCGCCGGCGTTGACCTTGACCATGATCTTCGAGTCGAAGTCGTGCCCGGCGTCCAGGTCGAGGTAAGTGTGTGTCTGACGCGCAAAACAGTAGCGGCACGCGTGGCCGCAGCCTCGATACGGGTTGATCGTCCAGCGGAACGGTACCCGTGACTCCCCCGGCACCCGGTTGATGATCGACCGCGCTCGGATCTCGATGGCGATCGGCTCGCCGTCGTCGCTGGCAATCGGCGCAGCTGCGGGCGTGCCGAGTCCGGCCCGGCCGCTGCCGCGATCTGGCGTCGGCGCGACGACCTCGATCGGCAACATCGACTGGCTGGTGACGTCGTCGCGCAGGTTCTCCCACCGCATGACTCATTCGAACACACGTTCGAGAATGGTGCAAGCCTCGTTCCGACTTCGGATCGCCCACACGGCCGCGCGGCCGAGCGGATCGGGTCGACGTCGCGGGTCATCGCTCCACCTTGCGCAGGAACCTGGCAGATGCGCCCGCGATGGGTCATCCTGACGGCATGGCGACCGTGAGCGCGCTCCCGTCGTCCGGGTCGGTCTTCTTCGACGCCCGTGACGACGGTCGCTCGATGCGGCTGTCCTGGCATGGCGAAGCGTCGATATTCGTCGTCAGCCTCTGGCGTGGCGACGAGTGCGCCGGCACGTTCCGGCTCCCCATCGCCGAGGTGCCTCGCCTCATTCATGCGATGACGTCGGCCCTGGCACTTCCGCCGCGGTGGGCCGTTGCCGAACCCGCTGTCTGACTCCTGCGGCAGCCGAGTTCAGGAGTGGACCTCGGCGACCCATGCGCGCCGATGCGCGCGCCGAGGGATTGTTGATCATGCGGTTCTGGTACGCGACACGCCGTTTTACCGTCCCGAAAGCGCATGATCAACAAGAGCCGAGGGTGGCGAGCGTTCACGCGCGTGCGACGACGGCGCTACCGCCGGCCAGGCAATTCGCCGGCGACGACGGCGCCGGCGACGAGCACAGCAACGAGCCGCAGTTCGTCGTCGAGCACGACCAGGTCGGCGGACCGGCCCGGCGCGATCGCTCCCACCGAGCCGGCTGCGCCGATGACCGCTGCTGGGGTCGCACTGGCCGCCGCACTTGCCTGCTGCATCGGCAATCCCGCGTCCAGGACGGTCCGGCGGACGGCGACGTCCATGGTCAACGTGCTACCGGCGAGAGCGTCGGAGCCCGCCAGTCGCGCCACTCCCCCGCGAACGACGACCCGCTGGCCGCCCAGCTCGAAATCACCGTCGGGGACGCCGGCTGCCGCGATCGCGTCGGTCACGAGGACGAGCCGCACGGCCGGGTGGGCGGCAACCATGCGCACGATCGCCGGATGCAGGTGCACGCCGTCGTGGATCATTTCGGCCGCGAGCCCGGCGTCGAGGGCGGCGAGCACCGGGCCGGGTTCGCGGTGGTGGATCGGCCGCATACCGTTGAACAAGTGGGTGGCGAGGCGGGCGCCGCGCGCAACGGCGGCCGACGCCTGCTCGTAGGTGGCATCGGTGTGCCCGATGGCGGGGATCACGCCCGATTCGAGGAGCAGCTCGATCGCGTCCAGTGCGCCGGGCAGCTCGGGCGCGACGGTCATCACCCGCAGCGTGCCCCCCGCCGCCCCGAGCAGCTCGCGCACGACGCCGAGATCGGGCTCCCGCAGATGGTCGGGATTCTGCGCACCGCGGCGTGATTCGGCGAGGAACGGTCCCTCCAGATGGCTGCCCAGCACGCCGCCAGCGGGCCGGCCAGCGACCCAGGACAGCTGCGTACACAGCCGGTCGACGGGCGCCGCGACGAACGACACCAGCGTCGACGTCGTACCCCTGCTGCGGTGGAAGTCCACGGCGCCGCGCAACTCGGCGGTCGACGTCGCGACGTCGTGACCGCCGCCGCCGTGCATGTGCAGGTCGACGAACCCGGGCAGCACCCAGTGGCCATCCAGCGTGACGCCGTCGTCAACCCGACCGGCTCCGACGTCGCCGATCATGCTGCCCCGCAGGCGAATCCAGCCTGGATCGAGCACGCCGCCCGGTGTGACGACGCGAGCGCCGGACAGCGACGTCGGCATGCGGCGGCTACGGACGGCTGCGCAGTCCGAAGCGCACGCCCTGATCGTCCTTGCATTCGATGAAGCGGCCGAACGAGCCCTCGTCGTGCACGTCGCCGATCACCTCGCCGCCAAGATCCGCGAGGACGGCGCGGCTTGCCGCGACGTCGTCGACGTCGAAGAAGACCTGGAAGTGCCGTTCAGGATCGGAGCCGTGCACTCCGACGTCGAGGCTCGGCGTGTCCACCTGGCCTCCGGTCTCCGGCAGCGACCAGCCCAACAGCCGTCCGTAGAAGCGGCTCGCTGCCGCGACGTCGGGAACACCGAGTTCGAGGTACGACGGTTCGCCGGACATCCACGCCTCCAATGATCGAGTGCGGTTGGTCACCCTACCGTCGGCCTCCGCCTGTGCGTCAGTTGCGTAACCCTTCCGACCGCCGCGCTCGGATCACCTGCGCGCGGCGATGCGCGCCCCGATTCCGTCGAGGATGGTGTCGAGCCCGAAGGCGAACTCGTCGGTGGCGAAGTCCGAGTCGTCGTCCTCGAGCGCGCCGGAGAAGAGCGCATCGGCGATGCGCGGGAACCGTTCGGGATCGACTAGCGCGGCGAGTCGCCGCGCGTAGAGCACTCCGGGGTCGTCGTCGGTGTCACCGGCCTCGAAACCCAGCGCCAGCTGGGTCTGGCCGCGCACGTAGACGTCGACGAGCAGCATCGAGGAGAGCTTGACCTGCTCATCGAGTCCGGTGGCGGCCAACGCGTCGAGACCCTGCTCCATCCAGGCGATCTGGCTCGGCTGTAGCGGCGGCTCGTCGATCGGCACCTGCAACAGCCACGGGTGCGCGAGCAGAGCCGTCCGGTTGGCGTGTGCCCATGCCGCCATGCGCGGGCGCCAGCTCGACGATGTGCTGTGCTCGAGCGGCGGGGCGCCGTACGCGGCATCGAACATCACCTTGACCAGCTCGTCCTTGGACGCGACGTAGCGGTAGAGCGCCATCGTCGTCACGCCTAGCGCGGTCGCGACCGCCCGCATCGACACCGCGCCCAGCCCCGACCGGTCAGCGAGCCGGACGCTCGCGGCCCCGATCGCGTGGATGTCGATGCTGCGCTTGGGCCCTCGCTGTGCGCCCGACCGCCCGGAATCCCCGCCGTACCAGAGCTCGCGCAGGTACGCCGGTATCGGGACGCCGTCGTGCGGGCGGTCGCCTTGCGGGCGGTCGTCGTGCGGGCGGTCGTCGTGCGGGCCGCCGTGCTGCGGGTCATCGTGCTCGGGCATCAACCGCACTGGCGATCCTCGCGTTACCCCTGCTCCTCGTCTCGATGGATGTCTCGATCCTGTACTTCGCCGTCCCGTTCATCAGCACCAGCCTCGCTCCGAGGACCACCGAGCAGCTGTGGATCTTCGATATCTACGGGTTCGTGCTGTGCGGCCTGTTACTGACCATGGGCTCGCTCGGCGACCGGATCGGCCGGCGCCGGCTGCTGCTGATCGGCGCCGGCATGCACGTCGTCGCCGTCGTCGCCGCCGGGATCATGCTGTGCGCGGCCACCGTCTGCGCCACGGCGCTGCGGTCGGCGTCGACCCCGGCCGGCTCGTCCGAACCGGCCAAGCCGAGCTCCGCGGTGCTGGGCTGATTTTCGCCGGCGGGTGCGGAGCAGACCTCACCGGAGACCGCCGGCGCGGCGGCCGGCAGACTGCCCGGGTGGCCCCGGTGCGTCCGAGATTCGCGTTCCTCGACGGGCCGATGCCGCTCGCCTTCGCGCATCGCGGTGGCGCCGCGGCGGGTCTGGAGAACTCGATGATCGCCTTCGAGCGGGCGGTCCGGCTCGGGTACCGCTACCTCGAGACCGACGTCCGCGCGACAGTCGACGGCGTCGTGCTCGCCTTCCACGACGCGACCCTCGACCGGGCCACCGACCGCACCGGCGTCATCCGCAGCCTTCCCTACACCGAAGTGGCCGGTGCGCGGATCGCCGGCGTGGCGCCGATTCCGACCCTGGCGGATCTGCTCGACAGCTGGCCCGACGTGCGGGTGAACGTCGACGTCAAGGCGGCCAGCGCGATCCCGCCGCTGCTAGAGGTGATCCGACGCGCCGGAGCGATCGATCGCGTCTGCGTCGCCGCCTTCTCCGAATCGCGGATCGCCCGCGTGCGCGCCGCGGGCGGGCCGCGACTGTGCACGGCTCTCGGCCCCCGTGGCGTGCTCAGCCTGCGGCTCTCGTCGTACGCCGGGCGGTCGGGACGGCCCGCTGCACCGTGCGCGCAGGTCCCCGTGGGCGCCCGGCGCATCCCGTTGGTCGACGACCGGTTCGTCGCGGCCGCGCACCGGGCGCAGGTGCAGGTGCACGTGTGGACCATCGACACGACAACGGAGATCCATCGGCTGCTCGACCTCGGCGTCGACGGCATCATGACCGACGAGTTGGAGACCTTGCGCGAGGCGTTGATCTCCCGCGGCGCGTGGCACCCGTGACCGACTCCGCCGCCCGGCGCAACCTGCGACGCCGTGACGGCGTCATATCAGACAGCCGATGAACCGGACGCTTCGAACCGGCGTATGCGTGTGCGAGGGACGGTCCGCAACGTCGTTCGGGGAATCTTCCGCCCGCTTCGCCCGTTGGACGAATCGAGCACCGCAACCCTCAGGGGGAGGGATACACCTGATGGCCGAACGCACCCTGCGCGGTAGCCGACTCGGATCCGTAAGTTACGAAACCGACCGCAACACAGAGCTCGCGCCGCGCCGAGAGATCGAATACAGCTGCCCCAAGGGCCACACCTTCACCGTGCCGATGTCCGGTGAAGCCGAACCCCCCTACAGCTGGGAATGCCGTCTCGACGGCAGCATCGGCACCCTGACCGAAGGCCACGCCGAGCAGTCCAAGGCAACGAAGCCGCAGCGCACGCACTGGGACATGCTGATGGAGCGGCGTTCGATCGCCGACCTCGAGGAAGTGCTCGCCGAGCGGCTCGAGCTGCTCCGCGGACGCAAGGCCGGACGCAAGAGCGCCTGAGCGGGCCGTCAACCTCCCGAAACGGCGAGCAGCGCCTCATCATCGACCGTCGCGGCGTCCCGGTCGTCCAACCACCTGTCCGGGAGGGCGACCCGGCGTGGCGCGCCGGTCGTGCGCCCGCGCGGCGCCTCGGCGATGCCGGGCGGGTAGGGCTGGTCCGGGCCGAGTGCGCTGAGTACGTCGTCAAGCTCGGCCAGCGATGCGACCCGGCCCAGCCGGGCGCGCACACCGCCGCCGACCGCGAAGCCCTTCGTGTACCAGCCGGCGTGCTTGCGGAAGTCAACGATGCCGTGCTCGCCCTTCCACTGCACCATCAGCTGCGCGTGCCGCCGCATGATCCGGGCGATGTCGTGCAGGCCCGGCGGCGCCGGCGCCGGGCTGCCGTCGAACGCGGCCGCGAGCTCGCCGAACAGCCACGGGCGGCCCATGCACCCGCGGCCGACGACGACGCCGGCGCAGCCGGTCTCACGGAGCATCCGCAGGGCATCGCGGGCGGTCCACAGGTCGCCGTTACCGAGCACCGGCACCGACAAGGCGGCGACCAGCTCGGCGATCGGCGCCCACGACGCAGTGCCGGAGTAGTGCTGCGCGGCGGTCCGGCCGTGCAGGGCCACCGCAGCGGCGCCCTGGTCGGCCGCGATCCGGCCGGCATCGAGGTAGGTCGGGTGGTCGTCGTCGATCCCGAGCCGCAACTTGACGGTGACCGGAACCGGGCCGGCCGCACGCACCGCGGCGCTGACGATCGCGGCGAACAGCGGCGCCTTCCACGGCAGCGCCGCACCGCCCCCGCGGCGGGTGACCTTCGGGACCGGGCAGCCGAAGTTGAGGTCGACATGGTCAACTCGGTCCTGCTCCACCAGGATGCGGACTGCCTCGCCGGCGACCGTCGGCGACACGGCGTACAGCTGCAGACTGCGCGGGGTCTCCCCCACCGCGAAGCTGGTCATCAGTCGAGTCTTCGGGTTGCCTTCGACGACGGCGCGTGCGGTGATCATCTCGCTGACGTAGAGTCCGGCGCCGTACTCGCGGCAGAGTGCACGGAACGGCGCGTCCGTGACACCGGCCATCGGCGCGAGGACGACCGGCGGCCAGACCCGGATGGGCCCGATCGCGAGCGACGCGGCCGGTGTCATCGGCGCCGTACCGTACGGCCGACGCGTCCGGCGGCCCGTCCGAGCGACGGATGCCGCAGCCGGGCGGCGGCGTCGCAGACCGCCCACCACGAGACCCGCCAGAGGGCCTCGGTGACGATCGCGGTGTCCATCTTGCTGGCGCCGCGCACGCGCTCCACGAACGTGATCGGCACCTCGACGACCCGCAGCCCCGCTCGCACCGCTCGCCAGGCGAGGTCGACCTGGAAGCAGTAACCCTGCGAGGTGACGTGCTCGAGGCCGAGTCGGCGCAGCACGGGCGAGCGATACGCACGGAAGCCCGCCGTGGCGTCGCGGACCGGGATCCGCAGCACGGCGCGGACGTAGAGGTTGCCACCACGGGACAGCAGCAGCCGCGAGCGCGGCCAGTTGCGCACCTCGCCGCCGTCGACCCACCGCGAACCGATCACGACATCCGCGCCGTCCAGCGCGCGCAGCAGCCGCGGCAGCTCCTCCGGGGCGTGCGAGCCGTCGGCGTCCATCTCGACGACGGCGTCGTAGTCGCGGTCGAGCGCCCACTTGAATCCGGCGAGGTACGCGGCACCCAGGCCGGCCTTGCCGGATCGGTGCAGGACGTGGACGCGGTCGTCCCCGGCCGCCACCTTCTCGGCCAGCTCGCCGGTGCCGTCAGGGCTGGCGTCGTCGACGACCAGTGCGTGCGCGGCGGGCACGGCCTCGGCCAGCCGGCGCAGGATCGGTTCGATGTTCTCGATCTCGTCGTACGTGGGGATGACGACCAGGACGCGCTCGAGGGTGCTCATGCCGCCTCGCTCGGCGGGCCTCCCGCCGCCTCGCCGGAACAGAGTGGCTCGGCGGTGCTCACCGCCGCCTCGCCGGAACAGAGTGGCTCGGCGGAGGTCCTCACGCGGGCTCCCGCTCGAGCGGCGCCGGGACCGGCTCGCCGGCCTCGGCCGCCGCCGATCGCCGCCGGATCGCTACGGCGAGCAGCAGGCTGCCGACTCCGATCGCGGTGAGGACCCACTCAGGTGCCGCGCCGAGCCGGTCGGCGAGCGTGCGCCCGGACTGTAGCGACACGGACGTGTCGAACGTCGCCGCCGTGAAGATGCCAGAACGCTGCCGAACAGTGCCGTCGGGTCCGATGACGGCGCTGATCCCGCTCGTCGAGCTGACGACGACGCTGCGGTTGTGCTCAACCGCACGAATCTGGGCCATCG
This sequence comes from Pseudonocardiales bacterium, assembly GCA_003244255.1. Classification (GTDB taxonomy): domain Bacteria; phylum Actinomycetota; class Actinomycetes; order Mycobacteriales; family QHCD01; genus QHCD01. The sequence goes on along the minus strand of QHCD01000037.1, from coordinate 55,541 downwards.
CGAGTTGCTGTGGGCTCTCGTCGCTGTGACCGAACGTCGCGTTGTTGGTCTGCACGACGAGCAGCTGTGCGCCGTGAGTGATGTCGTCGTGGACCAGCGAGTCCTCCGCAACCTCGAAGCAGATGACGTCGCCGATCGTGATGCCACCGATCCGCAGCGCGCCCGGCGCGCGGCCGGCCAGCATGTCGGTGGGCACCAGATCCGCCTTCGATGTGACCTTGCGGGCGAGTGAGCGCAGCGGCATGTACTCGCCGAAAGGCACCGGGTGCCGCTTGATGTAGGTGGCGCCCGGCCCGGTCGCCGAATCCCACACGATGCCGGCATTGCGCACGTGCTCGCCCGGACCGTCGAGAATGGCGCCGATGAGGATCGGCACTCCGACCGCACGGGCAGCAGACGTGATGAGCGCGCCCGCGTCGGGATTGCGCAGCGGGTCGATGTCAGACGAGTTCTCCGGCCAGATGACCAGCCGCGGCCTGCGCGCCTCGCCGGCATCGATCCGGGCGGCCAGCGCGAGCGTCGCCTGGACGTGGTTGCGGAGCACGGCCGCGCGCTGGGCGTCGAAGGACAGCCCGAGCCGGGGCACGTTGCCCTGCACGACCGCGACCGTCACCCGCGGCGAGCGGGCGCCGTCGTGGACCGCTGTGCCGAGCAGCAGCCCCACCACCGGCACGCCCATCAGCGCAGCGACCGCTGCGGCGATCGCACCGTGGCTCGCGGTCGGCGCCGCTACCCGACAGACCGCCGCGACCCGCAGGACCAACCAGACCGCCATCGCGCCGGTGAGCGCGACGACGAACGTCAGCAGCGGCGCACCGCCGACGGTCACGAACGGCAGCAAGGGTCCATTCGGCTGGCTGAACGCGAGTCGGCCCCACGGGAACCCGCCGAACGGCTGCCGATCCCGGAGCGCCTCCTCGGTCACCCACGCGCATGCGACCCACACCGGCCAGCCGGGTAGCCGCTGGATCTGCGGCAGCGCGGCACCGAGCAGCACGATGAACGCCGCCTCGAGGACGGCGAGCAGGTACGCGACAGTGCCGACATACGTCGCCGTCCAGCGCAGCAACGGCGCGAAAAATGCGAGCCCGAACACCAGGCCCATCAGCGCGCCGGTCCGCGCGCGGCGGCCGTGCACGGCGAGGCTGAAGAACGCCACCGACACCGGAGCGAGCGGCCACCAGCCGTACGGCGGGAACGCGAGGACCAGGAGCAGCCCGCCCGCCAGCGCGGCCAGCCACTGCATTCCAGACCACCGCTGCGCGCCGGACCACCGGCCGCGCTCGATTCGCGACGACTCGCCCAGCACTCGGTTGGCCTCCGTCTCGTCACGGGATCGACGGCTGTGGCGAGTCTAGGCCGGTTGGCTGGGCCGGTTGGCGGGGCCGGTTGGCGGGGCCGGTTGGCGGGGGGGTACCGGCGATGCCGTGCGGCCACAGGCGGTGCCGACGATCACCGTGGGTGCCGCAGGGCCCGGCGGACCTTCGGACCGACCAGTCACCCGCTGGCAGCGGGCGCCCGAGTCGTTGTCTACTGGTCCACCGGTCAGGCCCTGCGGCGCGCCTCTCGCCGACGGCATCCCCTAGTACGTCGCCTACCGGACTGGCGAGCGCGCCGTGGGGTGCGCTGGTCCGGCTCGGCGGGCAGTGATCACGTCGTACTTCCGGTGGCGCGACCGGGTTGGCGGGCGATTGGGATGCGGGTCGTGCTGGTGTGTCGTCGGCGGTCTCGGCGGTTTGCTCACTGCGAGACGGGCGTGACGATAGCCGCCCGGACACCGACCGTTCAACCGCCGCTCACCTCCCAGAAAGGTTCCCGGACGACGGATGCGCAGGTCAGCGGTGTAGCGCGATTCCCTTGCCAGGCAATGGTTTCCAGCGTGTCGGCCGGCGTGTCGCAGACGGTCTCGTCCCGGCAATGACCCGCCGGATCGACAAGAGTCCGCTCGACGGCTCGGGTAGGCGAACGGGTCCGGGAGTCGCGATCCCTCGTCGTGTCGGTTGCGCTGTGCAGCCCGCGTGCGTACGTTCCGTGGAGTCGAGACGGTGGATGTTACGGCGTTCCCACTGCCCTCGAGCCGGCTAGTGGTTGGGCCCGGCCGGTAGTGGGGTGCGGTGCGGTGAAGGGAGCGACGGTGGCGCGGAGCCTAGGTAATCGCGTTCGGACGATGGTCGGGCGGCGGCGGGCGGCATCCATCGCTGCACTGGCGGTCGGAGGGTCACTGCTCGCAGCCTGCGGCGGCGGTAGCTCGACCGGCCCGGTCAGCATCACCCTCTACGACCAGCCGGGCAGTGCCGCCGCGACCCAGGCCAACGCGGATAGCTGCACCAAGCAGTCCGGCGGCAAGTACAAGATCGATTACGTGAAGCTCCCGACCGCCGCCGACCAGCAGCGCCTGCAGCTGGTGCGACGGTCAGCGGCACGCGACTCCAGCGTCGACATCATGGGGCTCGACGTCACCTGGGAGGCCGAGTTCGCCGAGGCCGGCTGGATCCAGCCCTGGGAGGGCGCGAACGAGGCGGCCGCGAAGAAAGACCAGCTCGCCGGACCGCTCGCGACCGCAACCTGGAACGGCAAGGTCGTGGCCATCCCCTACAACTCGAACACCCAGTTGCTGTGGTACCGAGACGACCTGGTGAAAACGCCGCCGACGACGTGGCAGGCAATGATCAGCGAGGCCCAGGCGCTCGCCGGGAAGAAGTTTACCAATAAGCCCAACGCGGTCTACCCGCACTACATCGAGGAGCAGGGTGCCCAGTACGAGGGCCTGACCGTCTGGTTCAACTCGATGGTCGCCAGCGCCGGGGGGAGCATCCTCAACAAAGCCAGCACATCTGTGGCGCTCGGCCAGCAGGCTGTCACGGCGTTGCAGACGATGGCGAACCTCGGGAAGTCATCTGCGGCGGATCCGTCCCTCTCCAACTTCATGGAGGACACGGGACGACTCGCGATGGAGGGCGGTAACGCCGCCTTCGAGATAAACTATCCCTACGTGTGGCCGTCGATGCAGTCCGACAACCCCAAGGCGGCGATCGCTCCGAGCGGTAAGGCCGGTCCGCTGAAGGACCACTTCAAGTACGCCCCGTTCCCGAGCCTGGTCAAGGGCCAGTCGGCCCACTCGACGATCGGCGGCATCGACCTGGCCATCAGCAAGTACACGAAGCACAGCGCGCTGGCGTTCGCCGCGGCGACCTGCCTCGCCGACAAGCCGAACCAGCTGGTCGGTGCGACCCAAGGTGGCCTGCCGCCGACCCTGAAGAGCGTCTATACCAACCCGGCGAAAGACTTCGTCAAGATGTACCCCTTCTACAAATTGATCTTCACCCAGCTGCAGGCGGCGTCGGTGCGACCCAAGACCCCCGCCTACCAGAGCGTGTCGATCGCGATCCAGCACGCGTTGTCGCCACCAAACAGCATCAATCCGACGCAGGCGCTCGCAACCCTGAAGTCTCAGATCTCCGACGCCCTGAACTCGAAGGGACTCGTGCCATGAGATCGCGGCAATCGACCGAAGCGGGTCAGCGATGAGTGATGTCCGCCAGACCGTCGCGGAGCCGCAAACTGGCGGCGCTGCGCCGGCGGCAGCCGTCCAGGCGACCGACGGCGCCCGGGAGGAGCGGCGCCTTGGCTGGATGCTGTGCGCGCCCGCCGTGATCGTGATGTTGCTCGTGACGGCGTATCCGATCATCTACGCGATCTACCTGTCGCTGAAGCGTTACGACCTGCGGTTCCCACAGGACTCCAAGTTCATCGGTCTGCAGAACTACGCGACGGTGCTCAAGTCGTCGTACTGGTGGCACGCCCTGTTGGTGACCATGTTGATCATGGTCATCTCCGTGGCTATCGAGTTCGTCCTCGGCATGGGGCTCGCCCTGGTCATGCATCGCACGCTGTTCGGTCGCGGGTCCGTTCGCACCGCGATCCTGGTGCCATACGGCATCGTGACGATCGCGGCAGGCTTCGGCTGGCAGTACGCCTGGACGCCCGGCCAGGGCTATCTCCAACACCTCACGGGCGGCACGCCGCTCGTGCACACCTTCCAGGCAATCGCGCTGATCATCCTGGCCGAGATCTGGAAGACGACGCCGTTCATGGCCCTGCTGCTGATGGCCGGTCTCGCACTGGTGCCCGACGACCTGCTCAACGCCGCCCGGGTCGACGGCGCGTCGGCATGGCAGCGCTTCACGACGATCATGCTGCCCCTGATGAAGCCTGCGATCCTGGTGGCGTTGCTGTTCCGGAGCCTCGATGCCTTCCGGATCTTCGACAACATCTACGCCTTGACCAACGGCAGCCACAACACCGGGTCGGTGTCGATCCTGGGCTACGACAACCTGTTCACTGCGCTCAACCTCGGAATCGGCTCAGCGATCTCGGTACTGATCTTCATCTGTGTCGCGATCATCGCGTTCATCTTCATCAGACTCTTTGGCACCGCAACGCCAGGTTCTGACCTCGGAGGGAGAGCCTGATGGCCGCCACGGGCGCGCAGAAGTCCGGCTGGGGAATCGCAAACCTCGCCGTCATCGCTTGGGCCCTCTTCCCGGTGTGGTGGCTCGTCTCGCTGTCGTTCAAGGTGCCAGCGAACATCGCGACCGACGGCGGCAGCTTCTGGCCGACGCAGTGGACGCTGGAGAACTACCGAGGGATCTTCAAGCTCGGCGAATTCGTCCACGCTCTGGTCAACTCGATCGGCATCGCCGTCATCTCGACCGTCATCGCCGTGGCGCTCGCGACCATGGCGGCCTACGCGATCGCGCGGCTGCGCTTCCCGGGTAAGGGGCTGCTCATCGGCATGGCGCTGCTGATCGCGATGTTCCCGCAGATCTCGCTGGTGAGTCCGCTGTTCTCAATCGAGCGCGGGCTGCACCTGTTCAACACCTGGCCGGGTCTGATCATCCCGTACATGACGTTCTCGCTCCCCCTGGGCATCTACGTGCTCTCTGCGTTCTTCCGGGAGATCCCGTGGGATCTGGAGAAAGCCGCCAAGATGGACGGCGCAACCCCGGCGCAGGCATTTCGGCAGGTGATCGCGCCGCTCGCCATGCCCGGAATCTTCACCACGGCGATCCTCATCTTCATCTTCTGCTGGAACGACTTCCTGTTCTCGATCTCGTTGACCTCGACCACCGCCTCGCGCACCGTGCCCGCCGAATTGGGCTTCTTCACCGGGCTGTCGTCGTTCCAGACGCCGACCGGGGCCATCGCCGCCGCGGCGGTCGTCATCACCGTCCCGATCATCATCTTCGTGCTGTTCTTCCAGCGTCGTATCGTCGCCGGGCTCACGTCCGGCGCCGTAAAAGGGTAGTGCGACGGGCGCGAGCCCGGAGCCAGAGTCAGAGGAGCCACCGTGGCCGAGATCGTTCTCGACGGCGTCACCAAGCGTTACCCCGACGGCGCGCTGGCAGTGCAGGCCGTGGATCTCACCATCGCTGATGGCGAGTTCATCATCCTCGTCGGACCGTCCGGGTGTGGGAAGTCGACGACGCTGAACATGATCGCGGGGCTCGAGGACATCACCGATGGCGAGCTGCGCATCGGCGGCGACGTCGTCAACAACAAGGCGCCCAAGGATCGCGACATCGCGATGGTGTTCCAGAGCTACGCGCTCTACCCGCACATGACCGTGCGGGAGAACATGGGCTTCCCGCTCAAGCTCGCCAAGGTCGACAAGGCGACGATCAGGCAGAAGGTCGAGGAGGCCGCTGAAGTCCTGGAGCTGACGGCGCACCTGGACCGCAAGCCCTCGAACCTCTCCGGCGGCCAGCGCCAGCGGGTCGCAATGGGCCGCGCGATCGTGCGCAGCCCGAAGGCCTTCCTGATGGACGAGCCGTTGTCGAACCTCGACGCGAAGCTACGCGTGCAGATGCGCACCCAGGTGTCGCGCCTGCAGCGACGGCTCGGCACGACCACCGTCTACGTCACGCACGACCAGACCGAGGCGATGACGCTGGGCGACCGCGTCGTCGTCATGCGGGGCGGGATCGTGCAGCAGGTGGGGACGCCGAAGGAGCTCTACGACACGCCACGCAACCTGTTCGTCGCCGGTTTCATCGGCTCGCCGTCGATGAACTTCCTGCCGGCGACGGTGGAGAACGACGCGCTGATCTGCGCTCTGGGCAGTATTCCTCTCGACGACAACCACCGCCGGGCACTGCAGGCGCGCTCTGGCGAGGGTCCGGTGATCGTCGGGCTGCGCCCCGAGCACTTCGAGGATGCGGCTCTAATCGACAGCTCCCACCCTGGGGTCACCTTCGACGGAACGGTCGAGGTGCTGGAGTCGATGGGTTCCGACGTCTTCGCCTACTTCACACTGGAGGGCGAACGAGCCACCACCGCGGAGCTCGAGGAGTTGGCGCGTGACTCGGGCAGCGTCGACGCGGCTGCCGTGGATCAGCTGGTGACCCGGTTGGACCCGAACACGGGCGCCCGTGAGGGCGAGTCCCTGTCGGTGTGGTTCGACCCGGCCAACGTGCAGATCTTCGACCCGCAGAACGGCGACAACCTCACGGCCGCTTCGGCGCAGGTGAGCACCGGCCAGCACGCAGCGGACACCACGGGCAGGACGGAGGACTGACCCCCGGGGTCGGTGCACCCGCCTCAGGGCGCAGCGCTCGACCCAGATGTTGATCATGCACCTTCGGGACGCGACACGCCGTTATTGCGTCCCGAAACCGCATGATCAACTCGGCGGGGGCCCCGGCGCCGGCACGCCGCCGGTCAGGCCAGCAGGTCCCGCAACCGGGCGATGATGTCGTCGCTCCATTCGTGTGTGCGGATCAGGCGATACCGCTCGGTCGCGACGCGCAGGTAGGCCTCGGAGTCAGTCCGCCGCCCGATCAGATCGGCGTCTCGCAGCATGTGCACCACAGGCCGGAACTCCTCGTCGTACCAGCGGCGCGAGATCTCCCGACGATCCAGGAACCGACCCTCGTCCTGCATCGCCCGGCAGCCCCACGCCTCGACGGCCTCACCGAGCTCGGCGTAGGTCCAGGGGTCGGACGCGACGAGGCTCGCGCGCTGCGCCCCGGGCAGTGGTACCCGATCCGCGAGCACCCGCTCGTAGCTCTTGACCACCAGGTCGCGACGGCTGCGCACACCGGAGATCGACAGCCGAGTGTTTACGGCCGTGACGTACGCCTCGAGAGTGGTCTGCGAAAGCGCATGCGCCACGGAGACGCGGTGGTGACCGTCGCGGACAAAGTGCAGGTCACCGATCCGGTAGACATCGATCGGTGGCATCGATTCGCCCTGACGCTGGGCCAGCGCGATGCGCTGCCAGCGTTCGCGACTGCGGTTGGACGTCGGGCGGAAGCGGCGGTCGAAG